>JAZRSL010000033.1:0-11995 GCA_045651505.1 Candidatus Gastranaerophilaceae bacterium | reverse complement strand
ATCAATTTTTAAAAGAATTAAGCTTGCCTGAGTTAAAGTAAATAAATAAAATAACATTAATCTATAAATAAAAATCCCTATATACTGCATCAATATCTTCTTGTTCGATACCGATGTAGCGGAGGGTGATTTGGGGTGAAGAGTGGTTAAAAATTTTTTGCAGCAGCACGACATCGTCGTATTTTTGGTAGCAATGATATCCAAATGTTTTCCTCAATGTATGTGTGCCTATCCGCCTTGTTATCCCAACTGCCCTTGCGGCTTTGTTTAAAATCTTATACGCCCTGCTCCGTTCCATTCGTCTCCGTTTCTGTGTATAAAATAACGGTTGATCCTCTGGCATTCCTTTAGTAAATTCTTCAATCTCCTGCTTCAACTTATCATTTATCGGAAATACTTTCCGTTTGCCGGTTTTTAGTTCTCTGATTTCAATATACTCTTTGTTCCTAACATCCCCGACATTAAGTGCAAGTATATCAGAAATCCTCAGTCCGCTATTTATCCCAAAGCTGAAGAGCAAGGCGTTCCTTGGCTTTTTCGCCAAGAACTCTTTCATTTTTCTAATATCTTCAAGGCTTTTTATTGGGTCAACAGCATTCATCTACAAACCTTTCGAGCAACATACATCACTCAAAAGCAAGAGAAAGTAAAGCGGAAGGGTAAATGAACGAAAAAACGCCTTTAAAAGATATTTAAAAGGCGTTTAAATATTGTTTAAAACTCGTTTAAAAAGCATTTAAATTATGCGTTCAAGTATTCAAGCACTTCGTCAACGTGACCTTTGACTTTTACTTTACGCCATTCTTTAATAATATTTAAGCTTTCGTCCAGTACAAAAGTTGAGCGTTCAATACCCATATATTTTCTGCCATACATTGATTTTTCAACCCAAACGTTAAACGTTTCGGCTAATTTGTGCTCAGGGTCTGAAAGCAAAATGAAATTAAGGCTTTGCTTTTCTTTGAATTTCAAATGGCTTTTGATGCTATCTGGGCTAACGCCAATTACAGTTGCAAAACTTGTTAGCCTGTTTATGTTATCTCTAAAATCGCACGCTTCTTGGGTGCAACCAGAAGTATTATCTTTTGGATAAAAGTACAAAATAACTTTTTGCCCTTTAAAATCATTTAAAGAATATTCTTTTTCTATACCATCAACATCAATACCTTGTAGTTTTATATCGTTCATGTTGTATCTCCAATTTTCTTAAATCATAGCATAAGTTTAAGGATTTTTGATTATACGGATGTTTAAATAGGTTTTAGGTTTAGATGTAAAAATTTCTTAATAATTCTATAGTGATTTTTAGGAAATAAATATAATACTTTTATCAAACATCTAGAAACAAAGTTCGTCACTAATTTGATAAGACTGCGTATGAAAGATTGCAAAAACCCCTATAGCCTTTAATAAAAAGGCTTATTTAACAATATTAAAGAAAGGAAATTATATTATGGCTAAACGAAAAAACGATACAAAATATCATGAAGTTTTAAAACTAGCTGCAGGTTATAGTTATAAAAATGGAAGTCCTGCGCCTGATGGCTACAAAGTCGTTAAATCTGTTGATAACAAAGATACAGGTTTTCATGCCGAAGTTCTTGCAAATGGCAATGATGTTATTGTTGCGTATAGGGGAACAGATCAACCAATAGGCATCGATGGAATAAATGATTTTGCAATGGCTAGAAAAAATATTCCGGAACAAGCAACAGAAGCAATAAAAGTTTATGACCAAGTAAAACAAGATTACCCTAATTCTGAAGTTACAGTTACAGGACATTCATTAGGTGGTAGTTTGTCGCAAATAGTTTCTTCCGTTAGAGGTTGTGAAGCTGTAACTTTTAATGCGTATGGAACTAAAGATATGTTTGAAAACTCCGCTAATATTAAAGAAGATAATATAGTTAACTATGTCAATGAAATGGACGGTATAACTATGGTTAATGGTGAAAATCATGTTGGGGAAATTTATAGTGTTCCAAATATTGCACAAGATTCAAAATTTTCAATTTTCTATAAACTTAATTGCCACTACCTTGAAGGAATGGGTAACCTATCTGAAAGAATACAAAAAACACCTAATGAAATAAAAGAAAAAGCCACAAGAATACATCCAAATGCTTTAAAAGTTAAAGAAAAACTATCAGATACTGGAAATAAACAAAGTTCAAATTCTCAATGCGTAGGCTCATATTCTGTAAGTGGTTATACAAGAAGTGACGGTACAAAAGTTGGTGATTATACAAGATCTTGTGGTGCTAAGCACAGTAATTAAGTAACTAAGAGATATAATCCACCTGCAAGCAAAGAAAAAATTACAAGTAGGCTATAACAATAGAAAATCTTAACATATTTTTTAAATACAGGACTTTTTAAAACTAAGCTTTCTTTAATTCTAAATTTTGAGAAATGTTCTATAATTAATAAAATTAAATATATTAATATCGGAATTGGAACTGCAAATATATTTACAAACAGAAAAAACACAAAATAAATTCCAGCACCACCAGTCATATTAAAACCTTCATAACCAAAGGCAAAAAATGTAATAAAAAAGCTTAATATAATTAACAAATTAATTATAACAAAGGAACTTTTCTTAGATAAAATTATTAAAATATATGGGATTGCAACACAGGCAGCTAAAACAAATGAAACAAAACAGAAAAATATGGAATAACCAAGTGTTCCAAATAGAAACTCTTTTATAAATTCAATAAAATTAGATGGTTCTGAAGATAAAAGTATTTCATAAAGCACAGTAATAAAAGCACCAACTAAAGCAATTATAAAATTTACACCACCTAATAATGCTAAAAAATTAGCACTCCATCTATTAGGTAAATCATTCAAATATTGTGCAATAGAATCTTTTAATTTCATAAATGAATTGTAGCATATTAAACAGAAAATAAAAAGAAAGGGTTAGTTATGAATAAAGATAATAACAACGAGTTAATTTGGGGCGAAGTAAAAGTCCAAGACTTATTTAAAAAACTTTATAAAGGTAAAAGTTTAGAGCAAATGTCAGAAAAAGAAGTTGATAGAATGCTTGAAGATTTAATCTAAAAAGGCATCATAACATTCCGGAAATGCCCTTTTTCCAGAATAAGGCGCCACATCATTCCGGAAATGCTTTCTTCTTAGAATAAGGCGCCACATCATTCCAATGTTATCTTTTCAAAACCTAGAAAATTCGCTATTTTTAGGGTATAATTTAGTAATGGAGAATAATTTTCAAAAAGGTGAAATAGTTATTTATACAAGCGAAGATGGTTCTGTTTCGCTTGATACTAAGCTTGAGAATGAAACAATTTGGCTTACTCAAAAACAAATGGCAGAATTGTTTGGTAAAAACGTTCGCACAGTGAACGAACACATAAATAACATTTTTAAAGAAGGTGAGTTAGACAAAGATTCAGTTATCCGGAATTACCGGATAACTGCAAATGATGGTAAACAATATGACACAAACTTTTATAACTTAGATGTCATAATCTCGGTTGGTTATAGAGTAAAATCAATAAGAGGTACTCAATTTAGAATTTGGGCCAATAAAATTATAAAAGAATTCATAACTAAAGGTTATGCAATTAACGAAAAAATGCTTAAATCTAAGCAAGAACAGATTCAAACATTACAATCAACTCTTAATCTTCTAACAAGAAGCATAGAAAATCAGATTGAAACAGTTGGCGATGCTCAAAATGTCGCTAAAATTCTTGATAATTTTGCAAAAGGTTTGAATTTACTTGATAATTTTGACCACAAAACTCTTGATTCAAAAGGTTCTACAGAAAAAGTTGCTGTTATTATTCCAGAACAAGAATATCTTGAAATTATCGACAAGATGAAATCTGATTTTGCTTCTGATGTTTTTGGGGTTTCAAAAGATGGAAGTTTTGCTAGTTCAATTAATCAAATTTATCAAACTTTTGATGGCAAAGATTGTTATCCGTCTTTAGAAGAAAAAGCTGCAACTTTATTATATCTAATTACTAAAAATCATTCTTTTACTGATGGGAACAAACGCATTGCAGCAAGCTGTTTCTTGTACTTTTTAGATAAGAACAATATGCTTTATAAAAATAATTTCCCAATAATCGATTCAAGTGCATTGTTTGCTTTAACTCTTTTAATTGCAGAGAGTAAGCCAAAAGAAATGGATATTATGAAGCAAATTGTAATAAGTGTATTAAATAAGTAATCTCAACTTAAAGTTAATTTGATATTTAACTTAGAGATTATTTACATTTTGCTAATATTGAAACAGGAATTTTAGTTGCTTTTGAAATAGTTGTTAGGTTATCTCCTTCTCTTACAGTATAATTAACACTAACTGGATATTCTCTGTTACCTGCTTTATCTATAGACATACTGTCACCACCTTTCTTAAAGTTTTACTTAATATACTTTACTTAACGGCATATTTTAAAAAAAACTTTAGTGTTTTTAAGGTATTTGTTACATTTATTTACATAATCAAACTTAACTTTTCTATCAAATCACATATTCTAAAAGCATTTGGAGTAAGTAAATGTTTTATAAATCTATTCACTAAAAGTTCGAACCTGTAAGCGTCAGCCCCGCCATTTAAGAGAAGGTGTTTACACCTTCTTTTTTTATACCAAGGAAACGGCAGAGGCGAGAACGGATTATTGAGTTCGAGCGAGGAGCGAGCAGAGGCTGGAACAGTTTTGCGAAAAGAATGATATTCTTTGAAGCAAAACACGTAGACACGTTTAACGCGAACAAGTCAAGACAGCCTCGTCGTTCCCGCCATTTAAACAAAAAGACCCATAAGGGTCTTTTTGTTTATTTTTATCAAGTTAAAAGCATTCTATTTACTGTAGTTAACCTAAAAATTCTTTTATTGTTTGTTTATTTCCTTGGCCATCATTAAGATAAATTAAATCAGCTTCATCTAATACACCGTTTTTATTTGCATCTTCTACGGCATATTCACCAAATGTTATATAATTAAATTTATCACTACTACCATTATTCCAACCTGAAGAATATTCTCTTTTCATCTTTTTATCCAAAACAGAATAATTGTACTCACCATTACTTTCTAAATAACTTGCGGTTGCGACACCCTTACCATTTTCGCCATAATAATTCTTATAATACATTATATCATTTTTTACTATAATTGATTTATATGTACTGTGTTCTGTATTTTTATTCTGATACACATTTTCCATATTTTTAACGGAAGCATTATAGCTACCGAATTTCATTCCTAACATGTTCGCTACTGTGTTTTTAATACTCATTTTTTTCTCCTTTTCTTCATTAAACTCGTGTATATTTTTATAAAGTTTTTTTAGAAAAGAGAATTGCCCCGCCCAGCTCCACCATATCATATCATATCGGGCATTATACCTGAATTTCAGCCTTAAAAATTCGCACTTACAAAACTTAACAATGTTAACTTAAATTCAATTTCTTTATCAAATTACATATTATATCAGTATTTTGACTAAGTAAATGTTTTATAAATCTAACCACCAAAAGTTCGAACCTGTAAGCGTCGTTCCCGCCATTAAAAAAGAGTCCGTTATGGACTCCTTTTTGTTTGTTTATTTTTATTGTCAGGCGGTTCCTGACCTACTGACTATCATTGGCCTCAACCTATTTAGGCTGAATGTGAGTATTGGTAATACAACTACCTAAATAACCAGCAACAAGACCTATTAAACCTCCAATTAAACCAAATTTTACTTTTTGGGGGGATGCTAAAACGCCTATGGCTGTACCAGCTGCAGTACTCAAAAAAGAAGCTAGCAAAACATTTCTGGATGAACGTTTATTATGTTCTTCTGCAATTTTTCTACCTTGATTTATAGAAGCATTTATACTATATTCCTTTGCAGAATTATTTTGTTTAAAATTAATTACGTTATATTTACTTTTAAAGTTTAATGTAGTTTGACTAATATTCACGGCAGTATCCTTTCTTATTTTAATATTACAAAATATTTATTTTGGTGTAAATAATTGCAACCTACAAGCTAATATATTATTTGTGGATTACGCTTTGTAATAGATTCAATAGCCCCTAAGTCTTCTAATCTTTTTCTTACATTATTTATAAATTCTAACATCTCAGAATCTGTGTGATAAAATGTTGATATATGAACTAATTTACCATCAATTTCTCGAAAACCTCCCATTTGAGAATTCATATTTTTAAGATATTGGTTATAAATCTTCAATAGAGCTTCTTTTTCACCTTTAAAATATTCTGGTTCTGTGTAACTAGAAATTTTTGATGTCTTTTGTATACTTTGAAGACCTCTAAACATTATCGGATTCATATTAATCATATTAGCACCCACATTTCATTAAAATATTTAACTACACTATATGTAATTATAAAAACAATTAAAGAAGAAAATTTGCTATTTGACGATCCTATTTTATTTTATTATATTCTGTTCCATCTGACATTATACTTGGGTTTGAGGCAAATAAAACTCGTATTTGCAAAACTTAATATTCTTATCAAAATAAGTAATTTAAGCCACATATCTAGTACTAAATTGATTTAACATATAAATCAGTTTAGTGCTAGATTTACTCATTAGTTGTTTTTTTAGTAAATTTATAAATGGTTCGATATAAAAAGCGTCGTTCCCGCCATTAACAATAAAAAAACAGACCCTGAAGGTCTGTTTTTATTAAGTATGGTCTAAATTCGATATCTTTTTATTGAAAATATTACAAGATACGTTTTTCTTTTGTATTTTTAGTAATATTCACTTCGTAATTATGATCTTCGAGGTATTTTCTAAACATTTCATCATATGTAACATGAATTTTACTAAAATTATCCCTAATTTTTGGTGGATATTTTATAGAGTTTTTTAATAAAAATTTACTACCAATTGCGATTTTATAATCTTTAGATAAATCAATTGGTTCAAATTCTTGCATTTTATGGTTTCTAACACGGATAGCTTCATTATATGAAGAGTCTGAGTTACCATCTCTGATAGCTTCAATTAACTGTCTATCAACTTGAATATCAGACCAGTGAATAATTGTGTTTCTATTAGGATTTATAAGGTTATCCAAAACGTTTTCTACAATTAAACCAACTAAATCATCACCACTTACATATCCTGATTCTAGTCCAGAAAGCTCTTTGCTTACACCATCAAAGATTTTCATAACAGTAAGATTATCTGAGCCGTTTTCAATACCGCATCTTACAATAGAAGATTGCAAGCCAACAGCATAAACATCTGGGTCAATCTCTTTTACAATTTGATCTTTAACTGCAGAGGTTAAAAAATTCATTAAATAACTGTTTTGATACCTTATTTCATCTCCATACGCAAGTTTTAGATTTTCATCCTTAATAATATTTTTTCGTGTTGCATCTGACATTTTAATTAGTGGAGTTGTATCTTTTGCAAATTTATCCATAAGTGCTATTTTAAATGGAAGATCATCAATTCCATCGAGCAAGGTCCTGTTAATGTCATATTGTGTAATTGTAGGAGTTAAGAAGTTTCCATTATCGTCAAATTTACAGTTCAAAGATTTGATTATTTCGTTATCTTTTCCAAGCGAGCTTATTATTGTCTTACCAACGGTTTTTTGTGTAGTTTTATGATCGTGACCGTTTAAAATATGATCAATTTCTGGAACATTTTTTACTATTATCTCTGCTAAATTTTCACCCATATGAGACATTAAAATAACAGCTCCTTTGGGGTTTTCTTTTTTAAATGCTTCTACTTGTTCTCGAACAGAAAGAACTGTACCTTGCATTTTTTCTTCTGTTAAAGCTGTATCCTTTTGATCCGAGTTGTCATAAAACTCTAAACCCTCACAGAGGCCAGGGTTATAGTATCCCATACTAGGAATTGTTATTCCTAAGACCATAACTTTATGAATTAAATCATGGTTTTTATCATCAGGGATTTTATACACAAAAGATTTTACGATGTTTTGAGATTTATTTGTAGCCTTAACAACTTTATCTGATTTCTCCATATCAACATTTGTGATTAATGATTTCATCGGAGTGGTTTTCATAACATTAAGAATGAAATCTGAGCCAGCATCTAGACAGTGGTTACCCATTGCGTATATTGTTGAAAAGTTGAATTTGAAGCTATTATTTGTACTTTTAGCTTGTTTCTGTGCAATTGCTTTTATATTATCAATAGTTTTTAATAAAGCCCATTTCTGAAGCTCTCCATTAGTAAGCTCCGGATTTGTAATAAAGCCTTTCTTGGATGGGTTGATAAACCAATCCCCTACGATAGAAAACAAATTTAAAGTCGATCTGTTTCCTGCTTTTGGAAACATACTAACAGAATTATTTTCAACACATTTAATAACTTTAGGAAGTTCAATTATTTTTCCGTGATTATCTGCAGTTGCTAGAATATTTACGTATCCGGCTCTAAATGCGCTATTAGAATTTGTAGAATTAATACTTGTTAACATAAATTCCTCAATATAAGTGTTATGATATTATAAATCCTGTATTTTTTGTTAGTATTAAACTTTTTTATTTATCATACTGAACTTATTCCAGAATCTATCCTATTTTAATCGATGTTAATATGAATAATTTTTTAGTCATTATCGATATCGTCAACATCATCAACATCATCAACATCATCGACATCGTCAATATCGTCAATATCGTCAATATCAACTTTTGGGCTAGGATTTAAAATAGGCTTTAAGGCATTCATTATAGGAGAAACCATTTTTGCAACAACAAGTGGGCATAAAATTGTAAGTATGAGACCGCTACCTATCATTTTAATAACTTCCATACCGCCTTTTGTATGTTGTAGTTGTGTTGCTTGTTCTGCTGTTGTAGATAATCTGCCTTTAGAAAATGCATCATAAACTTTTGTAAAATCTTTTATATTATTTATGCCCTTTAAAGCTTCATATTTTTTAAATTTTGGTAAATTTTTTAAAAATTTATAACCACCTTTTTGGAAAACGGTAGTAATTATTGCAAAATACATCGCCATACTTACAGATTGGAAGATTAGTTCTTTTGTAGCAGAATATTTTCTCGCATCAAGACTTGCGCTATTATCCATTAAAGTGAAAGCAGGTCTAGCTACCGCTTTTAGACTACCTTCTGAAAGAACTTGAAAGGCGGAATCTTGAACTAATTTCGAAGCTTGATTACTTGTTATAATATTTAATCCTACTCCCATATGCTATACCCTCATTCCTGTAGAATAACTTGTATGATAACCTCGAAAGTTGGTAACTGGTTCTTTCTTTTTTAAAATAACGTTATCATTTTTTACATTTTCTTTTGGATTAATTGGCTGTTCTTTTACCGTTTTTCTATCAATTTTTGGACCGATTTTCTTCATTATTGGGGCGATTACAGCATTGCAAAGAGGTGGAATAACCCCGACAGCTAGAATCCATACGGAAAGTTGGGATAAAGCTATTCTTGTATTATGAAAAACTTTTAATGGTTTTAATATTTCAACAGAATTTTTAGCTGTTTTTTCAGCCCCTGTTGCTATTTTTTTTACATTATCATTAGGCTTGCTGTTTTTTAAACCAGATACAAAATTTTCTAAAGATTGTTTTAATGGATTTTCACTAGTTCCTTCTATTTTTTCGATAATTGTATCCAATTTCTCTATATATTGTTTAACTTCCTCGGGTAATTTTTTTCTATTTGGTGATAACCTGTTTAAAAAGTCTTCTCCAGCCATTTTTATCTTTTTAGAATCAACATTGCGTAGAGTATCCAATTCTTCTGCCGTTAGTAAGCCTGTTTTTTCTAGTTTTTTTGCTTTATCTTTAAAATACGCTTTACATATAGGAGCTGTAGCGTGCTTTTGTATTTGTCCGGTGACACCTATATATGTAATTAGAGCTAAGCCTTCCATAATAATATCTCTAATAATTGTATAAGTTTTTTGCTCCGGAGACGCAGTCTTGTCTGTAGCTGTTGCAATTGGCAAAAAAAACATCTTAAAGCCAGCCAAAACAGCAGTTGCTATTTGAGAAGAATTATTTGTCCCTAGTGTTGTTAATATCTTATCTATTTTTTTCATTTTTACAAAACTTCACGTGTTGATAGTCTGGATATCTATATTAAAACTCAACAAAATTTTTTTTGCTAATTAAATTTAAAAATTAATTAACATAAATTAACATAACAACAGTTATAAGTACAGATTTATTCAACAAAAAAGAGTCCTATTAGGACTCTTCCTAGTTATTTTAATTTGATTTATTCAAAAAAGTCTACTCCGCCTTGGTTTTGAGCGACTCTTACCCAGTCTGTCATTTTTTGTTCAGCTTCTGCTGTTATTTGTTTTGCTCGCGCTGTTAATTGTGCAGCTAATTCTTTGTCACCAGCTTTTTTTGCTTCTTTTGCTTGACTTTCTAGCATTAATGATTCATCAATTAGAGTTCTAATTTCTAATTGTGCTGGAACCTGAATGTCAGCTTTCCATGTAACTTCTCCGCTTTTAATACGTTTAATTGGATTACCATTATAGAAGTGGCCGTCTGAGTCTACCATGTATAACTTATCTGCTGGTAAAGTTTCACCCTCAGAGCTTACTACATCTGTTGGTGGTACTGCCATTTTTAATTCAACACCGGCTTTTTTACTAATTTTGTAATCTACTCCAGGAATCATTTCCTCATAATTACATGGAATTCTTTCTCCGGTTTCAGTTATAATTTCATATTGTTTACCTGCAATGTCTGCCGGCATGAAAGATCTATCTACTGTAGCTTTTTGTGCAGCTAAAGTTCCAACATCTGGTGCTTCTCCTGTTTGAGGATCTGCATATTCAGCAATATATTCAGGTCTAGCACCCCAATCTGCCATTACTGTTCCATATGTTACTTGTAAACAATTACCAGTTATTTCTTGTCTTCCAGGGTTCCAAGGAGTGTCAGCATATTGAGTTCCTTTAGCAGTATCGTATTTTAAAGGAATATTATTTGAATTGTTTTGCACCAAGCTGTTTTCTAATGTTCCTTCAGTTGAGATTTTACGTGCTATAACAGGTTTTGACTGGTTTTGTGTTATAACAATACCAACTTTAGGGTTTATTGTTGAACATTGTATTTGATGTATGTGGCTTGAAACTGGACTTTTTAAAACTTCTTGTGGAATGTTTTCAAAAATATCCATTCGCATCCCGTTTGGTCGAGAAACAACCAGGCTTCCTTTTGTAGTGTCTGTACTTGGTGTATATGAAACTGGTCCATACAAGGTTTGAATTTCTTGAGTTTCAGCTTTCTCTGGGTTTTTACCGTTTTGTATTGCTAATACAGTTGCCGCTGTTACCGCTGCTAAACCTGCAGCGACTTTTGGTGCAATCTTTTCTATTCCTGCTTGAATTACTTTGGGGTTGCTGCCAAAGCTGGGATTTGTTTTAGCTTGCTGACTTTTTATCTTTGTATTGTGGTCAACAAGATTTGATTGAGAAATATTTGGACTAATATTCATATTCTTGCCTTTCATAAAAATCACCTATTGTTAATAAGTTGATATATTTCTTGAAATTGCTTAAAAAAAATAGCTAGTTAACAATTTGTTACAAAATAACTGAAAAATTTTTATAAAAAGAATACTTGTAAGATTTTTTATAAGAAGCTAGTATATAATAAGGTAGGTTATAAACAACCAAAAAGTAAAGTGAAGGGAAGTTTTTATGAATTTAAATGATTTAAAAAAAGAAAACGAAGTTTTAGATATTTTTTGTGATTTGGTTCAAGTACCATCACCATCTTTGAAAGAAGAAAAAGTGATTGAGTGGATTCGTGAATTTTGTAAAAAGAATAATATAAATTATAGAACAGACGATTATGATAATGTTTATATTTCAGTTCCTGCAACTGATGATACTAAAGAGCCTATAATGCTATCAGCACACATGGATGTAGTTGGTGATGATAGTCCAATCGAGTTAGAGTTTGCCGGACAATTTATTAAAGCTAAAGGTAGAACTTTAGG
>JAZRSL010000032.1:0-3943 GCA_045651505.1 Candidatus Gastranaerophilaceae bacterium | reverse complement strand
TAATGATTCTTTGCCCAAGCTGTGAAAAAGCAACAAGAGTTGCTCACAAGGTTATCGATGGTAAAAAAGTTCGCGTTTGTAAAAAATGCGGTGAACAGTTAGACGTATAGTACTAATAGTAAACACGTGATCAAGTGGGGTGGGGGCGATGCCCTAATAAAGGATTCAAACCCACCAGCTAAACGTCAAGCGACCAGCTCTGATCTATCGTGTTCAAGAAAAGGAAAAGAAAAATGACAAAAACAAAAAGCTTAAGAGCAAAATACAATGAAGAAGTAAAAGCAGCTATGAAGGAAAAATTCGGTTATGCAAATGACATGATGATTCCTAAATTACACAAAATTGTGTTAAACATGGGTGTTGGTGAAGCTTCTCACAACTCAAAAATCGCTGATGCTATTCAAGCACAATTGACTAAAATTGCTGGTCAACACGCTGTTGTAACAAAAGCTAAAAAATCAATTGCTACTTTCAAATTAAGAGAAGGTATGCCAGTTGGTGCTATGGTTACTCTTCGTGGCGAAAGAATGTATGATTTCTTACAAAAACTTATTTGTGTAGTTCTTCCTCGTATCAGAGACTTCCGCGGTATTTCTGCTAAGTCTTTCGACGGTAGAGGTAACTATACTCTTGGTTTAAAAGAACAAGCATTGTTCCCTGAAATCACTTATGAAGAAGTTGATTTGGTAAAAGGTATGAATATATCTATTATCACAACTGCTAAAACTGATGACGAAGCAAGAGAATTGCTAAGAGCATTAGGTATGCCATTCAAAAAATAGTTGGCAAAGTAAACTGGTATTAGGTTCGTGATTTGTGAATCGTAAATCGTGAATCGAAAGTAAAAAGAACAAAAAATAAAGGAGAAATTCATGGCTAAAAAAGCGATGATAAACAAAGAACATAAAAGAGAAATGCTAGTTGCAGCTGGTAAATATCCAAAAGTAAGATTACACAACAGATGCAGCATTTGTGGTCGTCCTCACGGATTCCACAGAGATTTCGGATTATGCAGAATTTGTTTAAGACAAATGGCTCATAAAGGTTTATTACCTGGCGTGACTAAAGCTTCTTGGTAGGTGCTGCGCACGTAACATTTGGTCGGATTGCATTTGTATTCTGACAAATTAAAAGTGTAGTTACAAGCAATCCTCAAAGAAACTATACCAGTGGATTCTCATTGGTGTATGTTGTAATCAGCGAAGCAATATAGTTGCAATGTGTTTGCTTTTAAATTGAGTCATAAAATTTAATAAAAGAGACCTTAGATTATAAGGTCTCTTTTAGATTATCTCTTTAAAATTATTAATAGCAAAAATATTTTTTAGAGACTTTTGTTTAATAAAGGTTGTTTACATGAGAATTAATTTTAATACTCAAAATTTAAATATTTTTCAAATATCCACCATTAAATCGGATTATAAAAGCTCTCCTGCTATTTTAAAAAATGGTACGGATGAAGTTTCTTTTGGAGCGAATGTTGCTTATAATAAAGCAAAAAATATTTATACTGCAATAAATAAATCAAAAAGAGTTTGCATATTAGTTCATAAAGATATTGATGCAGATGCATTATCTTCTGGGGTACTGTTTTTAGAATTAATGAGAAGAAAGTACAAAAATAAGGTTATTCAGTTTGTTGTAAACCAAGAAATTCCAAAATTTTTGAGTAAAATCCCTTATGTTTCTAATATAGTTCAGTATCAAGATTTAACAAATAAGAACTTTGATACAGTTGTTCTTTTAGACTGTGATGATAAAAGAGTTGATTGCTATGATATTTTTCAGAATGCTAATGTAAAAATAAATATTGATCATCATAAAAGTTCAGAAAATAATCTCGAGATTACTGATGAATTGCGATTAATTAATTCAGATGCAGTATCTACTACACAACTTATTTATGATAATTTATTTATCCCTTTTGGGTTCTATCCAAATATGTCGATGGTTGAGTGTGTAATGACAGGTATTGTGAGTGATTCTGGTAATTTAAAACGCATCACTGATAAAGAGGCTTTTGCAAAAACAATGGAACATTTAGATGGATGTTCAAAAGTACCGCTTAATTTTCTGATTAAAAATATAAATAAGAATTTTGTTAACTTAAAACAAAGAAGTAAGGAGTTAGAAAATTTTATTAGTGAAACTCTTACGGGAGCGAATGTTTCAGAATATATTACTAAAAGTGGTAAGCAAATTAACTACATTCTTGTTGATAAAAATTTGTTGGATAGGTATCAAATAAAAGATAGTGAAATTGATGTTAAAGACGTGCTTTCCTATATTACTTCGTTATATAAATGGAAATGTGATGTTGTAGCAACAATTTGGGAGAGAGATAATGGTGAAATTCGTTTATCATTGAGAAGTAATGATGTTGATCTATTAAGTACTGTAGAAAAGTTAGATGGTGGTGGACATAAATTTGCGGCAGGTGCTTCTTTAAAGGGTAGTTTAGCTGATGCTTTAGACAAATTTTTAAAGACAATTGACTCGGAGATTTAAAAAAAAAATCTTAGAAAATCAACAATGAATACTTATGAAAAAGATAAAAATCATAAGCTATTTTTTAGTAAATTTTAAAATTTAGTCTAAAAATCTATTTTAAATCCTGATTTTTTTATTAAATCGGGTAAAGCTTCTTCTAATTCACCACCAAATATTTTTTCAAATTTTTCTTTTGAAATAGAAGCGTGTGACTCAAAAGCAGGAACATCTGGTGTCGTAAGAGGGTGGATATGGAGTTCTACTCTATCGCCATTTTCATTTATTTTTGTACCTTTACGCAAATTTACTGTTGTACTTTGAATATTATTCAAATCATTATTTTTTAATTTAAATATACCAAAGAAATTCATACTAAAATCTTCGCAACGAGAACTTATATCAACTGTTAGTTTTTCTTTAATCTTATAAAATGCATATGCTGATTTTCCAATAATCCCGTTTTTATCAGATGTTTCTGTACCAATTATAGTTATTTTATCTCCATAATCAAGTGAATTATGCATAATTTCGACTTTCTTTATAGCTTCGCTAGATCCTGCACGTGGAAAGTACTTTTTATGTATTTCTCTTAATAGATTTCTAAAACCATCAATATCAGTATTTTGCCCTTCTTTCATGGTAAAGCTAAGTGTATCAATGATTGTAGTATTTTTAAGATTCATTGTCAAATTAGCTGATTTACCAGCTTTGACAGCTTTCATATATTGTTTATAAGCTAAGAAATTTTCTTCGCCCATTTTTCTAGCTAATGGTAACAATTTTTGAACTGACATAACAGACTCCTTAATATGGTTTTATTATAACAAAAAAAGGCTACGTAACAATTGTTACGTAGCCCTTCTTAATTATAAGTAATAATTCAAACTCATAGTTTAACTACCAGTCCAGATTATTTACCCCCTTCAACTACTGCTTGAGCTGCAGCAAGTTTTGCTTGAGGAATACGGAATGGAGAGCAAGATACATAGTTCAAGCCGATTCTGTGGCAGAACTTAACTGAATCAGGATCACCACCGTGTTCACCACAAACACCACCAACTAGAGCAGGGTTTACAGCTTTACCTTTTTCCATTGACATTTTAACTAATTCGCCAACACCTTTTGTATCAAGTGTTTCGAATGGGTTAGATGGAAGGATTTTTTGTTCAACATATCTATTTAAGAACTTACCTTCAGCATCGTCACGAGAATAGCCGAATGTCATTTGAGTTAAGTCGTTAGTACCGAATGAGAAGAATTCAGCGTGTTCAGCGATTTCATCAGCTGTAATTGCTGCACGAGGAATTTCAATCATAGTACCGAATTTGTATTCAACTTCAACACCTTTTTCAGTCATAACGTCTTTAGCTACACGAACTAAAATTTCTTTAGCAACTTTTAATTCGTTAACGTGACCGATAAGAGGAATCATAACCCAAGGTTTAACAGCATA
>JAZRSL010000031.1:0-7081 GCA_045651505.1 Candidatus Gastranaerophilaceae bacterium | reverse complement strand
ACCACAAGTAGCTTACAGAGAAACTATCCGTGGCAACGCTGAACAAGATTCTAAATTCGCTAGACAATCAGGTGGTAAAGGTCAATACGGTCACGTTAAAATCAGAATTTCTCCTGCTGAAGAAAATGCTGGTTTCGTATTTGAAAACAAAATCGTTGGTGGTGCTATTCCTAAAGAATATATTGAACCTGCTAGAAAAGGTATGGAAGAAGCTCTTGAAGGCGGTATCTTAGCTGGTTATCCAATGATTGACGTTAAAGTTGAACTTTACGATGGTTCTTACCACGAAGTTGACTCTTCTGAAATGGCGTTCAAAATCGCTGGTTCTATGGCGATTAAAGAAGGTACTAGAAAAGCTCAACCTTGTATCTTAGAACCTATGATGAAAGTTGAAATCGAAATTCCTGATGAATTTACTGGTACTATTATCGGTGACATCTCAAGAAGACGTGGTAGAGTAGAAGGTCAAGAACCTCAAGGTAACACAGGTAACGTTATCGTTAGAGCTCTTGTTCCTCTTGCTAACATGTTCGGTTATGCAACTGACTTGAGATCAAATACTCAAGGTCGTGGTACATTCTCTATGGAATTCCAATGCTACGAACAAGTTCCTGCTAATATCGAAAAAGAAATTATCGAAAAAGCTGGCGCTTCTAAATAGTTAGAGAAATAAACTTAAAAAGGTCTTGGGTTACACCAAGGCCTTTTTTGTTTGCTGGAAAAATAATTTTTTAGTTTTATAATAAAATAAGATAAGGAGCATAAATAATGAAAAAAGAGCTTATTTTTCTTGGGCCACCAGCTTGTGGTAAAGGAACTCAGACAAATATGTTGTCAGAATATCTTAAATTTCCGCATATTGACACAGGATCTCTTTTGAGGGCTGAAATTGCAAAAGAAACAGAAGAGGGTAAAATTGCTAAATCTTTTATTGATAAAGGTCAACTTGTTCCAGTTGATTTAGTTGGAACTATTATTGGTAAGAAATTAGCTAGTGATGACTGTAAAAAAGGATATGTTTTAGACGGTTATCCTAGAAGTTTAGAACAGGCAAAAATGCTTGATGAAATCAATGCTAAAGTTGATGGTGAAGAAGAGGCTTCTTTTAAAGCTATTTATTTTGATATTGATACAGATATTCTTATTGATAGAATTGTTAATCGTAAATCTTGCCCAATTTGTGGAGAGATTTATAATAAGAAATACAAACCTGCAAAAGTTTCTGGCAAATGTGATAAGTGTAATGTTGATTTAGTTACTCGTGCTGATGATACAGAAGAGGTTGCTAAAAAACGTTTTGAAACATATTATGAGCAAACAGCTCCACTTGTAGAATTTTATGAAAATAAAGGCGTTCTTCATAAAATTGATGCAAACGGAACAATTGATGAGGTCTGGAATAGACTTCTTGAAGCAGTAAATGTATAGAATAATGATTTTAAAAATAAAAACGCATGAGTTTTTAACTCATGCGTTTTGTAGTTTGAAAAAATTAGAAAGAATAGTTTTAAATATTAATATTTGTAAAAGAATCAAAAAAGTTTTTTTGTTTTAAGCAATTTTTTGTTTTATAAAAACTTTAAAAAATTATGGAAGGTTGTAATATTAAAAAATACAATTTTGGTGGTTTTAATAAGGTTGTGAGTAACAACCTATATTTAGTGCGTAATGATATTACAAATAAAGAAGAAAAAAATATTAATTTTAAAGGAAAGGAATCTTCTTTTAATACAATAACCTCTCAAAAAGATTTTCATTACTTAGATAGAAATTCTTTGGATAATTATAATTATATAAAACTTGGTGATAAGAAGATTAATGATAAAATTTATCAAGTATTTAAGCTTCAAAACGGAACAATTGTAAAGATAAGACAAGATAAAGATGCTAAATATAATGAAATTTCTACATCGATAAAAGGTGCAGGATATAGTCCTAGAAACCCGAATAACAAATTTCAAAATTTAACTGAGTCACATTTATTTGAGCATATGTTTTTTGACTCGACTTGTTTAAGTAATGGTTGCTATCAAACTGTTGATGACGGTGAGGATGCTAACTCTGTAAGATTAATAGTTAAAAATGAAGAAGAAAATGATATAAAGAATATTGTAGACAAACAAATGCAACAAATTTATTTTGCAAAATTTGATCAAGAAGTATTCGATAGAGAAAGACAAACTTTGAATATTGAGTTATATCATAAAAAAAATCGTGCAGGAAAAAGAAGTGAAATAGAAAATATTGATTTAAATAAATTGAGACAAATAAGAAATTCTTTAGTTGTTCCGCAGAATATAGAAATCACTGTTGAAGGGAATGTTAATCCACTAAAAGTCGTATCAGATTTATCTTATACAACAGCAAACATTAAGAAAACCCAAATTAATAAATTGCCAGATATTAAATATGAGAGAAAAGATTTATATTTAGGTGATGAAGTTGCTGATGTTGAAAATATTTGCGTTGTAGAAAAACTTCAAGATTTTGATGATAAAAAAATGATAGCAACATTATTATTAATAAAAACGCTAGCTTTTACTTCAGGTAAAACAAACTTAGATTCAGAAATAAGAGCTTTGACATATGGGACAGACATCTTTATAGAAAAAGATAAGTCAAAATATATTTTTGGATATTCTGATTTAACTTTTAAAGATAATGCTAATAAACTTTACCAACATTTTGAATCGAATTTGCAAAAATTAAAAATGTCTGAATTTACACAAGAAGATTTGGAAAATGCGAAGAGGAATCTTAAATTGAATCCTGAGAGATTTTATTATGATGAAGTTTGTAATTTAAGTAAGGAAGAACTTTTTGAAAGCTTAGAAGATATTTCTTTGGCAGATGTTCAATTAATTATAAACAAACTATAATTATTGTCATTTGTTTAAATAACTTTTAAAACTTTTATCTTCTACTTTGTATCCGCATCCTGGATGTAATTTCCCTGGGTATCCGATTTTTGATGCTGGGTATTTTTTACACATTTTTAATCGTTTATCGTATACAGAGCATAAACCTTCATCTGTAACATATTTGCATGCAAAAATTAAGTTTCCTTCTTCGTCTTTACCACGAATATAAAATCGTCGATATGCAGGGAATAAAAATTGCATTATTTTAAAATCGGTTGTAGTGTATGTGTCAAAGCTGTACATGTATCTACAACATTTTCCACATTTAAGACACTCACCTGTTATTTTGTATTCCATTTTTTCTGGTACAAAATATGATAAAAACTCGTTTTTAATTGTTGTCAAAAAACTTAACATATTTTTTTTAAAAAACGCTCCGTTTAATTTTTATTTGTTAAAATAATAGTAGAACTATTATTATAGTAGCTGTTTTATAACAAAAAAACAATAAGAGGGGATATAAATGAGACCTTATAATATTCCGAAAGGAAAGAGAAGAGGAAATTCTAAGAAGGTAAAAATAGATGATTCTTTTAAAAATTTAATTATGAGAGTCTTTGTTTTTGGTATAGGTGTTTTTTTAGCAGGTATGATTGCTTTAAAATTATATCTAATTTCGTTGCCACCAATTAAAAATTTGAATTCCCTAAAACCTAATATTGTAACTACATTTTGTGCTAGTAATGGAGAGGTTATAAAAACCTTTGCTGCGTATACTTTTTCTAATGTTGAGTTGAGAGAAGTTCCGAAACAGCTCACACAGGCGCTTATTGCTACGGAAGATAAAAATTTCTACAAACATCCAGGTTATGACATTATTGGTCTTGCTCGTTCAATGGTAGCAAATGTTCTTGCAGGAAGAGTTGTTCAAGGTGCAAGTACGCTAACGCAACAACTTTCAAGAATTTTATTCTTGTCGAATGAAAAGACTTTTACTCGTAAAATAAAAGAACTTCAAGTTGCAGCTCAGATTGAAAAAACAATCTCAAAAGATAAAATTTTAGAAATGTATTTAAATAATGTTTATCTTGGTTCTGGTGCTTATGGGGTTAAAGGTGCAGCAAAAATATATTTTAACAAAGATTTAAGTGAATTAACTTTGCCAGAAATGGCTTTAATAGCAGGCTTACCGCAAGCTCCATCAGTATATTCACCTTACAATAATATTGAATTAGCTAAAAAACGTCGTAACCAAGTTTTGGGCAGAATGCTTAAAATGAGATACATCGATAAAAAAACTTATGAAGAAGCTAAAAAAGCTCCGATTGAGCTTTCGACAATGCCAAGAATGTATGCTACAAATAAAGCTCCGTATTTTTGTGATTATGTAATGAAAGATCTGCAAAAGCTTGGCTTTACTGAAGAAGACATTATAAATGGTGGTTATAGAGTTATTACAACTTTGAATTACGATGCTCAAATTAAGGCAAATGAAGTTATATTGAATAATTTAAATGCTTGGGGATTAAAAAATGATAAAAATCAGGCAGCTGTATTTTCATTTAGCCCTATTGACGGTAGAATTTTGGTCTATGCTGGTGGTAAAGATTATTCTAAGAGTCAATATGACCGTGTAACTCAGTCTTTGAGGCCGTCTGGTTCTGCGTTTAAGCCTTTTATTTATACCGCAGCTATTGAAAAAGGTTATTCTCCAAATGATATGATTGATGACTTGCCTTATAAAATAGGTGATTGGACCCCTAAAAACTATGCAAATAAATATCGTGGGCCAATTCCTTTATATACAGCATTAATGATTTCTTCAAATGTTTGTACTGCAAGATTAATGGAAGCAACAGGTATCCGTCCTGTAATTCAACTTGCAAGGGTAATGGGCATCTCAACTCCAATTCCTTATGACTATACAATTTCATTAGGTTCAAATAGCGTAAAATTATTTGAGATGACTCGTGCATATGGTATTTTTGCTAATGGTGGTTTTAGAGTTGAGCCTTACGCTATAGAAAGGGTTGAATCTTCTAGAGGAACTGTTCTTTATGAGGCTCGTAAAGCAAGAACTAGTAAAGTATTAAATATTAATACAGCAGCGACAATGACTGCTATTATGAAAACTGTTATTCAAAATGGTACAGGTAGGGCAGCGAATATTGGTAAGCCAGCAGCTGGTAAAACAGGTACAACAGATGATTGTAAAGACGCATATTTTATAGGATTTACTCCTGATGTTGTAACAGGTGTTTGGGTTGGTAATGATGATAACTCAAGAATGGGTGAATTGACAGGAGGAACTGTTCCTGCAAAAATTTGGCGTGATGTTATGTTGGTTGCAACAGCTCCTTATGGTAATTCGGATTTTGAGTATCCAGAAATTTTATTAAAACCGTTTAAAGCTCCGAGTGTATCTGTTATCACGCAAAGTGAAGCAAGAAAAGCTTGGGAAGAACAGGAAGAAAAAGAACGTTTAGAGAGAGAAAAACTCGAACATCCAGAGTTATATATGCAAACAGTTAAACCAGATTCGGTGAAACCTATGGAAGTTCTACAGCAATCCATAATTCCTTTAAAGAAAAAGGAGCAACCTCAAGTTAAGACAATTGAAGTTAAGCAAGAAAAAGTTGAGCCAGCAGAAGACGTTTTTGCACCGGTTCCTCTTGACACGACCCCAATAGAATAGGAGATATTAGATGAGAATAAATGAAATAAAATTTAATTATGGTGAAAATGCAATGCAAAATGCTGCAATTGAGCCAAATGACAAAATGATTGATTATGAGACAAGCGCAAATCTGACTTATATAAATATTTTATCGATATTAAAAGGTTTAGATGTAGTAAGTGAATTTTACGACGTTAATGCGGCTTGTTCTCTAAAAGGAACAGGTATTTGTGCAGTATCTTTGGGTCAATCTTTGGCAGATGCAGTTCAAAAGGTTATGGATTCAAATCCTATTGATTTTATGAGTGCAATTTTAGTTGTATCTACTGAGGTAGATAGCGAGGTTGCAAGATTTATGAGAGATACAAACATAATTGTTGCACCAAAATTTACTAAAAATGCAATTGAATTCTTTGAATCTCACAATATAACTTTTGTGACAATAAATACTCCTTTAAAGGATTATAAAAAATACTTATCAAATGAAGTTAAAATAACACCTTTGGGAACTTTAACTCAGACTCCTAATTTAAGTGAGCTTGATAAAGATTTATTTAAAGTAGTAACAAAGCAAAAACCTTCTGTAGAACTAATTGAAGATGGAATTTTTGCCTGGAAAGTAGCTAAATACAATAAATCACAAGCAATTGTTGTGGCAAAGGATTTAAAAACTATAGCTATAGCAGAAGGTTTGCAATCAGCTTCTGTAGAATATGCTTTAGATTTTGCTTGTGATAGCTCAAAAGATGCGGTTTTGGCTTCAGATATGCCAATAACAGTGCATGATATTAATGTAGCTTCTCAAGGAAGAATAGCATTAGTGATTGTTCCTTTTGCTGACAAAGCTATAATAGATCAAGCAGATAAATATAATATGGCTATTATTACTACTGGTAATACTAATATTCTTTATTAAATATAAATGTTTTATGGATAAAAAAAGAGAATGATTTTTGTTCATTCTCTTTTTTATTAAATATTTTATTAAAAATATTAATATCTGTAGTGAGCGAAAGCTTTGTTAGCTTCAGCCATTCTGTGGGTGTCTTCACGTTTTTTGCAAGCTGCACCGTTGCCATTAGAAGCATCGATTAATTCGCTTGTAAGTTTTTCAACGAAAGATTTACCATTTCTGTTTTTAGCTGCTGCAATAATCCATGAAGAAGCAAGAGCAAAACCTCTGTCAGCTTTAACGTCGATAGGTACTTCGTAAGTTGAACCACCGATACGTCTAGCTTTTACTTCTAATAATGGAGTTGCATTAGTTAATGCTTTTTGGAAAATTTCCAAGCCATTTTCGTTTGTTCTTTCTTTAATTCTTTCAATTGTTGAATAGAAAATTCTTTCAGCTAATGATTTTTTACCACGTCTCATAACGCGGTTGATGAATTTAGATACGTCTACGCTGTTATAAATAGGGTCAGCTGCAGGAATTCTTCTTTCTGGTTTAGATCTTCTAGACATTATTTCTTACCTCCTTTAGCTCTCTTAGCACCATATTTAGAACGGCTTTGTGTTCTGTTAGCAACACCAGCTGTATCTA
>JAZRSL010000030.1:0-63655 GCA_045651505.1 Candidatus Gastranaerophilaceae bacterium | reverse complement strand
AACGTGGAAGGGGTCGCCCCCCGCTAGTACCACGAAAGGAGAAAAAAATGGCAAAAAAAGTAGTAGGAAAAATCAAGCTTCAAATCGAAGCTGGTAAAGCAAATCCATCACCTCCAGTTGGTCCTGCTTTAGGTCAACATGGTGTTAACATCATGGATTTCTGTAAGCAATTCAATGCTAGAACAGAATCTCAAGCTGGTTACATTATTCCGGTTGTTATTGACGTTTATGAAGACAGAAGCTTCACATTCGTTACTAAATCACCTCCAGCTCCTGTTCTTATTAAAAAGGCATTAAATCTTTCTAAAGGTTCAGCAGTGCCTAATAAAAACAAAGTTGCTGAAATTACTCGTGAGCAATTAGAAGAAATCGCTAAAATTAAAATGAACGATTTAAATGCTACAACTATGGAAGCAGCAGTTGAAATGATTAAAGGCTCTTGTAGAGCTATGGGTGTTACAGTTAAAGCTGACTAAGACACCCTCTTGTCATTGCGAGGAACGCAGTGACGAAGCAATCCAGCAAAGTCATGAAAACTGGACTGCCACGAGCAAAGCTCTCGCAGTGACGTAATGTAAAACAAGATGGAAGGACTATTCAGTCCGCTAATACCATGAAAGGAAAGAAATAAAATGTCTAAAATAACTAAAAAACAAAAGAAACTTCAAGAACTTCTTGCTGATTTCCAACAACCAGCAAGTGGTCGTGAAGCATTAGTGAAATTACAAGAAATATCTAAAGAAGTTGCTAAATTCAATGAAACAGTTGAATGTCACATGAGATTAGGTATTGAAGTTAAACACGCTGATCAACAAATCAGATCAACAGTTGTTCTTCCAGCTGGTTTAGGTAAAGATGTTCGTGTTTGCGTTATCGCAAAAGGACCTAAAGTAAACGAAGCTAAGGACGCTGGTGCTGAATACTATGGTACAGAAGATATCATCGACAAAATCGCTGGTGGTTGGTTTGAATTCGATACATTAATCGCTACACCTGATTGTATGGGTATGTTAGGTAAACTGGGTAAAGTTTTAGGTCCTAAAGGTTTAATGCCAAACCCTAAAACAGGTACTGTTACTCTTGATGTAGCTAAAGCTGTTAAAGACGCTAAGGCTGGTAAAGTTGAATTCAGAGCTGACAAACAAGGTATGATTCACTGTCCTATCGGTAAAGTTCAGTTCAGCAACGAAGATTTAGTTAAAAACTACGGAACTTTAGTTGATGCAGTTCTTAGAGCAAAACCTGCTTCTGCAAAAGGTACTTATGTTAAGTCTATTTACTTAACTACAACAATGGGACCTAGCATTAAGGTTAATTCTAAAGACCTTCAAGCTGAAGTTAAAGAAATTGTTGGTTGATATTAATGCCGGACTTCTGTCCGGCTTTTTTTTACATAAAATAGTTCGTAAAAGATTAATGACCTTTTACGAACTATTTGTGTTAAAATAGATTTGTTAGTTTATTAAGGAGATAAGATTATGAAAATTAGAGCAAGCCACATTTTAGTTGCAACTAAAGAAGAAGCTGAAAACTTATTATTAGATATTAAAAACGGAGTAGCTTTTGAAGATTTAGCTCGTGATTACTCAAAATGTCCTTCAGGACGTGATGGTGGTGACTTACGCTGGTTTGGCAAAGGCATGATGGTTAAACCATTTGAAGATGCTGCTTTTGCACTTAAAGAAGGTGAAATTTCTGAACCAGTTGAAACTCAATTCGGTTGGCATTTGATTAAATGTACAGGAATTGATGAGTAGGGGTAAATAGATTCAGTAGAGTGGATCCTGCTCCACCACTAAATTATTTCAAAATACTATAACATCAAAAGAAAAGGGGCCATCCCTCACCCCAACCCTCTCCCTTAGGAGAGGGAGGAGATTAGATGAGAGAGCTATTAAAAAAACTTAAAATTGATTATTTATTAGTAAACTCTACTAACGAATACTTAGTAGAATATTCTGAGCTGTCCGAAAATGCTCGTTATAAATTAACGGGTTTTTCTGGCTCAACAGGAGATGCATTAATTACTAAAGATAAAGTTTACCTGTTTGTTGATGGACGGTATCATATTCAAGCTGAGCAGGAAATAAAAAAAGGAATAACACTTGTTAAGCTTGAGCTTGGTCGAAGCCAGGACGAAGAAATTAGAAAACTAATAGATAAAGATAAGATTTTAGGAATTGTTGCAAGAAAGGTTTCTCAAGCTAGGCTTGAAGGTTTTAAAGGGTTTAATATAAAACTTTTAGAAAAGGATCCAATAAATAATTTTACAGAAGCTCATACTGATAAATATTATAAAATAACTACTAAGCCTCGTAAATTTACGACTAAATCTACAATTTTGGTTACAAACTTAGAAGAAGTCTCTTATCTAACTGGGTATCGGGATTTTTCAAAAGAGTTTAGTTCTAAAATTTGGGCAAAACTTTTGATAAAAGACGGTGATTATATTCTATTTACAGATAATAAAGCCTGTGAAGATTATTTAAAAACTTATCAGGGTGAAATTGTTATAGATAAAAATAATATAAGTGCATATGACTATTCTTTAATTAAGAATCCAGTCCATAAAGTTTCTGAAATTAAGAAGCTTAAATCAATAAAAACACAAAGTGAACTTAAATCTTATAAAAAAGCTTTTGAACTAACTGATAAGGCGATGATGGGAATTAGGGAATACATTAATTCTAAAAATAATCTTTCAGAATACGCTATCGCAGCACGTTTAAAAGAAGAATTTGCACTTGTAGGTGCTAAGTGCTTAAGCTTTAAATCAATTGTAGCGATTAATCAAAACTCTGCTTTAGCACATTATTCAAAGAATTCAAAAAACGTTAAGCTAAAAGATGGTGATTTAGTACTTATAGATTGTGGTGCATATTTCGAAGACGGCTTAGCGACTGATATTACACGAGTTTTTGTCAAAGGTGAGCCTACTGAATTACAAAAAGAAGTTTATACGCTAGTATTAAAAGCATTTTTAAAAGCTTTTAAAGCAGAGAATAAAACAGGCTACCAACTTAACAATTTAGCTCATCGTGTATTAGATAACAAAATAGATGGCTTTACTTTTTCTCACGGTCTAGGTCATGGGATAGGAGTCAATGTTCACGAAGCTCCGCCAGCTTTAAATAATTCTAAAACAGCAAAAATCCCTTTTGAAGATGGAATGTGCTTCACAATTGAGCCGGGGCTATATAACCCAGAACATTTTGGTATACGTTTAGAAAACTCTTGTTACAAAAAGGGTGGAAAAACTTATTCTTTTGCTAAAATGGGATATGAGGGTAAGTTAATCAATTACGAAATGCTTACCAAACAGGAAAAAGAATGGCTAAAGGAATTTAAGATATTATGAAAATAACATCCGTCAACAATGATTTAGTAAAAGAAACCGCAAAACTTCTTAGGGGTAAATATAGAGATGAAAGCGGGCTTTTTCTTGTTGAGGGCGAAAAAGGGGTAAATGAGGCAATTAGTGCCGGAGTTCGTATCGAAAGAATTTTTGTACTTGAAGGATTAGAAGGTTATCCTAAAGATAAAGTTATTGAGACTACAGAAGCTGTTTTATCAAAGATTTCTGATGCTAAAAGTGCGCCAAAAGTTGTTGCAGTTGCTCATCAAGTTCCGCAAGATTTAGAAACAGTAAAAAAAGCCAAAAGAGTTATTCTACTTGAAGGAATTAAAGATGCTGGTAATCTTGGAACAATCCTAAGAACAGCTTCTGCTTTTGGATTTGACGGAATTATTTTATACGGTGATACAGTAGATTTATACAACCCAAAATGCGTTCGCTCTACAGTTGGATGCCTATGGAAAACACCTGTCATTAATATTAAAGATTTCAAAGTTCTTAAAGACACATTTACCAACTATGAAAGAATTGCAACACTTCCTGCAGGTACAAACGTAATCCAATTAGAAGATTATACTCCAAGCGAAAAAGTTCTTATTATGTTTGGCTCTGAAGCTAACGGATTGAGTGAAGAATTGAAAAACTTTGCCACTAAAAATGTAACCATAGAAATGGCAGAGAATGTAGAATCCCTAAATTTAAGCATTTCAGTTGGAATTATTGCTTATAAACTTAGACAAGTTTAGGGATGAGGAATTGCACCTTTATATTTTGCATAAAGCTCCATAACATTATCAGATAGTTTATTTCCACTCATTAGCTCTGCAAATACTTCTGCAACAAATTCACTTGGTGATGTTGAAGCATAATCTGAAACCTCAAGAGCAGTTCCAAAGTCTGCTTTATTACCCCAATTTTTAATCTTTTGCTCAAAATTTTGGAGCCCTGTAATATTATCTCCTACTGGTGTAAATTTATCTTGTAAATGTCCTAGCTCATGATAGATTGTTCTAAAAGGAGACTGTTCCCTAAACTTCATTTTATATCCACTTTCATGAAACAACTCTTTTGCCAATAGATCCCTTGAGCGAGGGTCAACACCTCTCAATGCTTCTTCAGTTAATTTTATTGGGAATTGGCCAAATAAAAGATAAGTTTCATCCTCTTGCAATATACCTTTTTCTAAAAGAATTTTTCTTGCTTTCTCATCCTGAATGATTTCTAAAATTTTATTGATAGGACCTTTTTCTATTTGTTTACGCATAAATTTAATATTATTTAATAAACTAATTTTATCTTTTAATGAAGTTAATTTTCCATCTTTATAATTAGCAAAAGATTCTCTTAATGATAGAACTTGAGCATCTTCAAATTTATCGAAATGTTTTTCCGAAATCGATATAACATCTTTTAATAAATCATCTAAATTACTAAAATAATCTTTATTAATCTCAAAAGTACCTATTTTATTAACAGCAGCTATTGTTTCTTTTTCTCCTAAAGATTTATAAACTATTTTATTAGGCCCATTTAGTTTACCTTTCATTGCATTGCTTGTTTCAACAAGTCCTTGATTAAACCAATTAATTACTTCTAAATCTTTTTCTTCAAAACCTTTATAGCTTTTTATTCCTAAATTCTTTTTCCCAAACTCAATAGCTTCTTCAATACTTTTAGCTTCTTTAAAATCAATATGTTCAGCTAATTGCTTAGAAATATTAAATCTTCCGCGTAATGCGCAAAAAGCGACCACTCCCAAAGTAGCTGTTGTTCCTAAAGCGATTCCCCATTTTTGTAATTTTGTTAAACTTTTTTCTTTTTGTTTTTTTACAGATGATTCAAAAGAATCGTGTTTTAAATTATTATCTATAATCTTCGGTGAGGATTTACCTTTAAAACCAACATAATGATTATTATTTTTGTTAACACTAAAATTACTACTTATATTTTGCATAACAACCTTTATAAAAAAGTACCTATTATTATAAAGATTATTTTTTATAATAAATTGCTATTTTATTAAGTATTATTTACAATGCTTTGCGCCTTGTCTTGAATCTCTACGCAAAAATTCCCTATCAATTCTATTAAGCGTATCCAGTTTTTTACCGATCCAACGAGGCGCAACAAGTTCTGTTCTTAACCCATTTCCTGCAAGACGATGAATTGTCGTTTGTGGAGGTAAATATTCTAAAAAATCACAAACTGTTGAAACATACTCGTCTTCAGACATAAAATCTATTTCACCATTCTGATACATATCTGCAACTTTTGTCCCTTCTAAAGCGCAAAGCATGTGAATTTTTACTCCGTCAGGTTCAAGTTTTGCAATCGCCTGCGCAGTTTGCATCATCTCGTCATAATTTTCAAATAAGTTTAAAATTACATGTAAACAAACATTTATCCCAGAATATTCACGAGTTTTTTCATACATCCTTAAAAAACAATCATAATCATGACCTCTATTAATTTTTAAAAGCGTTTTATCATGAACAGTCTGCAAGCCATATTCAATCCAGGTATAATAATCGGGGGTAAATGAATGAATTAATTTTAATTTGTCGTCATCCACACAATCAGGACGAGTTCCAATCGAAATTCCAATCACATCAGGATGATTAAGCGATGCTGTATAGATTTTCTCTAATTCTTCTACAGGCTTGTAAGTGTTTGAAAAAGCCTGAAAATAAGACATGAACTTTTGAGCTTTGAATCTGTTTTTTAAAGTCTCAGCCCCAACTCTTACTTGTTCTTCAATAGAAAGTCTATTTGAATGCGCTTGAGAAAAGCTCCCTCCATCGTCGCAAAAAATACATCCACAATTCGAAATCGTACCATCACGATTTGGGCAAGAAAACCCAGCATCAAGAGTTATTTTATAAACCTTTGCACCAAACTTTTGTTTTAAGAATTCTGAATATGCATTGTATCTTTTTTTCATAAAAATAGATTAACATAAATCTTAAAACTTAAAAAGAAAAATTCTTTATATTTACCCCTTATCCCCTTTGTGATAGAATAAAGACAAGAAAAGAGGATTACAAACCATGAAAATGTCAAAATTATTCGTTCAAACATTAAGAGAGTTTCCTTCTGATGCAGAAGTCATCTCTCACAAAATGCTCGTTAGAGCTGGATATATTAGAAAATTAACATCAGGGGTGTATAACTATTTACCCCTAATGTGGAGCGTTCTTAGAAAAGTTGAAACAATCGTTCGTGAAGAAATGGATAACGCTGGTGCTCAAGAAGTTCTTATGCCATTTGTTCAACCAAAAGAACTTTGGGAAGAATCAGGACGTTGGGAAGTGTACGGCAAAGAGCTTATGCGCTTGCGTGATAGACACAATCGTGAAATGTGTCTTGGACCAACTCATGAAGAAATTATTACAGCAATCGCTCGTGATGGATTAAAATCATACAAACAAATGCCTGTAAACTTATACCAAATCCAATCAAAATTCCGTGACGAAGTTCGTCCACGTTTCGGTTTGCTTCGCGGTCGTGAGTTTATTATGAAAGATGCTTATTCTTTTGATACTTCTCAAGAAGGACTAGAAAAAGAATACGAAAATATGGCTCAAGCTTATACAAGAATTTTCAAAAGATGTGGACTTAACACAAAAATGGTCCAATCAGATTCAGGAGCTATAGGCGGAAGCGTTAGCCACGAATTTATGGTAATTACAGATACTGATGCTGGCGAAAACGATGTTTTCTATTGTGATTCTTGCGACTATTCTGCAAACTCAAACCATGCTGTTTCAAAATTACCAGCAGCTAAAACTGTTGGTGACTTTGCTAAAGCTGAAGTTGTAGATACACCAAACACTCATACAATTGAAGAGCTTTGCGAATACTTAAACATTCCAGCAAGTCTAATCGTAAAAACACTTGTTTACATAATAGATAAAAAGCCTGTTTTAGCTTTAATTAGAGGTGATAAACAAGTAGAAGAAACAAAACTTCTTAACGCAGTTGGTGGTATTGAAATCCGTATTGCAACAGCAGGCGAAATTATTGAAATGCTTGAAGTAAATGGATTTAAAGCAGAACCTGGATTCATTGGTCCAATGGAATTAAAAGAATATAACGGTTACCCAATTACTGTTGTTGCAGATGAAACTGTAAAAGATTTAGAAAACTTTGTTATTGGTGTTAACCAAATAGACAGACACGGTGTAGGTTATAATTGGGGATCTGGAATTTGCAATGATTTTGAATGTGTAAATTCAGGTTCTATAGATTTACCAGAAATTGTAACAGATTTAAGGCTTGTAGAAGCTGGTGAACTTTGCCCTACTTGCGGTCAGCCATTAAAAGTTACTCGTGGTATTGAAGTTGGTAATATATTCCAACTTGGAACAAAATACTCTGCACCAATGAACGCTGTATACCTTGACCAAAACGGAAAAGCACAACCATATGTTATGGGATGTTATGGCATAGGTATTTCAAGAACAGCCGCTGCAGCAGTTGAAGCTCATTATGATGAAAACGGTATTAAATGGCCTTTAGCTATTGCGCCTTATCATGCAGTTGTAATTCCAGTGAGTACAAAAGATGAACAGCAGATGAAAGTAGCTGAAGATATCTATAAAACTCTTCTAAAACACGGTGTTGAAGCTGTGCTTGACGATCGTGATGAACGTCCTGGCGTTAAATTTAAAGATGCAGACTTAATTGGCTTCCCTTATCGCATTACTGTTGGTAAAGGAATTGCAGATGGTGTTGTTGAGTTTAAAGTTCGTGAGACTTGTGAAATTTCTAATATATCACCGGAACAGGCTGCAGAAATTGTCGTAACCGCAGTAAGTGGTTTAAAATAAAAAAGAGCTCCTTTTGGAGCTCTTTTTTATTTATTAAAATTTTTCTTAGAAATCAACTCTATCAGCTATATCCATATGTTTAAATTGTTGATAGTTATTAATAGCTAAACTTTCAGCTTCACTTTTTGTTAGGCCTTTATAACCTGCAATATCTTCAAATAATTCTGCATATGCTTCGTTGTCAATTTTTGCTAAATCAGTAGTTCCATCTAAAAACTTACTTTCATCTAGTTTAGGTGTTTTTATTTTACCATTTTTGATATCAGTTAAAATTTCACAGACTTCATCAGCTTTTTGTGTGTAATTTCCAGATAACTTTTCTGCTACTGTTCTTTGAGCATCTATTTTGCCTTTTTTAAAAAACATATCACTAATAGTATCCATAAATTTTACTATAATAGAATTTGGTTTTTTTCCTGGTAAAAGATATACATCAACTTGCCCTAAAACAGAATTGTATGCATCAGTGTAATCTAATAATTTACTTACATTTCGACTGATGCTTCTTTGAACCCTGTTCATCGCTGATTCATTAACTCTGATTGCTGAAAATGAGGGTGAATACGTATTCTTTATTTCCATATTGTACTCCTTTAAATCATATATTTATTTAGTTGATGATATATACGTGAGAAAGTATCAAAAAATAATTTTTGCTATTTTTATTTTTTATTTTAACAAAATTTAACAAAAAATTAACAATTTTTACCAATACAGAGTTAAGTTTTGCGTATTTTTTATTTAATTTTAAATGAAATGTTTGCTACTGCAGTAACTTTTTTATCGATGGTTGAAGAGTCATTTATTCCCATGTCACTTACGTCAGTAGAATCAATAGGGGTTATTTGATAAACTCCCATTCTTACAGAACTAATTTTACCAACTCTATTATGAGTAGCTTTTAGCATTGACTCAGCCCTTGCCTTGGCATCCATGGATGCTTTTTCTAGTAGGGCTACTTTTAATTCAGGTAATTTTGAATAATTATATGATACGTTATAAACATTTATGTCAATTCCTTGACTAATGAGTCCTGTAATATCGTTTGAAATTTCTTTTATTAAATCCACATTATCTGAACTTATAGTCATTGGTTGGCTTAAGTTATATGTTTCAGGAATGTTTGTGTATGCACCTGTTTTTTCATCACGTTTATAATTATAGTATCCGTTTATTGTTTTTCGTTCTATTTTTATAATTTTTTTATTTGTTAAATAATTTTCAACTGTTTTTATTTGAGTTTGTAATGCTTGATACGCTTCATTTTTTGTTGTTCGTTTAACGTTAATATTAAAGCTTAAGCTTCCAGAATCTGATTTAACTATTTCAAAAGAAGAACCAGTTACAGAAATAGTATTACCTGAAAATGCGGTTACCAAAATTTTAGTTCCAATCAAGATAGCTAGAACGACAATTAGGCCGACTGTTAAAACTTGTAGTTTTTCGATTCTTTCTAACACTATTAACTCCTTTTTTATAGTGAGCTTGGTTTTTGCTCATTATTTCTATACATTACCAGTAGAACTGTTTCTATCGTCTTCTAGTTGTCTAAGCTGTTTCGCATCAACTTTTTCATCTGTAGCATAGTGGGTTATGTTTGGAATATCAATATCTACGTTGATATTAGCATCAACCATTTCTATTTCAGTTTTATTGAATTCTTTGATTTTGCCATCTTCAAACTTAACTGAAACAGAATTATTCATAAATTGAATAAAACAAACTTTTCCAAGTCCAATAGGAGTCATTACTGTAGAACCAACAGGAGGCATATCTTTTGCTGCTTCAATATAATTATCATATTCATAAGTTAAACAACATAATAATCTTCCACAAGTACCTGAAATTTTTGACGGTGCAATAGGCATTCCTTGATCTTTTGCAAGTTTTACGTTTATTGATTCAAATTTACGTAAATATGAAGAACAGCAGAAAGGTTTTCCACAGATTCCTGTCCCATCCATTATAGAAGATTCGTCTCGTACTCCAATATGTCTTAAGTCAATTCGCACTCGTTTGAAAACCTGGGTTAAATCTTTTAAGAGCTCTCTAAAGTCAACGCGTTCTGGAGCGGTGTAATAAAAAGAGATTTTTCGCTTATCAAATGTGATACGACATTGAACTAGATTCATGTTTAACTTATGTTTTTTTACTAGTTCTTTACATTTAAAATATGAAGTTACTTCTTCTTTTTTTAATTCTTCATATATCATCATATCTTCTTGAGTCATTACTCGAATAAATTCGAATGCCTCTGGTGTTTTATTAGATTTTTCAAATTGCTCTGCAACTTTGGGACAAACTCTAAAAGCTTTTAAAACTTCTTCCCCCTTTTCTGTGCGAACTAAAACAAGTTTTCCATCCATTTCTGAATCAGAGCAAGAACCAGTATTTTCTATAATTAGGTCTTCTGGAACATTTTTTAGAGGAACAATGACATTTTTTAGATATTTAACTGCGTACTTTATCATAATTTTCTTCCTCTTTAAGCTTTCTATTCATAAGTTTAGATAAAACTTCTTGCGGAGTAATATCAGTGTATACAGCTTCATAGATTGCGCTTGAAACAGGAACCTCAAGTCCTAGTTTTTCGGCTAAATCGCAAACTGCCTTTGAAGTCTTAACTCCTTCTGCAACAGAGCCAAGTTCTGATAAAATATCATTAATCTTTTTACCTTGGCCAAGCATAGAACCAACTGTGTAGTTTCTTGAATAAGGGCTTGAGCAAGTTGCGATTAAATCCCCCATGCCAGACAGACCGTATAGAGTTGAAGGATTTGCGCCAAGCTGGATGCTTAAACGAACTATTTCTGCCATTCCTCTTGTAAGAAGAGAACCCATGCAATTATCACCTAAATTCATTGAATGAGCAAAACCTGATGCAATTGCAATTACGTTCTTCAAGCTCCCACCAAGTTCAACGCCTATAACATCTGTGTTTGTGTATAATCTGAAACGATTTGGAACATTACAAGCTTTTTGTACAAATTCTGCGACTTCAATATCTTCACAAGCTACAGATGCTGCTGTTGGCTTGCCTTCAAGAACTTCTCTAGCAAGAGTTGGACCAGAAAGAATAACAACCTTTTGTTCTGGAAGTACATCTTTGATTACTTCAGACATTCTCATAAGAGAATTTAACTCCAAACCTTTAGACGCATTTACTAATGGAGTATTAGGATTAATCCCAGCAGCTTTTAGCTGTTCACAAACAGGTCTTACCCCGGCAGTGGCAACTACTGAAAGAATTATATCAGCTCCATCAATTGCTTTTTTTAGGTCAGAAGTTACTTCAACTTTACTATCTAATTGAACTTCTAAAGGTTTTGAACAGTGTTTGTTTATAACTAAATCATCGTATAAATCAGATTCTCTACCCCAAACAGTAACCTCATCAAAATTATCATTCAATAACCACGCAAGAGTTAATCCCCAACAACCTGGCCCTAATACAGTAAGTTTCATATAAAAAAATACTCCTCTAATATCTAATCTAGCTTAATTATACTATAATTAAGCTTTTCTGGGTAGCAAAATAGTATATTGTAAATTAATGTAAAGATTTCTCTAAAATATTAAAGTTTTAGCTATTTGTGCCGTTATAAAAAATTAGGAGATAATAATGAAGGTATATTTATGGCTATTCCAAAAATAAAATTTACAGGTTTATTTGGTACAGATTTAAAAGCTAAAGATTCAGATGTTAAAGAATTAAAAGTTGACGGTGACGTTACTATTACTAACTATGACCCCAGAACTGGCGAGAAACCTAAAGCATATGTAAAAGCTAGAGTGTATCAAAATTCTGTTTTTGTTGAAGAAGGTGCTAAATCTGACAAAACTCCAGATGTTGCAGATTTTACTGCTAAAAAAGCTAAAGCATTAAATGATGTTGCAAATTTAGACTCTTCTGACGGAGGGCTATCTAAAGATGATATTTTAAAAATTACTCAGGAAAATAAAGAAAGCTACAAGAAAAAATGGGGTTTGGAAGATATAGCTGTTGATCATAATAATAGAGTTTTGACTCTAAAATGGGGTGAAAATGATATTTTAAGAATTGACTTTAGTTCAAAAGCAAATGAGGTTAAGCCCGAAGAATTAAATCAAAATAATAATGAAAGCTCAAAAGTTCATGTTGTGCAAAGTGGTGATACGTTAGGAAGTATTGCTGTTAGCTATGGAGTTTCTTTAAAACAATTAAAAGACGCTAATAAAGGTATAAATTATGATCTTTTATCCTTGGGACAAAAGATCATAATTCCAAGTTCTTCCATTAAGTCTGAATCAAATCCTGCAACTTCATTATCCGAATCACAAACTACTCAAACTAAACAAGTTGATGATACCTATAGTTGCCCTAAAGGTTTTCAATGTATACATACTGTAACAGATAAAAAAGGTGAAAATACTCTTTCTGGCATTGCAAAAAAATATGGTATTTTTTTACAACAGCTCATTAATGCTAATCCTGAAGTTGCAAAACAAAAATATTTGCAACCTGGCGATAAATTATATGTACCGCAATCAATACCTATAAAAGGCTTATATGATTTGTCGCAAGGTGGAAAAAACTTTTTAGCGAGATTAAGAGAACGTGAATCTCGTGGCCATGGTGAATATAAAGCAGAAAATTTTGCTGGTTATTTAGGTGCTTATCAAATGGGAAAAGCTGCGTTACATGATATTGGAGTCTATTATGAAAAAAGCGAAGCTTATGTAAATAATGAAAGTAATAAAGAATGGAAAGGAATATTTAAAAAAAATAACAAATTTGGTATAACAAGTGTTGAAGATTTTTTAAATAGTCCAGAAAAGCAAGACAAAGCAATTATTAGATATATGCAATTAACATGGTTACATATTGAACAGAAAGGCTGGAAACAATACATTGGTAAAACAATAGCAGGTATTAAAGTTACAGAACTTGGACTGATTGCAGCTTGTCACCTTGTAGGGCGAGACAAAGTTGAGACATTCTTAACTTCTAATGGTAAAATAATACCAACAGATGGTAATAATCCACCACAACCACTTACTGTATATCTGGGTGATAAAGGGCTTATGGGTAAAAATGAAGACTTTAAGCTGTTTTAGCTTTTATTTAAACTTACCAGTGCGCGTCTAAGTACTCCACAATTTTTTCTCAATGCATCTTGAGCTTCTGTCTGTGTCATATTGCACTGCAACATAAGGATTGCTTCTTTAACTTTCCAATTACATTCAAGTAATGTCTTAAGTGCCGTAGATGCATTTACACTAGCAAGCTCTTGAACTATTCTTATGGCTCTATCTTTGAGCTTTTCGTTTGTTGGCAATAAATCAATCATAAAGTTTTCATATGTTTTGCCAATTTTTATCATTGCGCCAGTGGTAAGCATATTTAAGACCATTTTTTGAGCAGTGCCAGCTTTCATTCTGCTAGAACCTGCTATAACTTCTGGGCCAACTTCAACACAAATACCCAAACCAACTTCTTCTAAAATAGCAGCTTTATGGTTACAAGTAAGAGCAATTGTTTTTGCCCCAATTTTTTCAGCTTCAGAAAGTACGCCTAGTAAATATTTAGGATTACCACTTGCAGAAATAGCAACACAAACATCGTTTTCTGTTAAAATTTGAGCATCTTCCGCACCTAAATCAAAATTATCTTCAGCCCCCTCAACAGATACTCTTAAAGCTGAATCACCACCTGCAATAAAACCTTGAACCATATCTGGACTTGCACCAAAGGTAGGTGGACATTCTGATGCATCCAAAACGCCTAGTCTACCAGATGTCCCAGCCCCAAAATAATATAATTTACCTCCAACAAGAAATTGTTTTGCAATTATATCGATTGCTCTAGCAATATTTACGCTTTCATCTTCAACAGCACGAGCGACTATTTGGTCTTCTTCGTTAATTTTTCTTACGATATCAATGGTTGAAAGTAAATCGATATCTTTAGTATTTTCGTTTCTGAATTCTGTAATAATATCGCTCATATACACACACCTTTCTTTACAGTGACCAAGTGATCAGGAGATCAGGTGATCAAGCTTTAGAACATATTCATTAAATTTGCCATTTCGATTGCTGATTTAGCTGCATCAGAACCCTTATTACCAGCTTTTGTTCCAGCTCTTTCGATTGCTTGTTCAATAGTATCAGTTGTTAGAACTCCAAAGATTACAGGAACGCCAGTTTCAAGAGAAACTGAAGCTACGCCTTTTGAAACTTCAGCACATACATAATCGTAATGACTAGTAGAACCTTTAATTACAGCACCTAGTGTAATAATTGCAGAATAGTTGCCGGTATTTGCACATTTTTTTGCTACAAGAGGGATTTCAAATGCTCCAGGACACCAAACTACGTCAATGTTAGCCTCATCTACACCATGGCGTTTTAACTCATCAACCGCTCCTGATAATAATTTTCCACCAATAAATTCGTTAAATCTTGATATTACGATACAAAACTTCTCGTTAGTAACGGTTAATAACCCCTCATATGTGTTCATATATAAATCTCCTTAAAAATAATCTTTAATTTTATTATACATGAATATTCTGGCATGGTAAATATGTTAAGAAAAACTGTAAATATAAATTTTGTTGATTTAGACAATTATGTTAGAATTGTTTTATGACAGTAGGACAAATTTTTAAAATACATTCGGATTTTTATTATGTACAAGCGGAAGGTAAAACCTACGAATGTAAGTTACGTAATGTTTTAAAAAAACAAAAGCAGAAAGTTTTTGTAGGTGATTATGTTGAATTTAATGACGTAGCAATTGAAAAAGTTTTAACTCGAAAAAACTTTATTACTCGTCCAACTGTTGCAAATGTTGATCAGGTTGTAATAATTTCTGCAGTAAAAGAACCAGAATTGAGTTTTATACAGCTAAATAGATACATTGCATTTGCAAAATATCATAATTTAAGTACTGTTCTATGTTTTAACAAAAACGATCTATCAAATGATGATTCAATGATTGAAAAAGTTTTTAAAATCTATGAACCATTAGGTTTTGATATTTTGTTTACATCAGCATTAGAGAGCTACGGAATAGAAGAATTTAAGAATATTCTAAGAGGTAAAACAACTGTTTTATGTGGTGCTTCTGGTGTAGGTAAATCAAGTTTAATTAATGCTGTGAGTGGATTTAATTTAAGGACCAAAGAAGTTAGTGATAAAACAGGCAGAGGTACTCATACAACTCGACATTGTGAAATTATAGAACTTGATAAAGAGTCTAGAATTGTGGACACACCAGGTTTTAGTAATTTAAAGTTTGATTTTTTACTGCCTCTAGATGTAGATGCTTTGTTTGTTGAAATGCTGCAATATAAAGGACAGTGTAAGTTTCAGGACTGTCTACATATAAATGAGACAGATTGTGCGATAAAAGCTCATTTAGGTGAAATTGATGAGACAAGATATGAAAGCTATGTTGCTTTTGTTGACGAAGCAAAAGAGTATAAAGAAAGAGTTAAACATCAGGGTGTAAAAGAGGAAACAACACATAAAAAAACTCATGATAAAGTTGCTGTTAAAATTAGTTCTCGTAAACGTCAAAGTGCAAGAAATACTGTGAAACAAAATATATACAAGGATATTGATAATGAATAATTTAATAGAATTAGTAAATAAGAAACTAGATGAATATGTTCAAATTATTTATCCAGAAGTTATTTTTAAATCAATGAAATATACATTAATGTTACCAGGTAAAAGGTTACGCCCTGTGATGTGTTTAGAAACCGTTAGAATGCTAGGTGGAGATATAGAAATAGCATTGCCAATTGCTTGCGCGATAGAGATGTTGCATGTTCAAAGTCTTATTCATGACGACTTGCCTTGTATGGATAATGATGATTTTAGGAGGGGAAAACCATCTAATCATAAAGTTTTTGGAGAGGCTAATGCTGTTCTTGCTGGAGATGCTCTGTTGACGTATGCTCCACAATTAATTATTGAAAAATCAATGGGTAAATTACAAACAGAAACTATTTTGAAATTAGTTTTTGAATATACAAAATTTGCGGGGGCGTATTCGCTTATTGCAGGTCAAGTTGTTGATATAGAATCAGAAGGTGGTAATTTAGTAAAATCACCAGAAGAAACTTTAGACTTTATTCATTTAAATAAAACCGCAGTTCTTTTTAGATTAGCTGTACGCTGCGGTGCAATACTTGTTGATGAAAGTAAACTGGATGAACTTGATAATTTTGCAACAAAATTTGGTCTAGCATTTCAAATATATGATGATATTATGGATGAAATTTCAAGTTTTGAAGAACTCGGAAAGACTATTGGTAAAGATAGAAATAGTGGAAAGCTTACTTATGTGTCTTTGTATGGGCTAGAAGAAGCCAAAAATAGATTTAATTTGCTATTAACAGAATGTTATGGTATAGTCAATAAGTATGAATCTCGAATTTTTAGGGAAATTTTAGATAAATTGAGAGATAGGATTTTAGGAGCTTAGATGGATATTTCAACTTTTTACAATACTGGTTATGAAGCACTTTTTACTGGGATTTCAGCTGTGATTATAGCTCAAATTCTTAAGTTTTTTGTGCATTTAATTTGGAAAAGAAAAGTTGATTTAAGGCTCTTTACAACAACTGGTGGAATGCCAAGTTCTCACTCTGCTGGAGTCATGGGACTTGCAACAACTGTTGGTCTGATTCAAGGTTTTGCATCTGTAGATTATGCGATGGCCCTCGGGTATGCTCTTGTTGTAATGTATGATGCAGCTGGTGTAAGACGTGCTGCTGGAAAGCAAGCTGCTTGTTTGAATAAGATAATTATGGATATTTATAAACAAGAGCTTAAAGAGGCTGGAGGAAAATTAAAAGAACTTTTAGGCCATACGCCAATGCAGGTTATCATGGGTGCAATTTTCGGTGTGGTATATTCTTACTACATGCATATTTTAATCAAGAATTTTTAATCTGTTAACTCGCAAAAAGGGTCTTCTTTTTTAACTCTAGAGACAATTCTTCTAATGTTTCAATAATTTTATTATTGATTAAAATGAAACTTTTGAGTTTCCATAAGTTTGTTTTAATTGGCTTGAAAAATTTATGTACTTCAAAAGCGTTAAATCCAAGTAGGAAAAGTTCTTCTTTGCAATAATGTTTTCTCTAGCATTGTTTACGATAGTGGGCTCTTTGCTAGCAGTTGTTTTATTTGTTTCTGTATTTTTATTATTTGAGCTATATTTTACGTATTTTTTTAAGGCATACTTTTTGTATGCTAAATTCCTACTATCTTGCATATTTTCACCAAAATTTGAATAATTCCTTACTTATTTAAAGTATTATTTAATTATTTAATTTCAAAAGTCGTAAAAATAATTACAAAACTTTACATTAAATTTATAAAAAAACTTGCTTATTGTTAATGTTTGGGTTATTATCGGTAGTGTCAGAAAAAACCCACAATTGAAAAATTTTAAAAAGCCGAATATAGTGCTTTTTTGTGTTATTTATTTTTCAATTGTCTTATAAATAGAAATTAAGTAGAACACTATATGTTAGAAAAACAAGAAAGGTTTAACATGTCAGAAGAAAAAATGATTAATGAAGAAACTGTTGAAACAGTTGAAGAAGTAGTTGCTGAAGAAGTTGCTACAGAAGAAGTTGTTGAAGCAGCTGAAGAAGTTACTGAACTTCCTGCAAAAAAACAACGTTCAAGAAAGAAAAGAGTTGAAACTCAAGAAGTAAAACCTGAATCAGAATGGAAAGAGCAAGTTGTTCAAATCCGTCGTGTAACTAAGGTTGTTAAAGGTGGTAAAAAATTAAGCTTCAGAGCTATCGTTATCGTTGGTAACAAAAAAGGCCAAGTTGGTGTTGGTTGTGCTAAAGCTTCAGAAGTTATTATTGCTATCCAAAAAGCTATAGCTGATGGTAGAAAAAATCTTATTAATGTACCTATTTTCAAAACAACTATTCCGCACCCTATTACTGGTAGATCAGGTGCTGGTGCAGTTATGTTAAGACCAGCTTCACAAGGTACTGGTATTATTGCTGGTGGTGCTGTTCGTTCAGTTTTAGAACTTGCTGGTATTGAAAATATTCTTTCAAAATCATTAGGTTCAAAATCACCTTTAAATGCAGCTAATGCTACATTAGAAGCTTTAAAAGCTCTAAGACCATTCAACGAAGTTGCTAAAAAACGTGGTTTAACTATGGCTGAATTATTAAACTAGTAGGCTATTAAAAATTAGTTTTAAAAATAATAAAATTTAGTAAAAGGAATAAAAAAATGGCGAAAAATAAATTAGTTAAAATCAAACTTGTTAAAAGTTTAATTGGTTCTTCAGAAGCTCAACGTAAAGTTGCACAATCTTTAGGACTTAAAAAACTTAACCAAGTAGTTGAACACTACAATAGCGATACTATTATGGGTATGGCTAATAAAATTTCTCACTTAGTAGAAGTTTCAGAATAGTAATTAATTATTAGAAAAGGAATAAAAAAATGGCAGATAGAATTACATTAGAAGATTTAAGACCTGCTGAAGGTTCAACAGGAAAATCAAAAAGAGTAGGACGTGGTCGTTCATCAGGACACGGTAAAACTTCTTGTCGTGGTCACAACGGTGAAGGTCAACGTTCTGGAAGAACAGCTAAAAGAGGTTTTGAAGGTGGCCAAATGCCAGCTTACAGAAGACTTCCTAAGTTAAAAGGCTTCCAAATTATTAATGCTAGAAACTATGCTGAAATCAATGTTGGCAGACTTGCTGAACTAGATCTTAAAGAAGTTTCTCTTGCAGCTTTAAAAGAAATCAGAAAAGCTCATCCTTCTTGCGATGGTTTAAGAATTTTGGGCAATGGAGAAATCAAAAAAGCTATCACTGTAAAAGCTGATTATGTATCTCCATCAGCAAAAGAAAAAATCGAAGCAGCAGGCGGAAAGGTTGAATTAGTATAATGACAGCGGGAATGAATACAGGCAAAATGAGAATACCTACAACGGCTGATTTAATGTCGATGTGGAATGCTTCAGGCTTGAAAGAGAAATTAATTTTTACTTTCTTGATGTTAGTTTTATTCCGTTTAGGTATTCATTTACCTGTTTTTGGTATAAATAACGAAATTTTCTCAAGAATTGCTTCTGGCAATAACATCCTAGGTTTCTTGGATTTATTCTCAGGTGGTGCTCTTGGTAAAGTTTCAATATTTGCTCTAGGTATTGGACCATATATTACATCTTCAATCATTATGCAGTTAATGGCTGTAATTATTCCTGCATTAGAAAAATTACAAAAAGAAGATGGCGAAGCTGGTAGAAGAAAGCTTTCTCAGTACACACGTATATTTACAGTTGTATTAGCAGCTTTCCAATCTGTTATCTTCATGGCTTATATGTCTCACTTACCAGGTGCAATTACAGCGGGTGTTAGTCACACAATGTTCTACATTTCTTCAATAATTACGTTGACAGCTGGTTCTGTTCTTGTAATGTGGATGTCAGAACTTATTACTGAAAAAGGTATCGGAAACGGTGGTTCTTTAATTATCTTTGTTGGTATTTTATCAGGAATTCCGTTGTATTCATCAAGAACTGCACAGATGATTGCAGGACAACCTTCTTTGGCTTGGAACTTAATGCTTTTACTTACAATCTTTTTCGTTACAATGATTTTCATTGTAATAATGCAAGAAGCTATAAGAAAAGTTATTATTGTTAATCCAAAACGCCAAGTAGGAAACAAAGTTTATGGTGGAGTGAATACTTTTATTCCATTCAAACTTAATCCTGGTGGTGTAATGCCTATCATCTTTGCTGTAGCAATATTGTTATTCCCATCTACTATTTTGAGTCTTGTAGGTCAAGCTAACTTACCAGCAGGATGGGTTCAAGATATGGTTATGGTACTAAACAAAATATTTAACCCTAGTGGCGCTACATACTATGCAATTTATTTCTTAATGATTGTTGCACTAACTTTCTTCTACGCATCAATTATGCCAAATATGCAACCAAAAGAAATTGCAGATAATCTTAAGAAATATGGTTCTTCTATTCCTGGTATAAAACCTGGAAGACCTACAGCAGAAGCTTTAGATAAAATCTTAACTAAAACAACATTTATTGGTGCTATGGGGTTAGGTTTTATCGCATTAGTTCCTGCTTTAGCTAGTTATGTAACAGGAATAACTACTTTGCAAGGTATTGGTGCTACATCTTTAATCATTATGGTAGGTGTTGCTCTTGATTTAATAAATCAAGTTAAAACCCATTTACTTGCGAGAAATTATGAATCGTTCTTGAAGGAATAGATTATAAAATAAATTAACAGGCACTATCTAATAATAGATAGTGCCTGTTGTTTTGTGTAAAATAAAGCCGGACATTTGTCCGGCGTATATATTGTGGGTAAAGGGGTAAATTGCGTTCTGATAGCTTTGCTATGAGTTTTGCACTTACATTTACCAATTAACATCCTTTGGAGTGAATGTATATTTCTGAGTCCAGATATTACTCTAAGTCCTCTTAACAATATTATAAAAGGTTCAAAGCGATACTTGGAGTTTGGTTTGCAGTTGCAAGTAATGTAGCTGCAGCTTGTTGAAGAATTTGAGCTTGGATGTAGTTTGAAGATTCTTCTGCAATATCTGCATCTCTTAATGTTGATAATGAAGATGTGATATTTTCTGATTGAACACCAATTGATTCTATTGCAGATTCTATTCTGTTTTGAGCTGCACCAAGTGTTGTTACACGAGAAGAAATTTCGTTAATAACACCATCAATAACGTTAAGCATTTCATTTTGTCCGCCAACGATATATCCATTTTCATCTAAACCAGCACATAATCTAGCAACTACTGATTTATCACCATCTGCAACTGTAGTTCCATCACCATATTTACCATATGTTGTAAATAAACTTTCAACGTCACCTTTTGCAAATAGATCACTATCTAATTCGATTCTGCTGTGTTCATCACCGTATAAACCAACTTGAATACTAATGTCGTTCATTGATGCATTCATCATTTTTAAACCGTTGAATTCGCAATTTGCTGCAATACGATCGACTTCTTCAAGTCTTGCTGTAATTTCTGATTGAATAGCTTTTAATGATTGAGAACCGTAGGTTCCGTTTGCAGCTTGTTCTGTCAAATCTCTAACACGTTGTAAGTGAGAAGTTACCAATGTGTAAGTGTCTTCTAATGTTGTTAACATGTCTGCACCAGTTGCTGCGTTGTCAGCTGCAACGTCCAATGAACCTAATTGTGTTTCCCAATTTCTGGCAATAGAGTAACCTGCAGCGTTGTCTGAAGCGTGGTTAATCTTGTAGCCTGTTGTCATCCTTTCAATAGCCGTATTTAACGAAGAAGTTGCCTTCGCTAAGTTGTTTTGAGCTACCAATGATGAAATGTTTGTGTTAATTGTAAGTGCCATTCTATTACTCCTTTCTGGCCTTTGCATCCTTCTTAGACGCATCCTTGCTATCTTGTATTTTTCTAATTCCACATTTTTTTTCTGATGTTGCAATTTTTGAGAGATTTTTTACAAATCTTTACAATTAATGGCTGAAAAGCTTGTTAGTGTTATACTTTTAAGAATGATAGGAGTTATAAATGAGCTTAATAAAAATTAACAATTCAAGATGTAAATCTTGTTATTTATGTGTTGCGACATGTCCAAAAGGACTTATCAAGAAGTCTAATAACACAAATCGGTTAGGTGATTATTTAGTAGAGTTTGATGATAAAAACAATGAGTGCATTGGTTGTGCTATGTGTGCAAAAAGATGTCCTGATATTGCTATTGAAGTGTTTAAAGACTAATTGTTATACTCTATAATGAGGGAACTAAAATGGTTAATAAAGAAAAAGTTTTAATAAAAGGTAATTATGCGATAGCGCAAGCGGCTATAAATGCCGGATGTCAGTGCTATTTTGGTTATCCAATTACACCACAAACAGAAATTGGTGAATATTTAAGTGGAAAAATGCCAGAATTAGGGCGAGCGTACGTCTGTGCTGAAAGTGAATTGGCTGCTATTAATATGGTTTTAGGTGCTAGTGCTACAGGTGTTAAAGCTATGACAACTTCGTCATCTTGTGCTGTTGCGCTTATGCAGGAGGCTTTGTCGTATGCTTGTGGCGACGAGTTACCTGTTGTGCTAGTTAATGTTATGAGGGCTGGTCCAGGGTTAGGGTATATATACCCTGCTCAAGGTGATTATAATCAATCTGTTTATGGAGGCGGAAATGGTGATTATAAAATAATTGTACTTGCACCATCAAATGTTCAAGAATGTATTGATTATACATATAGAGCATTCTATTTGGCGCAGAAATACAGAAATCCTGTAATATTACTTGCTGATGGTCTATTAGGCCAAATGATGGAACCAGCTTGTTTTGGTGAAAACCCTTATCCTGAGGTTGATACTTCATCTTGGGCATTAACAGGAGCTGTTGGACGAGAAGGTAAGGCTATATATTCAGTTGGACCTAATGAGCAAAAGCATATTCAACATGTGTATGATATATTTGAAAAGATTGAGGTTGTTAAGAAAAATGAAACAAGCTATGAAGAGTTTGAAACAGAAGATGCAGATATAATATTAACAGCTTTTGGTTCAATGACTCGTAATATAAAAGCAGCAATGAAAGTCCTTAGGGAGAAAGGTATAAAAGTAGGTTGTTTTAGACCTATAACACTATCTCCATTTCCTGATAATAGACTTCTAGAACTTGCAAAACAAGGTAAAGAGTTTCTTGTTGTGGAAATGAATATGGGACAAATGTTTAAAGACATCAAGACTGCAGTTGAAGGTAATGCAAAAGTTAGCTTGCTAAATAGACCTTGTGGTGAATGGCTAAGCGTTGAAGAAATTGTTGAAGCTGTAGAGAGTATTTTAAAGAAAGGAGGTTGCTATGCAACAAGTATTTAGCACTCCTAAATGTATGAAAAAAGATTTTCGTTTTACATACTGCCCAGGTTGTGATCATGGGATTGCAACTCGATTAGTTGCGGAACTTATTGATGAATTTGATTTAAGAGAAAAAACAATTTCATCAACTTGTGTTGGATGTTCGGTTTTCTTATATAATTTTATAGATATAGATTGTATAGAAGCTCCACACGGTAGGGCTTGTGCTTCTGCAACTGGTGTAAAGCGAGCTCAACCAGAAAAATTTGTCTTTACATACCAAGGTGATGGAGATTTTGCTTCAATTGGCTTGGCAGAATCAATGCACACTGCTCTTAGAGGTGAAAAAATAACTAGTATTTGTATTAATAATACAACATATGGTATGACGGGTGGTCAGCTCGGACCTACTTCTATTATGGGGCAAAAAACCACAACATCTCCAACAGGTAGAAATGTTGAGAATTATGGATATCCTATTAAAATGGCGGAACAAATTGCGCTCTGTGATGGTACAGCTTTTTCCGCAAGGGTTGCTCTAGATACTGTACCTCATATAAATCAAGCTAAGCAAGCTCTTAAAAAGGCTTTTGAAGTTCAGATAAAAGGCTTAGGTTTTGGCTTTGTAGAAATACTTTCATCTTGTCCAACAAACTGGAAAATGACACCAGAGCAAGCTCATCAAAGGGTTAGAGACGAAATGATTCCTGTATTCCCATTGGGTATTTTTAAAGATATAACTACGGAGGCTAAGTAATGGAAAAGAATTTTATAATAGCTGGCTTTGGTGGACAAGGTGTCCTTTTAGCGGGGACGATCTTAGCTAATTCCTTTATGTTAGCTGGTAAAAACGTTACTTGGTATCCTTGTTATGGAGCAGAAATGCGTGGTGGTACTGTTAATTGTGAAATTGTAGTATCTGATCTAGAAGTTAGTTCTGTTCATAAAAAAGACACAGATTTTGCATTGGTATTAAATCAACAATCCTTTGATAAATTTGTTGAAAGAGTTAAAACCGGTGGAACAATGGTTGCAAACTCTAGTTTGGTTGCAGAAACACGCCCTAGAAATGATATCAAGTATGTGTTTGTACCGATGGGTGATTTAGCAAATGATCTGGGTTCAAGTAAAATTACAAATATGGTTGCACTAGGTACGCTTTCTTCTATTGCCGAAGTTGTTGATAAAGAATTTTTAGCCCTTGGTTTTGAAAAAGTAATGGGAGAAAAGAAAAAAGATCTATTATCACTTAATAAAAAAGCTCTAGAGGTTGGATATAACGCATTATTGGTTAAATAAATATCATGCAAGATAATCTAAAATAGCACCGCCAATTTCTTCATTTGGATCGAAGTGGCAATTTTCAGGTGGATTTGTAGCATTTTGTATGAGCATTACGCAAAGAGGTCCAAAAGCATCGGGAACTTTAATTTTGCGGTAAATGCCTGCTAAGAAAGTTTGTATATTGGGATCTTTAGTCGTGTTATATTTTGATAGAGTTGGATAGAGCTCTTGACCATTTTGAAGGCCTTCATCTAACATTAAATTCAAAGCATAAAGACTTACAATAATATCATCTTTTGATTCCGGATTCTCAAGTGTTGATTTTATTGCTGCAAAATCTTTCTTTTGTTCAACTCGTGAAGGTTCGAAAAGACAATAATTTCTAGCTTGATTTGGATATGATACACAATTAACCATAATTAAATTTTAGCTTAAACAAATAAAAAATACAAAGCTGCTAAAGAAAAAGCAGGAACTAGTGGAAGGTATAAAGGAGTATCTTCATTTTTTAAATTTTTAAGTGTTAGAAAAGCAGAAGCTAGTCCACTTAATGTTAATGTTCCAAAAGTGAAAAAATTTTGCGCAAGTGTTTTGTAAGTTAGAACTGACAGGATAAAAATAATGAAAAGTATACAGATTTGCTTATTGTTGTTTTTGTATTGTTTATATAAAAAGGCTGGGATTACGAAAAGCATTGATGCTAACAAAGTATAGGTTAAAATTTGTGGTAGTGAAGATAAGCCGAAGCAAGCTCCTAATGCACCAGCAATATATGTATCAGCTTCACCAAAAGCTCTTCCTTTATTAAATGCAAAACCTAGTCGTGCAAGGGTTTCCATAATAATGACACCAATAACTACACCTAAAATAGAATCTAGAAGGGCATCATAAACTAGCCAATTATACAAAGTTCCGACTATAGCTAACACTATTGCAATATTACAATCTACAAGTTTTTCTTTTAAATCTGTCATAGACATAATTAATAGTGTAGAGCATAATACAATTGCAAATAGTGTTTTCCATTCTAAACCGAATTTTATATAAGATGCAACAAAGAGTCCCATTGTAGCAAGTTCAATTAAAGGATATTGTATACTAATTTTTTCTTTGCAAAAAGCACACTTGCCTTTTAAAAATATGTATGAAAAAACAGGTATGTTATGCCAAGGCTTAAGCTTATTTTGACATTTTGGACATTTTGAACCCGGGAAAACGATGCTTTCTCCGCTTAATGAACGTAAAATTACAACGTTGTAAAAACTGCCAAAACATAATCCTAAAATGCAGAATAAAATAAATATGTATAAATCAATGAAGTTCATTATCACAATCCTCTGTAATTTGCATGATATCTTGAATATCTTGTTTTAATTTATCATTTTTTTCGACAGATTTAAGAATTAAATTCATAGAGCTTTTTAAATGTCTGTATACAGTAACCCTATTAATCTGGAGGGTTTCAGCGATATCTCTTTGGGTCATATTTTTATGATAGTACAGATTAACAATAATTCTATCTAATTCAGGTAATTCATCAATAATCTTATCTAATGCAAGACCTATTTGTGCATACATAGAGTCTGTTTTCATATTATTATTTTTAGTGTCTGCAATCATATCTTCAAACGTAAGTTTATCATTATCAGCAAATACTAGAGAATCAAGTGATAGCGTAGTTTTTCTTCTATCTGCCATCATTGCTAAGTCAACAGTGCTTTTTGGTATTTCTAGCGCAGAAGCAACTTCTTCTGAAGTTAGGGATTGTAATTCTTCATATGTTAAATTACTTGTGAAACTGTTTATACGTATAGAAAGCTCTTGAATGTATCTTGGAACGTGTATACAATTGAGCTTATCTCTAAGATAATGTTTCATTTCTCCGATAATTAAATAACCGGCATATACTCTAAAATTGTCTTTAGGGTCACAAGAAAAGTTTTCTATAGCTTTTAATAAACCTATAGAACCAGCTTGTACTAGGTCATCAATAGGGTCGTAAGAACGTCTTGCAATTGTGCGAGCAAGTTTTTTGACGACAGGAATCATATTTATAACAATGCGCGACTTAAGTTTATTTTTTTTTATAATACTATCTGTAGAGTGATAGTTTATTAGCCACTCTGAAATTTTAACATATATTTCATTATTTGGAACATTGTTAAACAATGACATTTCTCCCAGAATTCTTAAAATATGATATCACGAGTTATAAGTTTTATCAATTTAATACTACAAGTAAAATATTATATTAATAATGAAGTCTGCAAAAAGCATATAAACAGTTGAGAGAACTGCAGCTTTAGTTGTAGATGTCCCCACATCTTTGGCCCCGCCTCTAGTTTCGTACCCTTGTGTTGCGCAAACTAAAGCAATTAAAATTCCAAAAATAAAGGCTTTAAGTAGGCTTATGTAAATGTCTTTAGTGCTCAGCCATAACCACACAGAATTGATGTATCTAGCAGGATGTAAACCAATGGTCGCATTGGAAACAATTAGCCCGCCATAGATTCCAACAAGCTCTGCTATCAATACAACCATTGGTACAGTTATTGCAGCTGCTAGAATTCTTGGTGAAAAATAGTAACCAACTGGATCTATTTTTAATGTTTTTATTGCGTCAACCTGTGATGTAACTTGCATATTAGCAATTTCGGCAGAAATAGCTGTTCCTGCGCGGGCACCAATTGCTAAAGCTACAAAACCAGGTGCAATTTCACGAATCATTACAATAGCAATTGAACCTCCAACATAAGCTTCAGCTCCAGTCATGAGAAACTGCTTTGAGACTTGAATTGCAATTACTGCTGCAGATACGAAGACTATTACGAGTGATATTATTAATGAATCATAGCTGATTGATGCAGCTTGAGTTATTACAGCTTTTAATCGTGTGCCACCAGATAAGGTGTAACGTACGCTATAATAAAGGTTTTGAATTGCTTTGCCAAGAAAGTTTATCATTGTACCTCTGCTTAGTCATCTCTATAAAAATATTATCAAAATTGTTTTTTAGAAGCAATATTAACATTATATTTAACTAGATTTATTTATAATTTTGAGGTAAACTGGAGTTGGAGATTAAAGATATGAGTTTAATATATTTATACATAACAATTTTTACTATTTATTTTGTAATACTTTCATTAGTTTCAATGAAGCCTAATAGAAAGGTTAGAGATAAGTATACATCAAGAGATGCGAACCTTTGTGTAGTAGTATATGCGACTGGAAATACTCCAACTTTGGAGAATCTTATTAAACAGTTGAAAAATCAAACATATCCAAAACACAATTATACAATTTATACCATATTAGATAAATGTGAAAATGTTTCTGAAGTTACTTTGCAGAGCGATTTGAATGTTAATGTTATAAATATAGATAATTTAGAACCAATAGGTAAAAGTCAAGCATATTCAATTATTGCGGAAAAGTTGCACGATGTTAAAGATTTAGATGCTTATGTATTCTTAGATGCTAAAAATTATGTAGATGCTGATTTTTTAGCAAATGCTAATTATTATATGACTAAGTATGAGGTTTTTAATCCAGTAGTAAATTATTTACCAGAAGAGGATTCTCTTACTTTTTGGCAAAATGTAAAATCAGCTTATTCAAGATATGTTTCAAAGTTTATAAATGTGTCTAGAGCAAGGTTGGGATTAACAAATATTATAAACACTGATTGTTTTGTAATAAAGAAGGAATTACTTAATAGAATTGCAACTTTTGATTTTAAAGATATGATTTCTGAGGTTGAATATACTATTAAACTTGCAAGAGAAAATGTAAAGGTTGCGTTTGTTGAGGACTTAAGTGTTTATACTAGTATTAATAAATTTGATTTCAGAATCCCTTCTTTATCTAAAAGAGTTGAAATTTTTAGAAATGAGATAATGAATTCTCAAACAATTTTATCTAGAGAGTTTTTGTTTTCACTAGTTTCTCCAAATTGGTTAGTTTGTATGTTAAGCTATGTATTATTGCTAAAGCATTCTTATAGATTTCCTTTTTGGGTGGATTTTTCAACTATATTAATATCTTCAATAATTCTGGTTATAGCATTCTTATTTAGTTTGATTAATACTAAACTTTATTCAAAAGAATGTATGTACTTGTTTGTATATCCACTATATTCAATTGCTCATATGGTGTACAATTTTCCTCCTATTAGAGGGATTAGGAATATTATAAAAAATACAACTAGAAAGCATGTTATAGAGACAATGACTACAAATGTAATTGTAAGTGATGGTGTTAATGATTATCCTTGTCAAATGGAATTGATATCTGATGATGGACTTGCAAGGGTAACTTTTATAAATAAAGGTAAAAAATATACAACTAAAAATAATCATATCAGAATGACTGATGCCGTTAGAGAATTAACAACTAAGCTTGCTGACTACGGTTTGACATTAAAGGTTTGCCAATGTTGTAAGTACTATCAACCTATTGTTGACGGTACTACAAATATGGTGAAGGGTTGTTGTAAATGCCAGTTTCCAGGTAGAACACCTGGCGATATGATTCCAACTTTGATTTGGAATACTTGTCCTAAATTTGAAGAAATAAATGTTGTAAATCTTTTTTAATTAATAAAAACATCTTCGTTTAATTTTATTTTAAACGGACTGCCTGCTGGTATTGAAACTTTTCCACCTTTTGAGAAAAAGGCTGATATTGGTGAAAATAAAGTATTTGCACCTAAGCAGATAGTTCCATACATAAATGGAAACGGCGATAATATAAATGTTGAACCTTCTGCTCCTAAACTAAGTGTTAATGACATCATTTTATTAAAAAGAGTTCGTCCCCAATTTCCCTTTTTCCACAAGGTTTTTAAATAAGTTCTTTCTCCTTTAATATTATTTAAAAATATTTTTTTATCATTAGCTCGTGTAATAAATGCGTTTATAGGAACTTTTTGATTTTTATAAATCATTGAATTTAATTTGATGGCCACAAGTCCTCCATTGCAAGTTATTTGTGGCTGATGAGAATCAACAATTTCTCCTTGAAATATTGTGCCTACAGGGATGGTGTACCCCCTGCCGTGTGCAGCTTTTGGAAGTGTAAAAGAAACTTTCGCGCCTTGAACTTGCCAATCTGCTATAGTTCCATTGCTTGTAACATTAAAAGAAGTACCGTTTTTGATTTTGATATTTCCACCTTTATAAGGTTCATATTTTGTTATTGTTGTTGGTTTTGTAAAACCAGATGTCTTGTTGCTAGAATTTTGTTTTGATATATTTGGTAATGAAGGTAAATTAGGATCAACAGTTTCAACAGCATCAGCTTGAATATTTTTTTCTAAAGCTGATTCTTTAATTCCGACATCGTTAATAAGTTTATTTGGATTATAATTTTTACGAATTTCATCATCGACTGTTTCATCAATGTCAAAGGCATGACTAGGATTTGCACATAAGCATGCTAAAAATATTAAAATAAGTGTGTTTTTTACGTTTTTTTTCATTCTCTAAACATCTCTCTAGGAGTATTTTACCAGATTGTAACAAAATTGTTAAGAACTAGCAAATTTATTTTTGCTTTGTTTTATGATTAATATGTGGTAGTTAGTATAAATAATAGATTGGAAACTAAGATGAAAATTCTTACAACGCAAAATCTAAACTCTTTAGAACGTAATAATACTCCAACCAACAATGTTGCTATCCCTAATGAGATTAGATACGATTATGAACAAAGTTTTAATCGAGTGATGTTGGAACGCTCGTATGCACAACCAGCTGTAACTTTTAAACGTGGGCCTATTGAACCAAATGAAGTTAAAAGGGCGGTTGAAATTATCAAAAAAGCTCTAGGTAAACTGTCTGATAAGGCTATGCCAGAACAAAAAATGATGGATAAGCTCTATCGCAACAAAACCTTTAACAAAGTTTTAGGTGTTGTAGATTATGAAACTGTAGTAGGAGCTTCGATTGCTGCAGTTGCTTGTGCCTTAAGAGGCGGAACAATTATGGCAATGTCTAATGAGAATAACAAAGGAAATAATACATATGCTGTATCGCACGCTTTTGCTTCTGGTTTAGTTGGTTTGGTAACAGTATTTGCATTAACAACTCCATTTAAAGCCGGTGCTGATCATGTATTACAAAAAATGTTCAAGGATTTAAAAGTTTCGACTTTAAAACGCTTATATCCACATCTTGATGAGAAATCAATAGTCGATAAAACTGGTAAACGAATTCCAGAATTTATTGAAAAAACAATAATAGGTAAAGATGGAAAAGAAAAAAAGGTAAAAGAGATTTTATGGAAAGGGCAAGATGGATTACCATTCTGTAAAGATATTAGAAATTGTCAAATGATGCCTAAACCTAAAAATTTGGCAGATGTTTCTGTTGAAACAATGGAAAAGATTTTAAAAATTGAAAATGTTGACTGGTCATCTCAAGCAGGTAAATCTTTCAATGAAGTCGTAGCAAAAGATGGTAAAAAATTATATGATGTTATATCATTTGAAAATTTATCTTGGAAAATAACTAATAAAGAAGTTTCTGCTAAAAACGGTAAACTTGTAGAATCTAAATTTGATGTATTAATTAGAGATTTAGATCGTTCTGTTTTTGAAGATTTGATTGCAAAAGCAGATGACGCAAGTCCATTGAAAAAACTTGATTTAGGTAGTGTATATAAAGATGGTAAGGTTCAAGATTTTAGACAATGGAAAGAACTAGGTACTGGAAGACAATGGATGTTAGATTTAGATTCAGTACAAGTGTCATCTCCATTAGAAACTTATGACCAAGTTTTACGTTCAGATGGTAGATTAAGATTTGATGAAAAAGAAGGTATTCATAAACTTAGAACTCGTCAACCAAATGCTCTTAAAGATGAAAATGGTGTAGAAGGTTTAGGTACAGAAATTACAAATAGAATGATTAAAGCTGATAAGGAAAATGAAGGTTTACTTAAGAGTTTGACTTGGTTGCCTGACTTAGCATTCCGTATTCCAGTAGCTTTATTTACTGTAAATTTAATTCCTTGGATGTTAAAAACTGTATTCCATGTTGAGAAGAAAAAACCTGCTGTTGCTAATAATGAGGTGAAGCCTGTTGAGGTTAATAAAGAAGTAAAAGCTTCAGAAGTTTCTTTTAAAGGTGCTCCAACTCAAAAAGATGAAGAAGATAATCAAAATGTTTCATTCAAAGGGGTTCCTTCTGCAAATAAGACAGGATTTTTCAGTAAGCTAGTTGATAAAATTGGTGAAGCAATGGCTAAACTCTATGGCAGACCTTTAATCGAAAGTGAATGGCTAGCAAAAGTATCTGCTAAATTATCAGATGTTCCTGGCGGATTAACTCAAGCTATGACAGCTGGTGGAGCTCTATTAACAAGCTCAGCTTACGTTTATGGGACTTTATCAAATAAAAATTTGGAAACTGATAAGCGTAGAACTTTAGCAATTAACCAAACTCTTTGTTGGATTGTTCCTACTATAGGTGCTTATTTAGTAGACAGTGCTATTAAAGATAGAGTTAAGAAAGCGGAATATCGTTTTGGGAATTTACAACGCGGTGATGCTGCGTTAGCTAACGTTCGTGGAGAAGTGTCTAAAGCCGATGAAATTCTTGCGGGGCTAGGAAAGAAAGTAAAAGGCGTAAGAGTTCTTGCAAGTTTAGCAGTATTTACGGTAATATATAGATATTTAACTCCTGTATTAGTAACCCCATTTGCAAATAGAATAGGTGACAAACTTAATGCTAAGCGTGCTGAAAAACGTCAGCTTGAATCTCAAAAAGAAGCAAAAGCTATAGCTTAGTATTAATTATATGTATAATGAAGATGCTATCTGAATCTTTTAAGATAGCATCTTTTGTTATAGAATTGTTCTATGGAGCTTTTATTCTTAGAAACAGTCGATTCAACAAATAAATATGCTAAAGAGCACTTGTTTAGTATAAAAGATAAAACACTTGTTTATGCTGGATTCCAAACTGCTGGCAGGGGGAGAATGCAAAGAAGATGGAATTCTAATTCAGGTGATAATGTTTATGCTTCAATTGTTTTAAAGCCATCTAAGGATTTAAAAGATGTATATTCTAATTTAACCCAATACTTGTCTTTAGTTTTAGCTGAAGTAATTGAAGAATATAATATTTATCCTAAAATTAAGTGGCCAAATGATGTGAGAATAAATGGAAAAAAAATATCTGGAATTCTAGCAGAAAGCGTTATTGAAAAAAATGAATTAAAAGGAATTATTCTAGGTTTTGGTGTGAATCTCAATTGCATTAAAGAAGATATGGAAAAAATTGACCAGCCTGCGACTTCTTTAAACTTAGAAACAGGCATGAAAATTGATAGAGAAATTTTCTTAAAAAAGGTCGTAGATAAGTTTTGTTTGAGATATAATAAATTCATTGAGGAAGGATTTTTATTAATAAGAGAAGATTATATAAGAAGAGCCGAATTCCTTAATACACCTGTAACTGTAAGGGTTTATGACAGAGAACTATCTGGAATTGCTATTGATATTACAGAGCAGGGAGCTTTAAAAATAATTGATAAGAGTAAAAAAGAACATGTACTTTTTATAGGAGATATATTATGAATGAATCATTAATGCAAGGCGTTTCCGTAATGCTTATTGGTATGGGAACAGTAGTTGCATTCTTATGCATTACAATTATTTCAATGTTTGTAATGTCTTTTGTTGTGGGGAAATTAAACAAATTATTCCCAGAAGCTGTACCAGCTATAGCTGGTGGAGCAAAAAAAGTTGCTACATCTTCAGATGATAGCGAAATAGCTGCAGCAATAGTTGCGGCAATGTTTAGAAAGTAATTTTTTTAAATAAAGGAAGGTTAAAATGTCAAAAAAACTAATTAAAGTTATGGATACTTCATTCCGTGACGGTTTTCAATCAATTTATGGCGCAAAAGTTTTAGTAGATGATTTTCTACCAGCTTTGAAAGCCGCTGTAGATGCTGGTCTTAAACACTTTGAAACTGCTGGTGGTGCAAGATTTCAAGTACCTATTTTCTTCTGTAATGAAAACGCATTTGAAACTATGGACAAAATGAGAGAAGCTGTTGGACCAGATGTTAAATTACAATCACTTTCACGTGGTGTTAACGTAGTTGGTCTTAACTCACAACCTCGTGACGTTATTGATTTACACGCAAAAATGTTTGCTAAACATGGCGTTAATGTAATCAGAAACTTTGATGCATTAAACGATGTTAATAACTTAATCGATTCAGCAAACTCAATCAAAAAACACGGTCTTGACCACGAAGTTACAATCACAATGATGGAACTTCCATATGGTTGTGAAGGTGCTCACGACGTAGCTTTCTATGAAAGAGTTTTAAGAAATATTTTAGATGCTGGTATTCCATTTGATAGCCTAGCTTTCAAAGATGCATCAGGTACCTCTAACCCAAGAAAAGTTTATGAAACAGTTAAAATGGCTCGTGAAATTCTTGGTTCTGATGCTCACATTAGATTCCACTCTCACGAAACAGCTGGTACTGGATTAGCTGCATACTTAGCTGCTCTTGACGGAGGAGCTGACGGTATCGACTTAGCAATGAAACCTGTTTCAGGTGGTACTGGTCAACCAGACATCGTTTCTATGTGGCACGCATTAAAGGGTACTGAATACGATTTAGGCTTAGATATTAAGAAAATTATGGAAGCTGAAGAAATCTTCAAAGAATGTATGAAAGATTACCCTCTTGATCCTGTTTCTTTAGCAGTTAACCCAATTCTTATTCAAGCTCCATTACCTGGTGGTGCAACAGCTACAACTGTTAATCAATTAAAAGATATGGGACAAATGGATAAATTCCCTGCTTTAATTCAAGCAATGAAAGAATGTGTAGAAAGAGGTGGTTTCGGAACTTCTGTAACTCCAGTTTCTCAATTCTACGCTCAACAAGCTTTCTTGAATGCAACTCAAGGTGCTTGGCAAGTTGCTAACCCTGGTTATGCAAAAATGGTATTAGGTTACTTCGGTAAAACTCCATGTGAACCAGATCCAGAATTAGTAAAATGGGCTGAAGAAAAAATGAATATGGCTCCTACAACTGAAAAAGTTGTTGATATTAACGAAAAAGATCCTGAAAAAGGACTTAAAGCTGCAGAAGAAAGATTAAAAGCTGCAGGACTTCCTGTAACTGATGAAAACTTATTCATCGCAGCAGCTTGTAAAGATGGTAATGTTGATAAAGGTATAGACTTTTTACTAGGTAAAGGTCAAGTATCAGTAAATAAATCTGCTAATAAACCTGTCGCAGCTCCTACAGCTTCTGCATCTGGTGAATACACAGTTACTGTTAACGGTAAAAAATACTCAGTTAAACTTGATAGCGACAAAAAAGCTACAGTTAATGGCAAAGCATTTGATATCGCTGTTAAAGACGGTATTGATGCAGCTCCTGCGGCATCATCTGGTTCAGGTGAAGAAGTTAAAGCTAGCTTACCGGGTAACGTATTAAGAATTGAAACTTCTGAAGGAGCTTCTGTTGCAGAGGGTGATGTCCTTTTAGTTCTTGAAGCTATGAAGATGGAAATTGAAGTTAAAGCTCCTAAAGCAGGTACAGTTCAATCAATTCTGGTAGCTCAAGGCGATAAAGTTGTTAATGGCACTCCATTGGTAACTATAGGTTAATAAAGGGGGATTTAAGAAATGAATATTCAAGAAGGCTTAATGAACCTATGGAACTCAACAGGTATTGTAAACTTTGTATTGCCTGCTGATCCTAGCATTACTAATCCATTTGAACAAATTCTACACATGCACGGACAATGGATAATGATTTTAATCTGTTTATTCTTACTTTGGTTAGGTATTAAAAAAGGTTTTGAGCCATTATTACTAGTTCCAATTGCATTTGGTGGTTTGTTATCAAATATTCCTGTATGTGACATTGCAGGACCACATGGCTTCTTAGGAATTATCTATGAAGCTGGTATTCACCAAGGCCTATTCCCATTGATTATTTTCATGGGTGTAGGTGCAATGACAGACTTTGGACCGTTAATTGCAAACCCTAAGACAGCTCTTTTAGGCGGTGCTGCTCAGTTTGGTATTTTTGGTGCTTTATTAATGGCATTATGTATCTTTGGATTTACATTGCCTCAATCAGGTGCTATTGGTATAATCGGTGGTGCCGATGGTCCTACTTCAATTTTTGTTACATCAAAACTTGCTCCTGAATTATTAGGTGCAATTGCAGTAGCAGCATATTCTTATATGGCTTTAGTTCCTGTAATTCAGCCGCCTATTATGAAGGCTTTGACAACAAAAGCTCAAAGAGAAATTCAAATGACACAATTAAGAGAAGTTACAAAGAGAGAAAAAATCGTTTTCCCTCTTGTAATCCTTATCCTTTGTGCAATTTTCTTACCTGATGCTTGCCCTCTTTTAGGTGCGTTATGTTTTGGTAACTTATGTAAGGAATGTGGTGTTGTTGATAGACTTTCAGACACTATGCAGAATGCTTTAATCAATATTGTTACAATATTCTTAGGTTTATCTGTTGGTTCAAAACTATCAGCTGCGCAATTCTTAAATGTACAAACATTATTTATCTTAGTTCTTGGTATTGTGGCATTCTCTCTTGCAACTGCTGCAGGTGTGATTATGGCACATATTATGAACTTATTTAGTAAAACAAAAATTAATCCTCTTATCGGTGCAGCTGGTGTATCAGCTGTTCCTATGGCAGCTCGTGTTGCTAATAAAGTTGGTTTAGAGGCTAATCCTCAAAACTTCTTGTTAATGCACGCAATGGGACCAAACGTATCAGGCGTAATCGGTTCAGCAGTAGCTGCTGGTGTATTACTTGCACTTTGTGGCTAGGGGTAAATGTAAATTAAAATTTAAAGACGCTTTTCTGAAAAGGGGAGCGTCTTTATTTTATTTATTATAGTTGCACATATATTTTGATTATTTATAATCGAATATATGACAATTATCCAAAAATCACAAATAGCATTGGAATATGATAAAATTTTGACTGAGTTGGCTTCATTTGCAAAGACTGATCAGTCTAGGAAGCTTTGTGTTGATTTAACTCCATTTGTAAGGCAAGATGATATACAAAGAGAACTTGTTTATACAAGAGAAGCCAAAAATGTTCTAGATTTTAGTGGTGAAATTCCTATTGATAAAATACAAGTTTTTTCAAAGTTGAAAAATAAAAATGAGTATTTTGTAGAAGAAGAACTTGTTGATATTGCTAAATCATTGAGAACTTTTAGACTAGTTAGAAATTATTTAAGAGAAAATTTGGAAAAAGAGTCGCAATTATTTTATTTAGCTGAAAATATTTATTCTAATAAAGAATTAGAAGACAAAATTTTTGACACTTTTGATGAAAACTATATTGTAAGACCAACTGCTAGTGAAGAATTAAGCGGACTATATTCATCTTTGAAAGACACCGAATCAGCCTTGAAAGAAAAGGTTAAGGATTTAATGAACTCTCCAGAGTTTCAGTCGCATTTACAGGAAAATATTTATACAATGCGTGATGATAGGATCGTTTTTCAGGTAAAAGCATCTTCAAAAAGTAAAGTGTCAGGTATAGTTCACGATGTTTCTGCAACAAATAGAACTTTTTATATAGAACCATCTCAAATTGTTCCTATAAATAACAAAATAAGAGAGGTTAAATCGAGGATTTACGCTGAGATTATTAGGGTTTTAACGGTATTAAGTAAAGAGATACGTTCTATAATAGAGAGCCTTATTGCATCTGAAAAGCTTGTTGCAGAAATAGATTTTCATTTTGCAAAAGCTCGTTATGCTGTAAAAATCCAAGCGGTTGAACCAAATATTTCAAACGAAAAGAATATTAAAATAGATTTAATGCGTCATCCACTTTTAATAGGGCGAGTAGAAAATATTGTAGAAAATGATTTTAAAATTGGCAATGAATATAAATCTATTATCATTACAGGCTCAAATACAGGTGGTAAGACTGTTGCATTAAAAACAGTTGGACTATTTATTTTAATGATGAAATCAGGTTTATTTTTACCTTGTGCTGAAGCTCATATTTACCCGTTTGAAAAGGTTTTGGCGGATATTGGAGATGAACAAAGTATTTTGCAAAGCTTGTCAACTTTTTCATCACATATGAAAAATGTAATTTCTATTTTAAATCAAGCTAATTCAAATACTTTTGTACTAGTTGATGAGCTGTGTGCTGGAACAGATCCTCAAGAAGGAGCCATATTAGCAGAAGTAATTTTAAAAGATTTAGTAAAAAAAGGTGCTACTTCTGTAATTACTACTCACTATGGAGAATTGAAAACATTAGAATTTTCGGATTCTAATTTTAAAAATGCATCAGTTGAGTTTGATTCAGAATCCTTGAAACCTACTTATAAACTTATTATTGGGATTCCAGGGCTGAGTAATGCGATTTCTATATCTTCTAATTTGGGATTGAGCGAAGAATTAGTTTGGGAAGCTAAACAGCTTCTAATTACTCATCGTGATCCTTCAGTTTTAGCGGTTGAAAGATTGCAGGATACTCAACAAAAGTTGGATGTTAACTTGAAAGAGGCTGAGGCTTTGAATGCCGAAGCAGAAGAATTGAAATCTCATTATGAAAAAGAATTATCTCAGCATAAAAAGGATAAAAAACGTACTTTGAAAGGGATTAAAGACCGCTTTGAATCTCAATTAGATAATGCAAAAGATGAGATTAAAGAAATTTTGAGAGAGCTACGTGAGGAAAAATCTGAAAAGATTGCTAGACGTTCTTATGCTAGGTTAGCTAAGTTAGAACATGACTTTCGTGGTGATATTTTTAATTTCGAGGAAAAGGAAACATATCAAGAGCTTGATTGGGGTGGGGTAAATATTAATGACAAAGTAATGTTGAAAGAGCTTAATCAAGAAGTTACAGTGCTTTCTTTGCCAGATAAAAATGATAATTTGTTCATCCAAATGGGAATGATAAAAACTAAGGTTAAGAAGGACAAATTAGCAGTATTTAATAAAGAGCTATCTAAGAAAACAACACTTCCTAATTATCAAAAAGAATCATTTACTCTAAAAAAATACAATGTGTCTAATACTTTGGATTTACGTGGCAAACGTGTCGAAGAAGCTTTGGATGAACTTGAGGGATATTTAGATGAAGCGAGTTTGGCTAATCTTTCCCCAGTCTTTGTCATTCATGGGCATGGTACTGGAGCTCTTAAATCTGCTGTAAGAGAGTTTGTATCGACTTCACCTTATGTTGCAAAATCACGTGTCGGAGAAGAAGCTGAAGGTGGCGATGGTGTTTGCGTTATTGAGATTAAATAGGGAAGTTTATTCTGTTAAAAACTTATATGCATTAGGAAAGCTTCTTGCAGTTCCTTTTCTAATATAATCAACTCCATAGTTTTCTGCTATTTGTGGGATGTTATAAGCAGCTGAAATAATTACAATTCTAGTGTTTTTATAATTCTTAAACGTTTTTATTTGTTCAATAAACCACTCGCCAGCGTATTTAGGCTCAAAATCTGATTCCATTTGCATATCCGTAATTATGATATCAAAAGGTTGTTCATTGTTTTCCAACAACTTATCATAGCCTTCTCTTGCGGATTCAGCAGTTTGGATATCAGGGGTAAATGTATTACAAGAAAACATTTCTTTCAAGATATATGAATGATAATCTCGCCAACCTTTTACATCATCAACAATTAAAATCTTCATTTTCTTAAGTTCTCTGCCCCCTCAAGATAAACGAATTCTGGCTTAAAGCTTTCACTGCAATTAACTACAATAAGTACTCTCAAACACATTTTTAAGGCATTTGGAACATCTATTTCATTAAAGCACATCATTGCAACGTCATTCCATTTAAGATTAATTCTTGCGTATTTTGCGGGAAAATCTGCATTTAAATCAGGAGTTAGAGTAAATATTGCGTGCGAAATCGAGTGAGTTTCAATATTATTTTTCTCCATCATCTCTTTTAGAAGCTTTATTGTCGAGCTGCCGATAGCTTCTGGTGTGTTTTCTTCAACTGTAATTGCACCTCTAATTCCTTTTGTAATCATACGTTCTCCTATTCATATAAATAAAATAAGCTTGCAAGAGCTTGTGCAGTAAGCACATCGCCTTCCTTTTCACGTGTTCTTAACCAATTATGTACTTCGGATTTTTTTACCCAAACTCTATCTACAATTACACCATCATCACTAACCGGTTGTTGTACGATGGTTTTATCTTTTATATAAGCGATAGCAATTGTGCAAGTTTCTGATGTACATCCTGCTGAGCTTGCAACTTTGCGAGCTTTAATTTCAATTTTATCTGCAACAAGTCCTGTTTCTTCTAAAAGCTCGGCTCTAATTGCGTCTTTTATGGTTTCTCCGACTCTAACATCACCAACAAGTCCAGCTGCTAAGCCGATGGTGTATTTACCTCTACCTTCGGCTTGAATTGGTGGTCGTTCTTCTATTAGAAACAAAACTTCATCACTTGTCATTGTTAAAATTATGACAACATCTGTAGCATTTGGTCGATGAGCGTATACCCAAGGATGTCCGCTTTTTGTGGAAGTGCTTTTAAGCTCTAAATATTTAGTATAATATAGAGTCTCTTTCATAATTGACAGGAATTTTTAAACAAAATTCCGTAAATTCTCCTTCTTTACTTTCAACTGTTAAATCGCCTCTATGAGCTTTAAGTATTTGAAGCGATAAATATAAACCTAGGCCTGTGCCGATTTTGCGGAACTTTTTAGCTGCTGAATAGTATCTATTGAATATTTTATCTAATTCTTCCCTAGTAATTCCGTTTCCATAATCTTTAACTTTTATTGTTACAAAATCTGGGATTTCACCAATGCTAATCTCTATCGGAGTTTTAGGCTTTCCGTAAGAAATTGCATTTTGAATAAGGTTTTTTAAAACCCTTTTTAATTGGAATCTATCAGCAAAAACTCTAATATCCCTACTCTTAAGAAATTTGAGTTCATTTTTTGTTTTATCTGCAATCGAAGTCATTTCTGCAAAGATTTCTTCTATAAAAGAACCTAGCATAATATTTTCTTTGTATAAGGTGATTCGACCGTCTCTAATTTTATATGTATCAAGTACAACTTGAACAAGTTCCAGTAATTCTTTATTTGAAGATTGCATGTTTTTCAATGCTACTTTTTGTTTGTCGGTAACATCTCCAAAAGTTCCATCCAATAACATTTCTAACATATTTGTTTCTGCTATAATTGGCACTTTTAAGTCATGTGTAAGTGTTGCGACAAAGTCGTCTTTTAACGATTCAAGCTCTTTTTGTGCGGTTATATTTTTTAAAATTATTAAATGTTTTTCTTTTTCGTCATCAATGTTTATTTCTACAGAGCTTATGCAAAAGTTGTGGTTGCGTTGAGATGGTACTGAAACTTCATCATTATCTAATAAATGCACAGGTTTTTTTCTCGGGATTTCAACAAAATCATGTAAAGATTTTCCCGGCAAAGATTTGCCGTCTATTTCAAACCATTTTGCAACTCTTTTTGTCGCTCTTTGAATATTATAGTTATCATCTACGATTAATAAACCATCAGAAAGGGAATTCAAGACTTGTTCTAATATTCTGTTTTGTTTCATTAAATCTTTTTGAAATTCACTAATCATTATTTCTCGATCTTTTAATGTTTCGAGCATTCTATTTAAACTTTCAGTTAAGTCTTTTGAATCAGGAATATCTAGTTTATTGATTTTTTTTGTCAAATCACCGTATCTTACGGAATTAACAGTTTTGGTAACGTCTCCTAAATAATCATACATTTTGTTCCATCTTCTTTTAGAATCACGTACAAAAACTAGTAATGATATCAAAATTATTAATACAAAAATATTAAGTCCAAAAATGAACATATTGATGTATTCTCCGAAAATTGAATCTAAATTGTTAAGAAGCATGACAAATAGTCCTATTTAAAAATTTTATGATATAATTATAACAGAAATTAGGGTAATGATAAATGAATAAGATTTATTTTTATATTTTGGGAGTTTTATGTTGGTTTAATGCCTTAGCTTCTTATGCTGTAGAAAAATTTGAAATATTACCAGATTTGCCGGAGGCTTTGTCGTACGCAGTACAACCTGCATCTGCTTCTACTGTATCAGGTGCTACAGCTTCTATATTAGATACTCAAACTATTGGTCATGAACCGAACTTACTTTCAGTGTTCTTCTCTTTGATAATTGTTGTTTTATTAATTTACGTAACGGGTATTCTTTATTCTAAATTGAATAATGTTGGTTATAAAACTATGAAGCGTCAGCAAGGAGAACTTTCAAAAACTCAAGTTTCTGTACTATCAACAACTCAATTAGGAAATAATAAAACACTCCATGTAGTTGAATTAGATGGTAAAAGGATGTTGATAGGTGCTTCAACAGGTGCTATGCAATTAATTAAAGATTTAGGAAGTGCCAGTTCCGCAGAGTTTAATGAAGAATACTCTCATATAGAGATACCTAATATAAAAATTCCAAAGATAGAGATTCCTAAAATTGAAATCCCTAGCATTAGTTTTGCTAAGTTAAAAACAAAAACTCACCAGGCAATTGATGAAATTGAAAAAGAAGTTGAACAATCTAATTTTGTAGAAAATCAAGAATATTCATTTGAAGCTGAACAAGAAAATTCTGAAGAGATTATTGATTCTTTATTCTCTCAACAGGAAAATGCACCAGAAGTCTTCGAAGAAGAAAGTGTTATTTCCCAACATACAGTTGATCCTGATGAATTTGCATTGTATAAAAAATATTTAAGTTAGAAGAGGTTTTTAATGGCTAAGTGTGTAAAAATTGCTGATAAAATTATCGGTGACGGTAATCCGTGTTTTGTTATTGCTGAAATTGGTATTAATCATAATGGACAAGTTAGTTTAGCAAAAAAAATGATAGATATTGCAGTTACTACTGGATGCGATGCTGTAAAGTTCCAAAAAAGAACGGTTGATGTTGTTTATACGCAAGAAGAATTATCAAAAGAAAGAAAAAGTGTTTTTGGAAATACTAATGGTGATTTAAAACGAGGCTTAGAATTTGGAGAAGATGAGTATCGTCAAATTGATGAGTATTGTAAAGAAAAAGGTATTCTTTGGTTTGCTTCTTGCTGGGATGAAGATTCAGTAGATTTTATGAAAAAATTTGACATACCTTGTTATAAAATAGCATCAGCTTCACTTACAGATGATGATTTGTTAAAATACACTCGAAAGACAGGTAAACCAATACTGCTTTCTACCGGTATGAGTACAATGGACCAAATTCGTCATGCCGTGGATGTTTTAGGTAAAGAAAATCTTATAATTTATCACTGTACATCGACCTACCCTTCAAATGCAGATGAAATGAATTTACGTGCAATTGAAACATTAAAAGAAGAATTTGATTGTCCAATTGGATATTCGGGGCATGAACGTGGGGTTACACCTTCTATTTTGGCAGTTGCTCTTGGTGCTTGTTCAGTAGAAAGACATATAACGGTTGATAGAACCAATTGGGGTTCTGATCAGGCGGCCAGTCTCGAAATGGCTGGATTATATCATATGGTGAGGGATATAAGGCAAGTTCCATTCCTTCTAGGAGACGGGGTTAAAACAGTGTATTCCAGAGAAATTCCAATTATAGAAAAATTAAGAAGGAAATAAGGTGTTTTTATGTTGAATCTTTCTAAAACGATAAAAATGGTTATAACTGATTTTGACGGTATTATTACTGACAATTGTGTTTATATTGATTCAAATAAAAATATGACAAGGAAACTCAATTTTAAAGATATTATGGGTTTTTCTTTGTTGAAAAAAAATGGTTATAAGATTGGAATAATTTCAGGTGAGGCTAATTCTGCCATTGAAGTTATAGATGAAAAATTTCAATTAGATGAAGTTCATCAAGGCATAAGAAATAAATTAGAAATTTTAAATCAAATTATTGAAAAATATTCATTATCAGATGAAGAATATCTATATATAGGTGACGATGTCAATGATTTTGATTCGTTAAAAAAGACAAAATATGCGATAACAGTTCCAAATGCTATAAAAAAAGTTAAAGAGATTCCAAATATACAAATAACTCAAAGTTATGGCGGTGATGGAGCTTTTCGTGAAGTGGTAGATTCGCTTATTTTATAAGGATAAAATATTATGTATAAATTAGGTATTATTGGTTTTCCTCTTACTCATTCGATATCTGCAGCAATTCAAAAAAAAGGGTTTGAAAGTCTTGGCTTAGAGGGGTCGTATGATGTTATGGAGACATCTCCTGAGGATTTGATTACAAGAATAAAATATTTAAAGACAAATGGGTATAATGGTTTCAATGTTACCATCCCTCTTAAAGTTCCAATGTCTTTATTTTTGGATGATATTGATGACTATGCCAATATTGCAGGTTGTGTAAATACTGTAAAAATCTTGGACGATAGATCTTTTATTGGCTACAATACTGATATTTATGGGTTTAAAAAGGCAATTCCATCAGATGTAAATTTAGAAGGAAAGACTGCAAGTATTCTTGGTACAGGGGGTGCATCTCGAGCTGCAGTTGTCGGATTAGCAGAAAAAGGAATTAAAAATATCGATTTTTACACTCGTAATATTATTAACTCCAGACAGACTTTAGATTATTTACGAGCAAAATTTCCTCAAATAACATTTAATGTTTATCAAATTCAAAATATTAGAAGTTTGAAGGAATCATCTATAATTATCAATGCAACTCCAATTGGTATGCGAGGGTTTATGGCTAATGAAATGCCGATTGATGTTGCAAATTTTAATGACTTGTCTCCAGATGCTATCTTTTATGATATTGTTTATAACCCTATCAAAACAGTTTTTCTAAAAGAAGCTGCTCGTAGAGGTTTTAGAACGATAGAAGGGTTAGATATGCTAATTTATCAAGCACAGCGTGCTATTGAGATATGGACAGGTTTATCGCCAGATGCAAGTTTGATGAAAATAGCTGCTCTTGAAGCTTTAAGGTAGAATATGATAATACCCTTCTTTTTTTAAGAAGGGTATTTAAGTAAATAAGTATCCTGATTTTATATAAGAAAGTAGTTATACTGCTTCAACGTGAATATATTTTGCCGACTTCGCGACTACCCCATAACAAACCATTGTCAGCCTGTTATTTAATGTCATCATTGTTCGATAAGTCTCGGAGGATGCTTTCATTGCATCAAGCATGTCGTCTGCTGAAATTCTTGAAACTAAAGAACTCTCATCATGATTGTCTACTTTTTCCTGTGCATATTTTTCTACTAATAATTTGTCAATAAAATCTCTTGCGCCAATTGCCATGCTTGTCTCCTTATTTACTTTTCAACTAGTTTTGTATAAGACATTTAAAATGTCCTTAGCTCTCTCTTCTGGGGTTTAGGTTCTCTTCTTGTTTATACTTTTTATCTCTCTTGTATATATAAAGTATTTATCAATAAAAAAATTGCCTTTTTTATTGATAAATGTAAAGTTTTGTAAAGTTATATATTTAAATTGTCTAATATTATGATTGTAAAGTTTTATGTTTTATCTCTTTAAAATGATATTTCAATGTTATATAATATAGGTATATGTATATCGTCAAGAATCTGAAGGACTATGATTTGTCCCAGAAGCAAAGGATATTTGCTGGTTATATTAAGGATAATGTGGATTCGTTTGTATGCTATGAAAAAGTGACAAACCGTGTTGCGTTGCGCAAATACTTTGCTCCTGACAGTGATTATGTGATTTATTCTACCGCTGTAGCTGATCCGGCTACGTTTGTAAAACGTGCAATAGCTGGTTAGGTTATATTAAATTATTGGGTAAAAAACAATGCTAAAATGCTTGACTAGCGGGTATTTTTGAGCTATTCTAAATACTTGTTAGACAGGGTTTTTGTATCATTGGAGAGAGCATGAGGAAAAATGTAATTATTATAATTTTAATTGTTGTTGGCTTGATTTTAGGTCGAATGTTATTATCGAATTTTAATAAAATAAAATCAATAAAAGCGATGTCACGAGCAAGTGTTCCGTCAGTTGCAGTTGAAACTGTTGCAGCAGAGAATGTGATTAGGCAATTTGAAGCACCTGCAAGGGTTGTAGCTAAATATAGAGTAGATGTTTTGGCTCGTATTAATGGTTATTTAACAAAAAGCTATTTTAAAGAAGGTGATTACGTTAAAGCGGGGCAAATACTGTTTGAAATTGAACCTGAACAGTATCAGTATGCTGCATTACAGGCAAAAGCAAATTTAGATAATATTAAATCTCAAGCGGAGTATTATCAAAAACAATTATCAAGATATGAAGAACTTGTAAATCAAGATTATGTGGCGAGGTCTGAATATGATAATATACTTGCTCAAAAAAATGCATATAATGCTCAAGTTGAGAGTGCAACAAATTTATATAGAGATGCACAAAGGAATTTAGGTTATACGAAGGTTAAATCTCCGGTTAATGGAAGAGTTGGTTTAATTTCTGTTACTGTTGGAAACTTTGTTTCGACAATGAGCCCAGCTTTAACAACAATAAACAGTTCTGAGCCGATGTATATAACATTTCCTTTAGATGCTAAGGATTACATTGAACTCGTGCGTGTTGATAAAGGTGCAAATGTTAATAGAGATGTAGAATTTGTTTTTAGTACTGGACAAAAGTATAGTTTAAAAGGCGTACAAGATTTTCATGATAATAAAATTGACGAGTCTACTGGTACTATAACTTTACGTGCAACATTCCCAAATCCTAATGATGAGTTGTTGCAAGGTGATTTTGGAAAAATAATTATATATTCAAAATCTAAAGATGAAGTTCCAGTTGTTCCTCAAACATCAACAATGGAAAATCAAGAAGGTCGCTATGTATATGTATTAGATGAACAAGATTTACCTCGTATGGTTTATATTAAAACTGGTGGACAAACAGCTGATGGTAAATGGATTGTTTCAAATGGTATAAAGGCTGGTGATAGACTAGTTGTTAGTGGTATACAAAAAGTTATGCCAGGAAGGCCTGTTAGAATTATAAATTCAAAACCTGTTAACAGTGCAGATGTTAAAAAAGAAAGTTTTTTGGGAAGAGTTATAAATAAGTTTAAGAAATAAGGAAAATATAAATGGCAGGGAATTTATTTATTAAGAGGCCAAAATTTGCGATTGTAATTTCGTTAGCAATTATACTTGCGGGTATAATATCTATGACGACGTTACCATTAGAACAATATCCATCAATTACACCACCACAAGTAATTGTTAATGCTACATATGCCGGTGCAAGTTCTGATGTTATAACTTCAACTATTGCTGCACCTGTTGAGCTTCAACTTAATGGTGTTGAGGATATGATATATATGACTTCCGAGTCTACTAATGGTTCATATAAATTAACTTTATTCTTTGAAGTTGGTTCCGATCCTGATATGGCATTGGTAAATGTTCAAAATAGATTACAACTTGTAACACCAAGGCTTCCAGAAGAGGTGCGGCGATATGGTTTGACTGTTAGAAAGTCAACCGGTGGCCCGGGTTGTTTAATGATTTCATTAACTTCTCCTAACAAAACATATAACTCACTGTTTTTAGCTAACTATGCGACGATGTTTGTCAAGGATGAAATTGCTCGTATAAAAGGTTGTGGTACTGTTAATGTTTTTGGTGCCGGTGACTATTCAATGAGAATATGGTTAAAGCCTGATAAAATGGCTAGCTTAGGAGTTTCAACTTCAGATATTAGTAATGCTGTTACTTATCAAAATATCCAGTCTCCGGCAGGGAATATTGGTGTTGAACCTATGGAGTCTAGACAGGTTATTAAGTTTACTCTTAGAACTAAAGGTCGTTTAAAAACAGTTGAAGAATTTGAGAACATTGTAGTTAAGGCAAATAGAGATGGCTCTAATGTTAAATTAAAAGATGTTGCAAGAGTTGAACTAGGTGCTGAAATGTATTCTTCATCTGCAACAATTGCAGGAACGGATTCTGCAATGATTTCAATTGCTCAATTGCCAGAGGCAAATACTATTGACTTAGTTAATCGAATTGAAGCAAAAATGGCGGAGCTAAGCAAAGGTTTTCCAAGTGATTTGGTTTATAATGTTCAATATGATGATACAGAATTTGTCAGAGAGTCTATTAAAGAAGTTATTCATGCGATTATTTTAGCAATAATTCTTGTAAGTGCTGTAACATACTTGTTCTTAGGGACAGCAAGGGCATCTTTTATTCCGTTTTGTGCAATTCCGGTGTCTTTGATTGGTGTTTTTATATTTATGGCGCTTTTAGGTTTTTCTATAAACCTATTAATACTTTTTGGTTTAGTATTGGCTGTAGGGCTAGTTGTAGACGATGCGATTGTAGTATTAGAAAATACTCAAAGGCATATTCAGGATGGAAAACATCCTCGTGAAGCTACTGAAATAACTATGGTTGAGGTTTTTGGTGCTGTAGTTGCAACATCATTAGTTTTAATGGCAGTATTTGTACCTGTATCATTTATGACAGGTATTACAGGTCAAATGTTTAGGCAGTTTGCGGTGTGTATTGCAACATCAATTGGGTTATCTACTGTTGTAGCTTTAACTTTGTCGCCAGCGTTATGTTCTATGATATTAAAATCTGGAGAAGAAACCTCCGATTTTGAATTTATTAAAAAGTTTGAAAAATGGTTTAATGGTGTAAGAGATAAATATTTAGAAGTAGTTGAGTATTTTGTTAAATCTCCAAAGAAAACAATGCAAGTACTTGTGGGAGTTGTTGTTTTTATTTTATTTATGTTTTGGATAACTCCAACTGGATTCTTGCCTGATGAAGATAGAGGTGCTTTCTTTACACAAGTTCAATTACCTGATGGTGCAACACTTTCGAGGACTGGAGAAGTCGCTCAGAACATAACAAATCAGATTATGGAAATCCCTGGCGTTCAGAGCATTATTCAGGTAAATGGCTTTAATGGTGAAAACACCGCTTTTATTGTTACGAGATTGAAACCTTGGAGTGAGAGAAAATCTAAAAAATTATCAATTAACAATATAATTGCTCAAGTAAATGCTATTACTTCTAGAACTATTGAGGCTGTATCTTTTACATCGCAGCCGCCTGCAATTTCAGGCATGGGGATGTTCGGTGGTTTTGAGTATCAATTGCTTGATAAAGGTGATAGGTCTTCTGATGAACTGTTTAAAGAGACTCAGAATTTTCTTGGTGTAGCAAGACAAGACGCTGCTTTTTCAAACTTGTATACTTCCTTCACTTCTTCTTTACCACAGGTTATTGTTAATGTAGATGAAGAAAAAGCATTAGCTCAGGGTGTGCCAGTTTCAGAGGTGTATGCAACTTTAGCAGCTCAATTTGGGGCTTCTTATATAAATGACTTTAATAAATATGGAAGAGTTTACCGTGTTTATATGCAAGCGGATTCTCCTTATAGAGCTTCATTAACAGATTTGAGTAAGGTTTATGTAAAAAATAATCAAGGTAAAATGTTGCCAATCACATCCGTTATAACAACTAAAAATGTTGTTGGACCATATAAGCTAACAAGATTTAATATGTATCCAGCAATAACCATTAACGGTACTCCTGCTAAAGGGGTAAGCTCGGGTAGAGCTATGAATGAGATGGAAGTTTTATCAAATGAAAATCTGCCTAAGGATATGAGCTATGCTTGGTCTGGAACTTCTTTGCAAGAAAAGAATTCAGCAGGTCAAATTGGACCAATTTTAACAATGGCATTAACTTTTGTGTATCTATTCTTGGTAGCTCTTTATGAAAGCTGGACTTTACCAATAGCAGTTTTAATGATATCGCCAATAGCTTTATTAGGAGCGCTTTTCTTCCAGTATATAACAGGCTTAGCGTTAGATATTTATGCTCAAGTTGGTTTGGTTATGTTGATAGGTTTGAGTACCAAACAGGCTATTTTAATTGTTGAGTTTGCCAAAGATGCTATGGAGAAAGACGGATTAGGTTATATTGAAGCTGCGATGCAAGCTGCAAAATTACGTTTTAGAGCTGTTATGATGACAAATATTGCTTTTATTTTAGGCCTGTTACCATTAGTATTTGCTCATGGCGCTGGTGCTGGTAGTAGACATTCAATTGGAGTCTCTGTGTTTGGCGGTATGATGGCAGTAGCATTTTTAGGTAGCTTTCTTGTGCCAGCATTTTTCGTGTCAATAAACGTAATGAAAGAAAAATCAGCACAGTATTTTAATACTTTAAGGAATAAAAATAGATGAAAAAACATAAAATATATGCACTGATAATATTGTTAATGTTTTTCTCACAACAGGTCTCAATGGCTGCGTTGTGGGCAAAGAGTGCGGATAAAAAACTAGGAAATGAATTAAAAATTGAAGAGTATCCTGACAGTAAGGATGTAGAACCAAAACTAGATTCTGAGTCTACAAAATTGATTACTGGTAGTGTTGAAGAAGTAATGGATATAACTTTGGATGAGTGTATAGCTTGTGCTTTGGGTAATAATCCTAGAATACAAGCAGCAATGCAAGATGTCTTTGCTTCTGATGCTAGGATTAAGCAAGCTTGGTCAACTTATTTTCCTCAATTTAGTTGGCAAACGGGTTATACTCGTATAAAACAATTACAATTATCAGATGCGTTAGGCCGTAACTTGATTTTTAATTACTATGTTCTTGGTCAAATAACTGCATCCCAAATGCTTTATGACTTTGGTGTTACTCAAAATATTGTAACAATTAGAAAATTAGATAACCAAGGTTATAAAATTATGTTAACAGGAACTGTTAACGATGTAGTATGTGAGGTTAAAAAGACATATTATAATTTACAGTATGCATTAGAGGCTAAAAAAGTTGCAGAGGAAATGGTTTCTCGTTATGAAGCCTTTTATAATCAAGCAAAAGGGTTTTATACAGCAGGTGTTTCTCCTAAAGTCGATGTTACTATTGCAGAAGTTAATTTAAGTAATTCAAAATTAATGTTAATTCAAGCAGAGAATGCAGTTGAAGTTTCAATGGCGAAACTAAATAACGCAATGGGCTTACCTTATACTAATAAGTATAGTATTTCTGATAGTTTAAAATACAATCCTTGTGATATTTCTCTGGTAGAAGCTATTGATATTGCAAGAGAGTCTCGTCCAGAATTTCAATTGGCTGAGGTTAAAGTTGAAGAAGCAAGGCAAAATGTTAAATTGGTCAAAAAATCATACTTTCCTCAGTGGACAGTAGAAGGTCAATATCAAATAGGTGGACGTTCATTTACATCAAACTACGGTTATAATATTGGAAGCTATATAAACTTTCCGACTATTAATGGTATGTTGATAAAAAACGAGATAAAGGAAGCTAAAGCTTTACATTCAAGAGAAATGGCGAATGCTTTAAATACTAAAAACAATATTTATTTTGAAATCCAGCAAGCTTTTTATTCAATGATTGAGAAAAAGAATTCTATTCCAGTCTCTCACCTAGGTTTAAAACAGGCGAAAGAAAACTATGAGCTTTCTTATGGACGTTATAGAGTAGGTGTAGGTAATCCTGTAGAATTAAAAGAGGCGCAAGTTCAGTACCAAAACGCTATGTTGCAGTATTATAATTCACTATATCAATATAATTCTGCGAGAGCTGAATTAGAAAAATTTATAGGAAAGAATCTTGCAAATGGTGAGGTTAAATTAGAGCCTGAAAATAGTGTAAAATCTAAAAAGCGTTCAAAAAAGAAAGCCTAATCTATTTAATGTATTGAGTAATATATCAATATATTATATAATCGGTTTAATAGGAGAAAGTTACATGTTACCGATTATAACAGAAGAGATTTCAAGCGAGATTTTTAGTGAAGTTTTCCAAGATGTTAATTCTTGGAGAAAGAATATGGTTCAATACCTAAAGGAAGAAAATCCAGAAGTAAATACTGCTATTTTAGAGGTAGCTAAGTATGATGAAGGTATTGATTTAAAAGCGGTAGCTTTAGGTGCATACTTATCATATAGGCTAATTGAAGTTGCTACTGAAAATGATGGCTTGATGATAGAAGAATAGTTTTTAGTTTTCTTTTGAACCAATTTTGTCAGAGACAAATGTAGCAATGGTTGGTATCAAAATGTAATAAACAGTGGCCATTATTAAAATCGGCTTTGCAATTTTAAGACCTTCCAGATATTCTGGGAGGTTTTTATCTAGAGCATTAGCTTTTTTTATTTTTTCTGCAATTTTGTCGGCGTGTTTTTGAGTTATCTTATCAAGTGCATAACTAGTTATAATACTTAATCCTGTTGCAATGCCGGCATTGTACATAAGAGGTTTTTTATCTTCTTCTTTTAATTTTTTATTCTTAACTGTTTGATGTATAAATGTCGCAGTGGTTAAGGTATCTGTTGCTGCGATGATATGCATTGGAAAATTGCTATTTTTGTACTTATTTGCAAAGTCTTGTAGCCCTTTTTTATTTAGAATTTTTGATATTCCTGATGCTAGTTGATCTTTGCCTTTGAATGCTACGGAATTATTTTGTGATATATTTTCGTTTTCACTTTTGTTTTCAATTAAACTGAGAACATATGGAGTGCCAATTGCTGTAATTATAGCTTTTGGCGCTGCTAAAACAAAACCTAATCCAAGTTTAAATAATTGTGTTGCTAGTGAATATGCTTTTGATTCTTTTAGAGAAAGCCCTTTTTCTTTTAAATTATTAATAGTACTTTCTGTTAAATATCTTTTAGGGTTTTTATCAAGCTTTTCTATTGATTTTGTAAGCGGTAACGAGAAAGCGAGCATTAATAAATAACCGATTCCTGTAGATGTTATTGATTTAGCGCAAGCTACTTGTTTGTTTTTTTTATCTGTTTTAGGTGTTGTTAAAATCGCTAGCGGTCTAATTGTGCTAGAAAAAATTAAAGTTGTTGTTCCTGCAAATAAAGTTCCATTTTTTGCAGCAAATTCTAACCCTTTTTTTAAGGGTTTGCTACTCCAAAATCCGTTGAATGAAATATTTCGTTTATTTGTAGAATTTACTTTCATCTTTTTTTATTAGATAACATAAATATGGGTAATATTAAAGCTGGGAACAAAAATTTAATAGAAATTTCTTTGATGCTAGTGGTAATCTGTTTTATACTAGTACAAGCTTTTTTGAATGGGGATAGCTATATAGCGGTTATATCCGCAATTTGTGGAATAACCTATACATATATTGCAGGTAAAGGTAATCCAATTTGTTATCTTTTTGGGGTTACTGGATCTTTCTTCTATTGCTGGTTATCTTTTCAAAACCATTTGTGGGGTAATTTAATACTATATGCAGCTTATTATCTTCCAATGCAAATTGTTGGATTTTTTCGATGGAATAAAAACCTTAAGAGTGGAGAAAAGACAATTGTTAAAATTAAGCTTTCTAAGCTGGAGTTATCTCGTATAGTTTCAATACTTTTTATAATAACTTTCTTTGTATATGTAACTCTTGTTTTATCACACGATACTCATCCGATATTGGATAGCTTAACAACAGTTTTTTCTTTAGGTGGAATGTATCTTACAGTTAGAAGAGCTATTGAACAGTGGTTATTTTGGATGGGGGTAAATCTTTTATCTTTGAGCATGTGGTTTATTGTAGCTCTATCTGGTGCAAAGGTTTATTCTACAATTATTATGTGGTTTGTGTATTTAATTCTAGCTATTTATTTTTATATTGAATGGAAAAATGAACTTATTGAAAAGCGTTAGAATTAATTACATATTTTATTTATAGTATTCTGTTTTTTTCGTATTTTTTGTGGCAGTAGTTCCTTGTATGTGAAGAATATAATTGTGTGTACAAAATTAACTACAATTTTTGGTGTGGTGATATTGATTGTCTTTGAAAGACAGTATCCCTTCTCGCCTCTTCCTTTTGTGTGGATTAAAAAGGCTTTATTTTTATGATGTTATTAACAGCATAAAAGAAAAACATAGAGGCAGTAAAGTTAAAGACTTACTACCTCTAAAATACTGTTTAAATATTATTTAATTGCTATTAATTATTGTTTGTAGTGTTTCTACGATACTCTCTAAAGACTTCGTCTCTAAGTAATTCACCGTTGATAGATATTGCATACTGCCCATTATCCTTAGTTGATTCAAATAATGTTAGCGCTTTAGATGTAGACACGCCAGCATTAAATATCTCACCAGATTTTTTACATGTCTTTTGTTCATAATGTGCTCCTGTATAAGAACCTTCTTTTTTACTTACGTTATCTGTAATTTCATCAATGTATCCAATATATCTCTTTTCAACATTTGTAATAGATATTTCAACAGCAGTTTTATTAATTCCTTCTATTGTAAGTAATTTATATTTGTAATCTTCTAAGTGATTGTGTAATTTATCCTTTGCTGTTTGTTTAACTACATTTATATTATGGCTCGTTACTCCTGATCCAAAATTATCAATTTTAGGTAAATCTTCTTTTGTTTCTACTTTACTTGGGTTTTGAGGATCTTTTTCATCTTGGATTTCAGAATCTTTTTCAGCTTGGGTTCCAGAATCTTTTTTCATTCCTTTAAGTATTTCTGTTTTATTTGCAAGTACTTGCTCTGCAATGTATGAAATAAATGCACTTGAAGATAATTCACCTAATAAAACTTTTTTAGAAGCATCTTTAAGAATTGCTTGATATGCAGCATTATTTTTATCATTTTCAACTAAGAAGGCAATTTCTTTGTCGCTGAAACCTGCTGCTTTTAATTCTTTTATAAGATCGCTGTCATATACATTAATAGTTGTTGTAACAGAAGCATTATTTGTTACAATTTTTTCTGTTAAGTCAGCATGTTTAAAGCTTTCGAGTGTGGTATGTTCTAGATTAAGAACAGGACCAACTGAAGCAGCAGGAGTAGCGGAAGTAGTCGCTGCAGGAGTAGCTGAAGGAGTAGCGCTCATTCCAAGAGTTTCAGGAATTACATCATTTCTGAGATATTCTACATTACTGATATCGTCATATTTATCAAGAATGCCATCACCATCCATATCTCCTGGTTTGATATATGGATTCGTATAATCAGGAATATAAGCTCCACTACTGCCACCGCCGTGTGCACCACCTGTACCACCATTAGCACCTGTGCCACCATTAGCACCTGTACCACCATTAGCACCTGTACCGATAATAGCACCTGTACCGATAATAGCGCCTGTACCGAAATTAGCACCTGTACCGATAGTGTTATTTATTGTTAAATCAGATAAATCTTGCATATTAATAAATAAATTTAGTCTGTTACCATAATCACTTTTTGCAAAGTTGTTTATATAGTCCATTTCTTTTTCATAATCATTTGCATCAATATAATTATTCAAAATAGTATCTATTTCGTTTTCTAAACCTAATTTCTTAGCGACTTCTCTAGCTTTTTTTACTAAGTCTAATTTGTTTAATGCATTAAAGATATTATTTCTGCTATAATTATGCATTTCATTATTATCATCTTTAATAACATTGCCTTCTTCAATTGATTTTATTAAACTATCAACTGTTCCTTTTATTGCATCATATGCTTTATCAATAATATCTTGGAAATTAGTTAAACCACTATAATCTGCATTAGCTACTGCATTAGCAATTTCTTTAGAAAACATTGATAAGTCAATCTTTTTACCTAATGACTTAATATAACTTGCTGCAAAATCTGACGCACTATCAATAACAGCTTCTTTAATAACATTAGCATCTAAGTATTTTGAAATATCTAAATTATCGATTTCATCAGATGTTAAATTTTCAATATTTCCGATTTGTGCAATTATTCTATTAACTATTGAATCAGAAATATCCACACCATAAGTATTAAGTCCAACAAGCTCAAGATTAATTTTTTCTGTTAATTTTTTATAAATATAAAGAATTTTATCTGTTCTATTAGATTCATTCGCATTCAATGCATTGAAGTTATGGAAGTTTGTACCTTTAATTTCACCTTTCTTTGTATTAATATCCATACTTGCCCAGAAATCGTCAACCAAGTCACGATATTGGCTCTTTTCACCATTCCAATCAGATTCATGAGCGAGCATTATGTCTGTATATTCAACCTTTAAAATTACGCCGTCTCTATTGTTATCAAACGTTTCTTGAAAACTATTTCCTTTTAAAACTTTTTGATTAATAAAGCTGTAGATTCTAGAGATATCACTCATAATGTACTCCTTTTTCCTTTTTCCTTTTTCTTTTTCTTTACATGTATTACGGCATCTTTTTACAAAACTTTAGCGATTTAGTATTTTTTGTTACAAATATTTACATTTTGTTCTTCGATAAGTATAAGAAGCAATTGCAATACTAAAATATTGAACTAAGTAAATTTACCTGCTTTTTAAATCAAACAGGATGTGGGTAAATCTTTTATCTTTGAGCATGTGGTTTATTGTAGCTCTATCTTGTGCAAAGGTTTATTCTACAATTATTATGTGGCTTGTGTATTTAATTCTAGCTATTTATTTTTATATTGAATGGAAAAAAGAGCTTATTGAAAAGTAAACTAATTAGTTTTGAATATTTCTAAACGCCTTGCAACTAACTTAAAACTACTCTATACTTGCATTATAAGGAGAGATTGTAGATAAACTTATTTGTTAGTGCTAAATTGTAATAATTTTAAGCCTTTTTTTGCATTCTCATGTTTTGCATCAGGTAATTCATAACATTTAATACATCTAGCTTCATAAGTTTCATCTCCACCTATCATAATCAGTGGAGAACTTTTATCCGCAGGTTTCCCGTCTATAAGTCTTTGAGTCCTTGTGCCGTGATCACATCCACATTTCATACAAACTGCATGCAATTTATCAACTTTTGTTGCTATACACATAAGTTCTGGCATGCTGCCAAAAGGCTCAGCTTTAAAATCTAATTCTAAGCCTGTACCAATAACACGTTTTCCTTCTGACATTAGGGTAGATATAACTTTTACAATATTGGAATCAAAAAATTGTAATTCATCGATTGCTACAATTTCGTCTTCAGGCTTAACGCAACTCATTATTTGTATAGAATGTTTTACTTTAATAGCATCTAGCCAAAGACCATTGCGAGATTTTATATAATCACCGTTTTCTCTAGTATCAATTTCAGGGGATATAACTTTAACTTTCTTTTTAGCAATAATACAACGTCTAATACGTCTTAAAAGCTCTTCAGTTTTTCCGCAACTCATTGGTCCGGTTATTAATTCAAAACTATACCCCTGCATTCCTATACCCCAAATTTTAAATAACAATCTCTATATTCTTAATTATACTATTAGAAAAATTTTTGAGAAGGTTTCTTTTAAGTTTTGTTATGTAAATATTATAAATTTTTTGATATTATTAATTCTGTTAATAACTTGCATTATATAGGGTTAATAAATGGATAATATAACAGATAAAATTTCATCAAAACATTTAGGTAAAAAAAGTACTGGTAGTGAATTCTATGACCCTTCATTACTTGTTGTCGTACCAAGATTTGAAAACCGTAAACAGTATAATATAGATAATAATGATTTACCTTTTGTAGGTTATGATGTTTGGCACGGTTATGAATTCTCTTGTCTTACAGAAAAGGGGGTTCCTGTAACAAGGGTTATCAAGCTTAAATATAATTGTAATAATGAATTTTTAATAGAGTCAAAATCTTTAAAACTCTATTTGAATTCTTTTAATATGTCACGTTTTGGAAAAAATATAGAAGATGCTTTGATAATAGCCTCTGGTATCATAAAAAAAGATTTATCAGAAAAATTACAAACCGATGTTGAAGTTTGTTTTTTAGATTTTTCAACTCCAATAACTCAAATATATAGTAAATTTATTGATATAATGACTCTAGTTGATGATAACAAGCTTAGTATAGAAAATTTCAAGGAATCTCCTGATATATTAAAAGTTTTAGAAGCTGATACATATGAATATTATTTAAGGTTTGATTCTTTGCGTTCTAATTGTAGGGTTACCCACCAACCTGATTTCGGCAGAGCTTTTATCTATTACAAATCTAAAAAAAGAATTGAGGAATCTTCTTTAGTAGAATATCTAACTTCATTTAGATCAGAATATCATTTTCATGAAGAGTGTTGTGAGATGATATTTAAACGATTACAAGATTTATTAGGGTATGAATCAGAGATTTTTGTCGGAGCACTTTATACAAGAAGAGGCGGAATTGATATTTGTCCTTCAAGATGGAGTAAAAATTTTAATTGTGAATTTGTTAAAGACTTATTAGATATTTCTAAATATTCGACAAATGGTATTCAGTTTTAAAAAAAATCAAACTTTAGTTATAGAAATTCCAAACTAATTTACAATACTTTTTTTTGCAATTTAGCATTAATATGTTAGTGTGAAAGTGGATTTATTGAATTCACGTTTACCCCAAAAGACTTTTATAAAGGCTTGTCTAAGCAAGTCTTAATTCAAGTACATAAAAATCACGGAAGAAAGCTAAACAAAAAGGAGATTGTATTATGGCTTCAATTACAATTAACACAAACCTTGCTTCATTGACCGCGCAGAGAAACTTGTCACAAGCAACTACCGGCATGAATACAGCAATGGAAAGATTAACAACAGGTTTTAGAATTAACTCAGGTAAGGATGACGCTGCTGGTTCTGCAGTATCAAACTTAATGGAGGCTCAAATTTCAGCATATGACGTTGCTGAATCAAACACAACAATGGGCTTATCATTACTTGATACAGCAGAAGGTGTTCTTGGTATTGTTGGTGGTTATGTTCAACGTATCAGAGACTTAACCGAACAAGCAGCAAACGGTACTTATGGTACAGCTTCTATGCAAGCTATAAGAACAGAAGTTCAACAGAGAATGTTAGAAATTAACCGTCTATGTTCTGTTATTGACTTTAACGGAATTCAATTACTTGACGGTACAAGTACTGCAGCTGTTACAAAATCTGGTATTAACTTACAAGTAGGTAACAATGCAGGTGCAGCAAACGTAATTAACTTAGATTATTCGCTATTTGAATCTGCTAAATTCAGTGCTCTCATAATTTTTGGTAATGCCAATAATGCTAATGGTTATGGTGCTAAAGGGGCTGTAACAAATTGGTTTGAAAGATCTAATCCGAAAGAAGATACAACTGCACTTAAAGCTCGTATATTAGGTGATAAGGCTTATCCTGGTCCAGATGGAAAAACAGAGTACGATTACTCTGATACTACAAAATATCGTGATATTCAAAATTATAAATACGACTGTAATAATGATGGAAAAGCAATTTCAAATCCTTCTTGTATAACAGCTATTTGTGATGCAGTATACACTGATGATGCTACTGCTCGTGAGTTCTTATACTTCTTAGATGATGCTATTGAAAATATTTCTGCAAGAAGTGCGCTTATTGGTGCTTATATGAATAGGGTTGAATCAGCTGTTGACGCGATAAGTGTACAAAAGGAGAATATCGTATCTGCTAACTCTTCAATTAAAGATGCTGATGTTGCAGCTGAATCTTCAAACTATATTAAATACCAAATATTACAACAATCTGCTGCAACACTGTTAGCTACAGCTAACCAGCAACCACAAATTGCATTGAATCTATTATAATTTAATGTGTTATAAAGTAATTGAAGCCCCCGCGCAAGCGGGGGCTTCAATTTGTTAATTATTGCGATTTCATATATTTAATGGCATAATTGTATTATGAATTTATTTAAGAAGATTGTCTTGTTTGTTTTTTCTTTGCAAGAAAAAATGCTTAAGAAGAGTTTAGATAGAACTATTAAAATTAAGTCAAATACAAAAAGAAAATTCTTTTCTAATAAGGATTGTCTTTTAACGTTAGATTCACTTGCTGAATCTCAAAAGAAATTACTCGAAGAAGAGATTGAACTGATATTAAAAACTTGTAATTTTAGTCCTGTTGAAATTTTAGACTATATAAAAAAACATGGAACTAAAGTTTTTTACGTTAAATTTTCAACAATTATAAAAAAAATTATACCTAAAGAAGGTTTTGTATATCCGCAAAAGGGGATAAAGGCGTTTTTTATAGCTTTATTTTTGATGAAAAAGCTTAAATTCAAAATAGATGAAGCTTTTGTTATTTATTCAAAGGATATTGATAAATATTATTTTATTTACCATTTCTATAATTGGTTTTGTTATAAAAAGGGGATAGAAGGGGTAGATTTAGAAGCGATTAACCTACTGGATAAATATTTGAATACGCAATCTAACGATTTAATTAATAACCTGCAACTATCTGACATGATACTTTTGAAAGAAGCTATAAGGCAAGACAAAAATGCAATAGATTTTGTTTTAGAACTATGTAAAAAATATGACAGTTCTAAAAAAGCCCTAGAAAAAATTAAGCAAGATGGTGCAAAAATATAATTAATTAAGATAATTAGCTATCCATTCTGTTAAAACTTTGTTTAGGCTATTGTCATTTTTTAACATTAACATTCCGGTTGTTTTTGAATCAGAAGTATATTCTAAGAAAGCTGCTTGAGCAAATTTCTTTAAATATTTACCAGCTTCTCTAGAGTCAGTATCGTCAGTTCCATATACAGCTAAGAAATCGACATTATCTAAATGTGCAATACTCACAGGAATGTATAAGCTTTTAGTTTTTACTATAGGTGAAAGCATTACTATAGTAACTGGTCTATTTTTTAGTTTATCAGATGCAATTACACCTGCGCTTGCGCCAATGTCGGAACCAATTATTGCCCAATTATTAAAGAATATTTTTTTAGTATTTTCTTCTTTAATTTTATCGATAACACCAATTATGTCATCCGGATATTTAGCATAAGCTGAGTCTTTTAAACTCTTCCAAGATGTCTTAGACATTTTTGAGTTGTATATGCTTTTTCCATGACCTCGTAAGTCGATAGCTAAAACCGCAAACCCTTTATTTAATAAATCATTTTTTAGATTTCCCCACCATTCAGAATTGTATCCAAGTGAATGTAGTAAAACTACAGTTGAAAATTCTTTTTGATTTTTTTTAGGATAAGCAAAATTAGCTTTAATCGTAAAACCGTCTTTTGATACTGATGTTATATCTTTTTCTATAAAATTAGTTGCCGCATTTGTGGCAATATTTATTAATAGTAAAAAAAATGCTAAAATACTTAAAACTATTCTTTTCATAATATAATAATTATACCATAGTTTAATTAGTCTTTACAATCCGTTACAAAAAAGGCAATTATTTATAGGATATATACTTAATATATATAACAGAGCTTTATATGGAGAAAATATGTCGATAGTTATAGATGCTAATATGAGACTCTTTGCAAATCGTTTAAATATTACATCATCACGTATGATTAACGATTATGGTGCATCTACTGTTGATGAAATTATCGAGGCAGAGGCAGCTCAGGGTAATCACAGAGCTTTTGATCATGCTAGGGAGTATTATCATTCTCCAATAAAATTGGTCGAGATGTTTAAATTAAATAACGTGAACAATCGTTATGACTTAATTAATAACATGGACAGCTCAACAAGAGCTATGATATTACCGATGTTGAAGCCTGAAGATTTAGTTATGGGCTTGCACTTCTTTACTCAAGAAAAATTATTAAAGATGCTTATGAAAGTCGATGTAAAAGAAGTTATGCGTGCTTGTTCTGAAGTTTTTTCTCTAGAAGGTGTTATTAAGAAATTTACAGAAGATGAATTATCGAATTTCTTTAAGAATATTGAGTTAAATAAAAAAGATGTTATTAAACATATGAAGAAGTTGCCATTAGATGTAATGAAACTTTTTATAGAAAGTTCTACTGGTAGACCCTATGAACAAACAAATCCTTTAGAATTTATAAATTATATAGATAAATTACCTGATAAACAATATAAAAAATTTGTTTCAACAATGAACCCTGATGTTCAAAGACAACTTGTTTTCCAATTAGCCAAAGAAACACCTGAATGTATGGAATTGTTTGGTAATGAAGCTTATGTGAGAATTTTAAGCACTTTATATAAGCCTGATATGGTAAAAACCTTGGTTAGATTAGAAGAAGATTCATTAATTTCTATGATATCAGAATTACCAGAAAATATGATTTCTATTGTTGGCGCACAAATTGGAGCGACTGATTTGGCAACTTTCTTGCAAGATGGTCGAATGAAATTGATAGAAAAAGCTTTAATGATATAAATTTATTTTTTTAATGCTTCTCGTACATAATAATTTTCATCTGTTTGAAGTTTAGATACAATAGGAAGAAATTTTTTTGAATTTGCGGAGATAACTATCTGAGCAACTTTTTCTCGTATTGTATACTCACTAACTTCACTAGCTTTATTCATAATTGTAAAAAGCTTTTCTTCTGGAATATCGTTTGTAAATAATTTAAGAGCTTCTAAGCACCAATAGAGCTTAAACAGTTGTTTGTTAATAACATACTTTTTATCTCTGAATATAAATTTATCAAGTTCGTTAAATGTCTCATTTATAAAAGATAAGATTTGTTCTAAATATTTTTTAGCAAAGGTTTCATCTTGCTTTAATATAGCAACAGAATCAATAACCAGCCTACAAATATTTCCATTTATATCAATTGTTGCGTCTGCAAAAGGAGTTGATTCTTGTCGCGTAAATAAATAAAAACTTTGATTATTTTGATTAAGTATTTGATTAATCTTTAATGCAACAGCTTCTCTAATTTTACCATCACAACCGGTTAGATTATTCATTAAAATATTTGCTTCTTCAATGTTATTTATAGTTTTAAGTTTAAGAGCCGCAATTTGTTTTTCAGGGATATTACCATTTTGTAGTAAGTTTAAAAGCTCATCATGTGAAAAATCTTGTTCAGACATTTTACAAGCAAGTTCAAAATTTGTGTCTAAATCTTTATAAAAACCTTTATTCAAATTATTAAATCCTTTATCTTATAAGACTATTTTATCACAAGAGTTATTGAAAATTTATTTAAAAATGGGTTTAATGAATGAAGGACTAAATAGAAAATGCTGTATAATTACAGTAAGGAGACTATTATGGATGTAATTCTTAATCTAATACAAAAATGTTTTAAATTTGAAAAAGAGCCGATGAAAATCGGACTATCTCAGTTTAAAGAGCCTGTTGAAATAAAACAAGAAGCTCTATCAATAAAGAATAAGGATGTAAAATTATCGGATTTAATGCGTAGAGCAAATTAAATAAAAATGAGTTCTAGAAAAGGAACTCATTTTTATATTTTGAATAAAATATTATATTTTATTCAATAAAAAAGAGCTTCATTATTACAAACAAAGCTCTTTTTTTAAAGTTTTTTCAAAACTTTACAGATTAGTCATCTGCATGGCCAGCTGTACCAAGAACGTCTCTCATTTTGTGCATAACCATTTCTTTAACAGCAGTTCTTCCTGGTCCCATGTATTCACGTGGGTCAAATTTTTCAGGATGTTCAACAAAGAATTCTCTGATTGTTGAAGTCATAGCTAATCTTAAGTCTGTATCGATGTTGATTTTAGCTACACCATGTTTAGAAGCGTAAGCAAGCATTTCTTCAGGAACACCTTGTGCGTTTGGTAATTTACCACCGAATTGGTTACATTTAGCAACGAATTCTGCAGGAACTGAAGATGAACCATGAAGAACGATTGGATAATCACCAAATCCAGCTTCTTTAAGAGCATCTTTAATTTCTTTCAATCTGTCGAAATCTAATTTAGCTTCACCAGCAAATTTGTAAGCACCGTGAGAAGTACCGATAGCAATAGCTAAAGAGTCACAACCTGTTTGTTTAACAAATTCAACAGCTTCTTGAACATTAGTAAATTTAGCATCTTTAGCATCAACGTTAACATCGTCTTCGATACCAGCTAATTTACCTAGCTCAGCTTCAACTGAAACTCCTCTTTCGTGAGCATATTCAACAACTTTTTTAGTTAAAGCAACGTTTTCTTCGAATGAGAATCTAGAACCGTCGATCATAACAGAAGAGAAACCACCGTCGATACAAGCTTTACAAATTTCAAAATCTGCACCGTGATCAAGGTGTAATGCGATAGGTACTGTTGTAGTAGCTAAAGCTGCTTCAACCAACTTGATTAAATAAGTTTGGTTAGCGTATTTTCTAGCACCTGCTGAAACTTGAAGAATGATAGGTGATCTTGTTTCTTCAGCGGCTTCAGCGATAGCTTGTAAAATTTCCATGTTGTTAACATTGTAAGCACCGATAGCGTAACCGCCAGCAAGAGCTTTTGCGAACATTTCTTGTGTTCCAACTAATTTTCTTTCACTCATTTGAGTTCTCCTTCTTTGTAATAGTTCAGAGGCA
>JAZRSL010000029.1:0-33601 GCA_045651505.1 Candidatus Gastranaerophilaceae bacterium | reverse complement strand
TCTCCTCAAAAAAATTAGACGCCTCATAAGAGACGTCTAATTTAGTAAATTTTAATTATGAAATTTTACAGTGCTAAAACTTGCTCTTTTACGTATTTATTATCAGGAGCCAAACTCTTTGCATAACTTGCAAATTCCCTAGCCGCGTCTATATCAGAAGATTTAGCGGTTTGTTTATATAAATATTCATAAGCATATGATGTATACAAATATACAATATAATTGCTTTTATCAATCTTTAAGTATTCTTTTAAATACTTAATTGCAGATTCAAACTCTCCGTTTAAATATGATTTATAACCAAATCTTAAATATAATTCTTGAGGGGTTTCAGGGCTGTAATATAATGACTCTGCTTTTTTAGAATCCCTTACAAGAACAATTGAATTTCTATGAGAAGACTTATCGCACTTCATAACATTGGAATTATAAATGTTGTATCGCCCTTGTTTTACCCACTCTTCAGTTAAAAAGTATTTTACATTATCTTCATAACTTTTCAATCTATATTCTGGTTTTGGATGAGTAGAATATCTATCAGAAGCATTACCTAAAGTGTTAAGAAACGAAATAAGTTCTTTTGCTTTCACTACGTCATACCCAGCTTTTGCTATAAGTTTTGCGCCCTCAGCATCTGCTGCAAGCTCCATTTTCCTTGATTCTCTTAAGAATTTTTTTCCTGAATATAAAGACATCCAGTAGTTATCAACTCTCTCAGCCCTTGCTATTCCTTCACGAAGCTCCTCTTTTCGTGCTAAATGTCCCAAAACAGAATGAGCTAATTCATGACCAATCATTAAAGCTAAAGCATCTTCATTATTTGATAACGTATCCAAAGCACCAGCATTTACTGTAATACAATTTGTTTCAGACGAACCAGCATTAAATTCTTCGGTTGAAGCCACGATTAATCGCCAATTTACAAAATCTAAATTATTTGCACGAATTACACGCTCAGCTATTCTATATACCTTATAGAAATCCTCTGAATAGGCTTGTGAATTATAATTATCAACTTTACGACTTGCTAAAAAACTTTTAACAGAATTATATGCAATTTCATCTTTAACTAATTTAGCCTTATATTGAGCTTCAGGAATAATCTTGTAACCTCCTAATTTAACCAATTTAGGATCTTTTATTTCAGTATTTTTACTTACCTCAACTTCAGGAGCAAAGCTTTCAAAATATTTTTTACTTGCGCTATATTTTTGCGATTTTTTCATTTCCTGAATATGTAATTTTGCATAATCTTTCGCTTCAACTACTGATTGAAACAAAATACAAGCCAAACAAAATACTAAAATTTTTTTCATATATCCTCCAAAACACAGTTCAAGGATAACATTTTTCAAACCAAAATACAACTAAATTTTATCCTCTGATAAACCTTCAATAATATTTATTTGAGGAGAAGTGTCTTCAAAAACATCTTCATCAAGACCTAATGCAATTCTTTGTCCTTTTTGAACCTTAATTATAGAAGAAATTAAAAAATCCAAAGTTGCAATTGAATTTTTTGGCATCTCCAAAAACTCGATATCAGCTCTAGCAAGCTCTTTCGAGTATTCTTCCAATATAAAATTGAGTATTTCCAATGTTTTATCATAATAACTAATATGTTTTTTATTGGTCTCTTCTTTTTTTATAATATCTTTTTCTTTTTTTTTCATACAAAATCCTATAATAAAAAAAAGGCAGATAGAAGATAGGGGTAAATATACAAGGGTAAATTTGAAAAGTCATTAGAAGAAAAGTGTATTAACTTTTTCAAAACCCTTTGTTGAGAGAGAAGGGTGAAAAATATCTATCTGCCAGAGGAGTATATAGTGTGTTTACAATATTTTTATCATTTCTTTATTACCATAAAAATCATACGCATATTGTTTTATTTTTTCCTTACCTTTATATTTAACAGTTTTGTTAACCCCATATTTCCAACCATAAGGTTTAGATTTAAATTTTAAATAATTACATTCCTTCATTGAATATAAAATTTGTTCTTTTAATTTCATAGCGAGCTCATGAGCATCATAGCCACTCGCTCTAAACCTTTCAATTTTTCCATCAAATCTAATTTCCACAAGTTCTGCAACAGGTTTTTGACATATTGGACAAAAACCAATTGATAGCTTGCGATTTGTATATAAATTCGTTTCTTGTAAATAATAAATGTCATCTGCCTTAAATTCACAGCAATGACGCATATAAAACCTCCTAATAATTTAAGACATAGTTTGCCCTGTACTTTGGGGTAATTTCTCCTACGCAGTTAGTCAAAACTTTGTTTTAAAATCAAGTACAAAAATATAATACAATATTTTAAAAAATGGCTAGAAGAATGTAACAAGTTTTTTACATCTAAACCTAAAATTTCCTATCTACATCAATTTTGAAGTAGAATAAAACTTGAAAGAGAGGATTTCAAAATGAAAGCAATTGTTTTTGATAACGAATTAAAATTTAATAATAACTATACAAAACCAATTCCGCAAAAAGGAGAAGCGCTTATTCACGTGAAACTTGCTGGGATTTGTAATACAGATTACGAAATAACAAAAGGCTATATGGGCTATGTTGGAGTTCTTGGACACGAATTTGTTGGTGTCGTTGAGGATGTAAATAGCGATAAGGCTGAAGACAAAGCTTGGATTGGAAAACGAGTTGTTGCAGAAATTAGCTGGGGATGCGATGATCCAAACTGTGAATGGTGTGATAAAAAGAATTACAGACATTGTCCTAATCGTCATACAATTGGGATTTGGAAAAAAGATGGTTGCATGGCAGAATACTTAACTGTCCCTACAAATATACTTTTTGAAGTTCCTGAAAATGTATCTAACGAACAAGCAGTCTTTGTAGAACCACTTGCCGCTGCCTGCGAAATTCTAGAACAATTACATATTGAACCGACAGCAAAAGTATTAGTACTTGGCGACGGTAAATTAGGCTTAACAACAGCCTTAACTCTAAACGCACATAACCTTGATGTTATTTTAGTAGGTAAACACCAAAACAAATTAGATATAGCTAAAGCTCAGGGTGTTAAAACTGTTTTATTAAATGATTTAAAACAAGAAAAATATGATGTAGTAGTAGAAGCGACAGGTTCAGCATCAGGTTTTGAAATGTCAATGTCACTTACAAAACCAAGAGGTGTGTTGGTTCTAAAAAGTACAGTAGCATCAGGTAAAGAACTAAATCTTGCACCAATTGTAATTGATGAAATTACAGTATTAGGCTCTCGTTGTGGCCAATTTGGCCCAGCCCTAAGATTACTAGAAAATAACCGAATAGATTTTACGCCGTTTATAAGCGGAACTTATCCAATAGAACAAGCTCTAGAAGCTTTTGAAGCAAATAAATCAAAAGAAAGTTTAAAGATATTAATAAATATTTAAAATCTTAATTGATTTTTTACTTAGTTAATGTTCTCCACAAGACTCTGATTACATCAGAAGATTTTTCTTCAATTTTAATAAAAGATTTACATTTTTATACAAAATTTTCGAAACAAAAAGGCTTAGCTATAAAACTAAGCCTTTTTATCTTTAAAAGTTTTATTTACTACACAGCTTTAAATACTAAAGTAGCATTATGACCGCCAAATCCGAAAGAATTTGATAAAGCAGCATTTACTTCTTTATCACGGGATTTGTGTGGAACATAATCTAAATTAGCAACATGCTCATCTTGGTTATCAAGGTTAATTGTAGGAGCAACTTTATTATCAGTAATTGTTTTTACACAAACAATAGCTTCTACAGCACCAGTAGCACCAAGCATATGACCGTGCATAGATTTAGTTGAACTAACCGCTAAATTAGGATTTTGTTCTTTATCACCAAATAATTGAGCAATTGCTTGAGATTCAGCAATATCACCTAAACCTGTACTTGTACCGTGCGGATTAACATAATCAATGTCAGCAGGTTTTAGTCCAGCATCAGCAAGAGCTAATTCCATAGACTTTAATGCACCTTTTCCTTCTGGATCTGGAGCAACCATATCATGAGCATCAGCAGTTTGGCCATATCCAACTATTTCTGCATATATCTTTGCACCACGTGCTTTAGCATGTTCATATTCTTCAAGAATCATAACACCAGCGCCTTCTCCCATAACAAAACCATCTCTATCCCTGTCATAAGGTCTTGATGCTTTTGTAGGTTCGTCATTTCTCTTAGAAAGCGTTCTTGCTGCTGTAAATGCACCAATACCAAGAGTCGTAACAGTAGCTTCGCAACCACCTGCTACCATAACATCAGCATCACCGTATTGAATACTTCTGAAAGCATCACCGATTGAATGAGAACCTGTAGCACAAGCTGAAACCACAACTTTGTTAATACCTTTATACCCGTGTTTGATTGAAATATGACCTGAAGCCATGTCTACAATCAACATAGGAACTGTAAATGGTGAACATTTAGTAGGGCCTTTTTCTATCATTGCAGTGTGACTTTTTTCTGTTGTTTTAAATCCGCCAGCAGCAGATGAAACAATGACACCAATTCTATATGGGTCAATATTTGCTTCATCAATACCAGAATCTGCAATAGCTTCGTCTGCAGCAACCATAGCAAATTGACAATATCTATCCAATCTTTTTGTCAATTTTGGATCCAAATAATCTTCTGGATTAAAGTCTTTGTCTTTAATTTCACCGGCAATTGTCACAGTATGACCTTCTAATGGCATTTGTTCAATTGTAGAAATACCGCTTTTTCCCTCTAACAAAGAGTTCCAAAACTTATTCACCCCAATACCAACTGGAGTAACAGCCCCTAAACCTGTAATTACTACTCTTCTTTTTGTCATAAATATATCCTCTTTTAATATGTTATTCTGAAATTATTTCAAAATCTTGGGGGCAAATATTTTTAATGCTTTAAGTTTCAAAATGGACCATATCCAGATCCTGAAACAAATTCAGTATTATATTTTTAAAGTTCTCTTTTTATAAAATAAGAGAGTGAAAACACATAAATAATTCTCACCCTCTTATAATCAAAACATAGTTATCCTAATTATGAGTGTGACTCGATGTAGTTAACTGCATCTTGAACTGTTTGAATTTTTTCAGCTTCTTCATCAGGGATTTCGCAACCGAATTCTTCTTCGAAAGCCATAACTAATTCAACTGTATCCAAACAGTCTGCACCTAAATCAGCAGTGAAGCTAGCTTCTGGAGTAACTAAAGCTTCATCACAGCTTAATTGATCTACTACAACTTTTTTTACTTTTTCTAATGTACTCATGTTTTTTTCCTCTTATTTATTGTGTATTACACTATTCATACAAAATTATACTATTTCAAGATGATTTTGCAAGAATTTTACAAAATTGTTACAGTTCGTAAAAAAGGCGAAGCCCAATAACCTCGCCTCTTAAAGCGAAAATTATAACATTAAACCACCAGCAACTTCGATAGCTTGACCAGTTACGTATTCAGTATCAAGCGCTAAGAATTTAACAACTTTAGCTATATCTTCTACTGTACCTAATCTCTTCATTGGAATAGCTTTTAAGTATTCGTCAATATTAGGTAGTTCGGCAGTCATAGCAGTTTGAATAAAACCTGGACATACAGCGTTTACTCTGATGTTTCTTGAACCAAATTCTTTTGCAAGAGTTTGAGTTAAACCAATCATACCAGCTTTAGAAGCTGAGTAGTTAGCTTGACCTACGTTACCGTGACGACCAACAATAGATGACATATTGATAATAGAACCTTGTCTAGCTTTTGACATGTGTTTAATAACTGCATTAGTCACACAGAAAGCTGAACCTAAGTTAACTTTAATAACACTTTCCCATTGATTCATGTCCATTCTTAAGAATAGACCATCTCTTGTAATACCAGCATTGTTTAACAAAATGTCAATTTTACCGTGTTCAGCAACCATCTTATCAACATTTTCTTTACAAGCATCATAATTAGAAACGTCAAAACTATAAAAGTATGCATTTACGCCACAAGCTTTGATTTCATCAATTGCAGGTTGAGCTTTTTCAGCATCACAAATATCGTTAATAATAATGTCACAACCAGCTTTTGCTAATTCTAAAGCACAAGCAAGACCAATCCCTCTTGATCCACCTGTAATTAAAGCGATTTTTCTTTCTGTCATTTTAAAATTCTCCTTATTTAATGTCGAAATTCCGACCTACTATACATTTGTTAATTCAGCACTTAGTGCTTCAACTGTTGCTTCTAATGAAGCTAAGTCAAATACATTATATACCTGAGCATCAGGTGCAATCTTTTTATTCAAACCAGCAAGAACTTTTCCTGGTCCTATTTCAATAAATGTATCAACACCTTCAGCAACCATTTTTTCAATAGTTTGAGTCCAATATACTGAAGAATAAATTTGTTTTGGCATTTTTGCTCTAAAGTCTTCTGCTTCAACCGTTGCTTCAGCATCAACGTTTGTAATCACAGGAATTGACGCATCATTTAGCTCAACATCTGCGATAAATTCACCAAATTTACCCCCTGCTGATTCCATAAATTTAGAGTGAAACGCTCCTGATACAGCAAGAGGAACCACTCTTCTTACTCCATTAGCTAGAAGATAGTCGCTTGTAGCTTTTACCGCATCTTCTGCGCCAGTAATAACAACTTGAGCTGGTGAGTTATAATTAGCTACATCAACATAACCAACTTTGTTTCCTTCTTCTAAGCCAGCTTTTAATACTTCTTCACTTGCGTTAAGCACAGCCGCCATAGCTCCGCCTTTAGTCTCGCTCATCAAATCAGCACGTTTTTGAATTGCTCTCAAAGTATTTTCCAAACTCATAACACCTGCAGAAAACATTGCACAGTATTCGCCTAAAGAGTGACCAGCAACAAAATCAGGCGTAACATTACATTTTTCACGAAGTGCTTCCATTGCTGCAATTGACATTGTAACAATACAAGGTTGAGTGTTTACAGTTTGCTTTAGATTTTCCTCTGGTCCTTCAAAACAAAGAGTTGAAACACTTTTGCTTAAAGTTGAATTTGCTATCTCAAACACTTCTTTTGCAGCGCTTGAGCTTTCATATAAATCTTTTCCCATGCCAACAGCTTGTGAGCCTTGTCCTGGAAATAAAAATGCTATTTTTTTCATACTTTCTAATTCTCCTTACTTTTGTCGAGTTACACCCAACCTAATTATTTTGAATTTTGTATTTATCCCTAGCAAATACCTTCTCTTAATCTAACAATAGCTCCGCCCCAAGTCATGCCTGCACCAAAGCCAGTTAAGATAGCAGTTGAACCTAATTTAACTTTACCTTGTTCAACACTTTCTACAAGTGCTAAAGGAATAGATGCAGCAGAAGTATTACCAAATCTTTCGATATTTGTAACAACTTTTTCATCAGAATATCCAAGACGTTCTTGTACAGCTTGAATAATTCTTAAATTAGCTTGGTGAGGAATTAAATAATCTATATCCTCATTTTTCATGCCTGCATCAGCAACAAGTTGTTCTACATATTCTGGCAAAACACGAGCTACAAAACGATAAACTTCTTTACCATTCATTTGAATAAATAAAGGTTTTTCCTCATTTGGCTCAACTAGCGGACAATTTTTACCAGCCAAATCAAGCTTAATAATTTCTCCAATTGAACCATCTGATTTAATATCAATAGAAATAATATCGTCAACACCGTCTTCAGAAGCAGTTACTACCATAGCTCCAGCACCATCACCAAAAAGAATTGATGCTGTTCTATCTGACCAATCTAAAAGTTTAGAATTATTGTCAGTAGCAACTAATAAAATATTTTTATACATGCCAGATGCAATATAGCCTCTTGCGATACTTAAGCCATAGATTAAACCTGAGCATGCTGCAGTAATATCAAAAGCAGGAATGTTATTTGGGATTCCTAAAGCCGCTTGAATTCTACAGCCCATTGCTGGATATAATTGAGATGGTGCTGAAGTCGCAACAATAATCAATTCTATATCTTCAGCTTTTATATCAGATTTTTCTAATGCTTTTTTTGCGGCATCTACACCTAATTCAAAGGCACTTTCATTACCAGAAACTAAACGTCTTTCTTTAATTCCTGTTCTAGTATAAATCCATTCATCAGACGTATCATATAATTTAGTTAAATCATTATTAGTTACAACTGTGCTCGGCACGCTGTATCCTACACCTGCGATTCTCAATGGAATTGCGTTATTTATCATTTTCTATACTCCTCTTTTTTGAAAGCAAATTTTTGCTCATTATGTATTTTATCACAAACAAAAAAAATCGTGACACTTTGTCACGACTTTTTTGTAAATTTTGTAAATTTTTTATTACGCAATCATCTCTGAAATCTTAGTGTTAACACCAGTTTCTACAGCATTCTTAGCAACTCTTACAGCATTTTTAATTGCATAAGCTTTACTTCTACCGTGAGAAATTACTGTAATCCCCTTAACACCAAGAAGCAAGCAACCTCCAAATTCTTCATAGTTAATTCTGCCGTATATTCTTCTCAAGAAAGGTTTTGCTAAAAGACCAACAATCATACCTAAGAAGTCAGATTTGAATGTGCTCTTGATCATTTTGAATAATAAAGTTGCGGTACCTTCAGTAACTTTCAATACAACGTTACCTACAAAACCATCACATACAACGACATCACAAACGTTAAGGAATAATTCTCTGCCTTCTACGTTACCCATGAAGTTGAATTTTTCTTTTTCTTCTTCTAAAAGATTATATGCAGCTTGAGCAAGCTCATTACCTTTACCAGCTTCTTCACCGATATTTAAAACACCAACTCTTGGGTTTTCAACACCTAAAACATTTTTAGAGAATGTCATGCCCATAACGGCAAATTGTTTGAGCATTTGAGGTGTACAATTGCTATTTGCACCTCCGTCAATTACAACAATTGGTTTTTTCATTGTAGGTAATGTAACCGCAATTGCTGGTCTATCAACACCAGGGATTCTACCTAGACCAAATAAGCTTGAAGCCATTGCTGCACCAGTTGAACCTGCAGCTACCAATGCATCAGAACTACCTGTTGCTACAGAGTTTACAGTTAACACAATTGATGAATTTTTCTTTTTACGAATAGCTTGACCCGGAGCTTCACCCATTTCAATAACTTCAGAAGCATGAGTAATTTTGATATCCAAAGATTTTACATCAACGTGTACTCTTCTTTTTCTTCCAGCCTTACCACAATCTGATAAAAAACCTTCTCTTTGAATCTGCTCTAAGCAGTTTTCAATCATATCTTCCTTACCAACAAGTTCTATTGCTACGCCATATTCTGCAGCAGCCCATACAGCACCTGCTACTATCTCAAATGGTGCATTATCGCCACCCATTGCGTCAATTGCTATTCTTGTCATCCTCACCTCTTTTTATTTTATAATCCCAATTTACTTATTTATGCGGAAAGCATTTCTACCTTCCGCAATAATAAATAAATTCTATTACTCAGCTGATTCTTCAGTTTTTTCTTCTACAGGAGCTTCAGTAGCTTCTTCTACTACTTCTTCAGCTTTTACTTCTTCAACAACTTCTTCTACTTTAGTTTCTTCAACTTTTTCAGCTTTCTTTGTTGATTTTTTAGGAGCTTTTTTAGCTTCTTTTACTTCTGTAGCTTCTACAAAGCCTTCAGCTTTTCTTGAAACAACTTTACCTTTGTATTGACCACAAGCTGTACATACTGTGTGAGCTAATGCTACTGCACCACAGTTAGGACATTTTGTAGTTGTAGGTTTTGTTGCTTTCCAATTTGATCTTCTTTTTCCTTGAGCGCTATGCCCAGTTCTTTTCTTAGGTACTGCCATCTTTTTATATTTCCTTTCTAATTTATATTATCATGCCAGCGCATTTATACTAACATTATTGGGTTAATCTTTTCTTTCAATCTGAATACTTTTGAAAATATCCATTCTTGAGTCATGTTCATGATAGTTTTCATCAGACATAAACATGTCTTCATTACAATTTATACCACAAACCTTTTTATTTGGTAAAGCTAATATTACAGATTGATACAATAAGTCATAAAGATCAATCTCTTTTTCGCCATTTAAATCTGTTACAAACTGGCCTCTTTGAAGCTCAAACTCTGATGAATACTCATCTTGAAGAGAATGCTTAGCAAAAGTTTCTTCAATATCGATATCTAATTCATAATCAAATTCATGTAAACATCTGTCACAAACTAGCTTTAATTTTCCTTGGACAGTTCCAGAAACTTCTATAAATTGCCCTAAAGATTTCAATTCTAAATCAGCAGAAATTTCCGCACCAAACTCTTCCATGAATTCATTAAATTCATAGAATAGAGTTTTATTAGGTTCTTTTTCAATATCTTCAATTAGAATTTTAACCATTACATCCTCTAGCTAAGCAACAGGTTCTTCTTGGAGAAGTAATCCTGCAATTTGTGTTGAAACAAAACATAATTTTTTAATAGGCCCAATAGGTTCTTTTTCAACTAGAACAGGAGTAGGGCTTTTCATAAGTTGTTTAAGTTCCGCATAAACAGCTTGCGGGTTATCAAAATACATTACAACCGGTGTTGCAGAACCTTTTAAAAACATAATTACAGCTGTCCTTGTTTTTTGTGGTGTTCCAAATTGTTGAACCATATTTATTCTCCTTTGTTTCTTTTGCACTGTTGTATTATACTATAAAAAAGTGAATCTTGAAAGGTGAACCGTGAATCAAATAAATGAAATATTAAATAATGATGGCGTAATTGCTTTTGTAACTGATACGGTTTGGGGGCTTGGATGTCTACCAACAAGTGAAAAAGCTGTACAAAGAATTTATGATATAAAACATCGAGAAGCAAAAAAACCATTAATTTTAATGAGTGATGATATTTATCCGCTTTTTGATTATGTAAAACAACCGATTCAGAAACAAGCACAAAGATTAATTAAAGATCATTTCCCAGGAGCACTAACTCTTGTTATTGAAAAATCTGAAAATACACCAGATTACATCACTTCTGGGATGAATACAGTGGGAATTCGAGTACCTAATAATGAAACTTTTGCAAATATTTGCAAATCAATTGACGGTAGGGTTTTAGCTACTACAAGCGCAAATCTTTCTGGTGAACCAGCAGCCTTGATTTATGAGGAAGCTAAAGCATATATTGGAGAACAGGTTGATTTAGTTGTACAAGATTACGGGTACAGCGCAAAAGGTCTTGCCTCAACAGTCGTTGGATTCAAAGATGAAGAACCGATAATTTTTCGCCAAGGCGAGATAATTATTTAGCGTTTATAAATTTTTTTGCATTATTTCACATACCGGAAAAAAGTCGAAAGAATAAGAATTACGGATAAAATGCCCTTGACTTTCAAAAAAACTTTGAGTTATATTGAATATAAGGTCGATATAAATATCCCTAAATTATGGATGTGTGGCAAAATTAAAACGCTTATTAGGATTAACTCCTTCTGCGAGTTTGTTGTTTCCTTCCATTAAAAGTTAATATAAGATATAAAAGGAATCTCGATGCAAGTATTACCAATCAATAGTACAAATTTCCAAGGACAATTTAAAAGGACTACAGATTTAGAAAGACTAATAAAATTTTCTGACTATGAAACTTTAAACAGATTTAATAAAGTTTTGGAACGAGCAAAAAAAGTTGATGATAAAAAAGTGTTTGAAATTTCAACTTTTATTAATACTGATTTCAGTAGTTGGGGAAAATTTTCAAACTATCATTTTAATCTATTAAGTCACCCAGAAAATGACGAAAAACGCACACGCATAGAAGATATAAAATCTTTTGAACATATACATCATTCAGATAAACATAAAAATCAAATTTTACTTGTGGAAAAGTTTGGAAAAGTATTAAAAAGTTTTTTACCTACTCTTGAGGAGAAGTATCCCCAAGTAGTTCTTGATAAATCAATAGAAGAACTTAGAGAAAATATTTACAATAAATTAATATAAGCATAAGGAGTATAAAATGCACATAGCACCAATTAGTGTCAAAAATACAAACTTCAAAGGTAAGATAATTAATTCTCCAGCACTTAAAACTATTACTAAAAATGCTGACCAAGAAACTTACCAAGCTTTTAGTGAGTTAGTTAAAAAAATTGAAAGTACCAATGATAATATGGTTTTTAAATTTAACATAGAATCTCCTAGATATAAAATGCTCGCAGATAATTTACGCGTAACAACAGATTTTGTTTTAGCTAAACTAAATACAAAAACAGGAAAAGAAGATACTTTTACAATTGAAGAAAGGTATGACAGTTACAGCCGACCAGAAACAAATGAAAAAAGGTATTCAGATATACTAAAAATTTTCATAAAACATTTTAATGAAGTGATTTATCCAGAAAAAGAAATCGTTAAAAAAAACAAATTTGATGAAATGCTAAAGAATAGTATATTAGGAGAAAAATAAATGAGAATTGATTCAGGAAACAACAATATTGCAACAACAGGACATTTTAAAAACTCAGCTTTATTACAAAAAACAATCAAATACAGTACTACCGAAGAATTACACACTTTTAACAAACTTTTAGACAAGGCTAGAAATGTGGCTGATGATAAAATCTTTTATCTACAAGAAAAAATTGAAAAGTTTTGGGATAAAAATTCAGAAAAAGATATTTTTATCGTAAGTGGTGAAGTATATTGCAATCAAAAAGGTAACGTTGAAAAATTATGTGAATCTAGAGGTGGCATCGATTTTCCTCATTATAAAATGATATCAGCAATTAATAAAGCCTTAGAAAAAATCTATGGTAAAGACGAAATTAATAGACACGAAACTATTAGCAATATAAAAAATAATCTAGTATAGATTAATAATATTGATGCTTAAAAATTAAACCTCTGTTTCCACATAGGGGTTTAATTTTTTTTCACCAAAAAAAGAATAAGATTCTAAGGCTTTACCAATGTGTACAGGTCTAACAGTTTGTCCATCAGAGGATTGTGCCGTGGAAACAAATGTAAAACTAGGGTTAGAATTACATTGAGATACAGCTTTTTCTTCACAATATTTCATGTATTCATCATAAGTCACAACTCCATCACCATTAAAATCCATGGCTTCATTATAGTTATTATGACCCTTTTTAGCAAAAACCTTTTCCTCTTTTTCTTCCGCTTGGATTAAGTTATCAATAGCTTGTCGATTAGCTTTTGTTGATTGAAGCGCTTGCATATCAAGCATATTCATTCTTAGTTGGTTGATTGACGTTGTCATAGAACATAACCCTCTTTTAATAACATTTTTGGAGTGATTTTATCATTATAAACGCAGTTTTAGCTTTCTCAATTGTTCTTGAGAATTAAATTATAGATTATTCTAAAGAGTGGTTTTTACTCAATATGAATTACCCTCTCTGTCAGGTAAACCTGACATCTCTCCAAAGGAGAGATTGGTTCTTCTACCTCCCTTGGGGGAGGATAGAATTTGAGCTTAAATAAAGTGAAAGCTACAAATTCTTGGAGAGGGTAGCTAGCTCAACAACTCTTGTTCTAAAATTGCATAAACTCCCTCAATATTATCCCAAACCTCATTATTCCAAAACCTTACAACCTTATATCCACCAGATTCTAAATATTTAGTTCTTTTTTCATCATTTCTTCTATTATTAGTTTCATTGTGTTGCCCGCCATCTATTTCTATAATACACATTTTTTCTTGGCATAAAAAATCTACGATATAATCACCTATTAAAACTTGACGCTTAAATTTTAAACCATGAAAACGCTTTGCACGAACAATCTCCCAAAATTTCACCTCTTCTTTAGTCATATTTGAACGCATATGTTTTGCAAAATTTATATTTTTTGGATTGTAATACATTACCCCCTCCTGCCTTTCAGGCATCCTCCCCCAAGGGAGGTAGATTTTTTAACTTTGATTCTTTACCCCTCCTGCCTTTCAGGCATAATAAAAACATCTATCTCTCCTTGGGAGAGATGTCAGGTTTACCTGACAGAGAGGGTCTTAATGCCATTTTAATCAATACATCTTCGCCAATAAGTTGAGTATCATAAATTTTAAACTTTTTACAATCAGCTATCTTTTCCAAACAATCACCATCAAAACAACTTTTTGCAGTATTATCATTCACAACCTTAGGTGCAATAAATTGATAAACTTCATCCACTAAATTTTCTTTTAAAAATGCTCCCGCTAATTTACCTCCACACTCAACAAAAACAGAACAAATCCCTTTTTTATAAAGTTCTTGTAAAACTACACTTAAATCTAATTGCCCATTTTTTAAAGGTGTATTTTCCTTATTTGCAAGATATATTTGTCCCTGCTGATATATTTTTGCACCTTTTGAAGTTCTACTGTCTTTATCTAAAACACACTTAAATTTATGCGCCATATTTGGATTGTCTGCAATCACAGTATTAGAAGACGTCAAAATACAATCAAATTCTTTTCTCATTCTATAGACTTCTTTTCTCGCATCATCACAAGTTATCCATTTAGAATCACCTGTTTTTGTCGCAATCTTGCCGTCCATTGTAGTTGCAGTCTTTAATACCACATAAGGTAATTTTTTAGAAATATTCTTAATAAAAACTCGATTTAAAAATTTTGCTTCTTCTTCTAAAACACCTTCGACAATATCAATTCCAGCATCACATAATTTTGATAAACCATCTACTTTTGGATTCGGATCACGCATTGCTATTACAACTTTTTTCAATTTTCTTTCAATTATTAAGTCTACACACGGCGGAGTCTTGCCATAATGCGAACAAGGCTCCAAATTGACATACAAAGTTCCACCTTCTGCCTCGTTTTTTTTCAATTTCATCAAAGCATCACGTTCTGCGTGATTTTTACCATACTTTTTATGGTATCCTTTTGATACTATATTTCCATTTTTATCTAGAACAACACAACCCACCATTGGGTTAGGCGAAACGTAGCCGTAGCCTTGCTTTGCCAGTTCTAAACACATTTGCATATATTTTTCATCAAAAATCTTTTGCATAAAATTATTATAAATCAAAACTTTGATTTCAGAATAAAAATTGATATAATTAGTTTATGGACGGATTTAATATAGATAAAATTTTACTCGGATTAAGAAACCCTGAATTATTTTTGAAAAAATTAAATAAAGCTGAAAATAATAAAATTAACAATTTCGCACCCGAGCTTAATTCATCATTAACTAATTCAAAACCCCAAAGCAGTTTTCTTAATAACATTCAAAATTTAACAAACTGGGGACCAAGTTTGCAAATGAATCATTTGGCAAACTTAGACAGAGCCGTATTTATAAAAAATATCTTAGGTTTGCCGCAAAACTTATCTGACGTACTTCTTGGGGCACAGAACCCCAATAAACCCCTTAATGGTGGGACATTGGGATTATCTGGGATCAATCAAGAACTTTTACAGAACCAAAAGACATTAGCAGCTCTTTTCAATGACATAAATCCAAACGTTAACAACATTGATAATCCCCAAACTAAAGCCGATACAGTAGCTTTAATTTTTAGTGGCATGATAAGCATGCCTGATATTTCAAAATTAATTTTACAAAATGGTAAACAAGCCGTAGCAGCCTTAATTATAGCAATGGCGTCAGCTTCAAAACAAGGCATAAGTAATGAACAAATACAAGAAACTTTAAGCATAATTAATTCTTGCATGTCTATGGCAGAATCAAACAACCCTGCTCAAACATTAAAAAGCCTTATGATGCTTTATTTACCTTGGCTACCTCTTAATGAAGGGGTTGGCTTTGACTTAGAAATAACCTCACAACCTGAAGATAATGACTCAAATGATTCCAAACTAACAGTACTCATCCAAACAAAAAATTTTGGAAACCTAAAAGGTGTTTTTACTTTAACAACAACAAATTCTGTTGATATATTAATTATTTGCTCAGAAAATTTCCCTAAAAAACTTTTGCAAAAATCATTAGCAGAAGAAAGTAATGCTCATGCAATGAATACAAATATAGACATCGAAGAAACAAAACCTTTAAAAGAAGAGAATGAAACTCGAGAGACAAAAGTTAATCTTTCTGCTACAAACGAAATGAATCCTTATTTATTACTTATGGCACACGCATTTATAAGGAATACTATTTTAATAGACAACAATTCTCCACTAGAATCTTAGTTTTTTGTCGGTATCTTTTTGGATAATTGATTTACAAGAATTATAGCTTTTTCTGCAAATATTATAGGCAATTCATGTACATCACCTTGAATAGAAACTAACGCTGAATTATAAACCAATTTTTCAGGAACACCAGCAATTATCAAGCCTTCCATTGTAGAAAAAAGCCTTTTTGAAACATAATCTAAATTTAAACTTTTAACGATAGGTTCCGTCATAACAGGAATAATACCCCAATTAATTTTTCCGCCTCTTTTTAAAAATTCTGTAATAGTATCTGGCATTATAGACAAATTATTCGGATTATTGTAAGCATCAAATGAAATAATATCTACACCAGCATTTATAGGAATCTTCCAATCACATTTTTCCATAGACTGAATTGCAACCAAAGCTCCACAAGATTTTATTTTTTCTATAACTCTTGAAAACATATTAGTAACTAAATCAGGTGTTATATCTTCATTTTCTCTTTTTATCATTCCAAATTGAGAAAACAAAGGTTCCTCCAATACAACTATTGGCACTGTTTCTGGATTTACTTCTTTAATCTTTTCGATAAACCAAATAGCTTTTACACAAATGGCTTGAATAAACATCTTACGAAAACTCTTATCCGTAAGCATTTGCTCTTCAGCTGCATTCATTAACATTTGTGAAATCGTAAATGGACCTAACAAGTTAATATAAGCATTTTTTGATTTAAATTTTTTTATTATACTCAAATATTTTTGAAAAAAAGGAGATTCAATAGCATAATTCTCTAACAGAGCCTTGTCTAGTGTATTAAATGCTTTATCAAGCTTAGCAAGTGCCTGACTATACGTATTAGTACCAGTTTTTAGGGTAATTTTTTTATCATGAAGTTTTACTCCAGGCATTCCAGAAAAGGTGTTTGTTTCAATACAATCTCTTGGATCAATTTTAGGCAAAACTGCCAAAAAAGGATTTTGTTCAAAAAACTTTGCAACCATTCTTGTTGTTGCAGAAACACTTTCATATGGTAATTTACCTAAGGGCATGCACCTTGATACTAATTTCATCGCTTCTCTTTCTTTTATACAAAAAACGTGTCGCTAAAACTAACGACACGTTTATAATATCACTTTTTCGATTAAGCTTCAACTGCCTCTTCAGCAACTTCTTCTTCAATTGATTCTTTTACAACTTCTGAAGCTGTTACAACTACTTTTAATTCAGTTTTAACTTTTGAAGTTAATTTGATTAACATTGTGAATTCACCAATTTTGTTAATAGGTGCATTTAATGAAACAGTTTTCTTATCTATTTCAATATTAGCTTTTTCTTTTAATTCTTCACAAAGTTTTTTAGTTGTAATTGTACCAAACAATTTTCCGCTTTCACCTGCTTTAGCTGAAAGTTCAATTTGACCTAATTTTTCAATTTCAGCAGCTTTTGCTAAAGCTTCTTGATGTAATTTTTCTTGTTTTGCTTGAATTCTAGCTAAGTTTTGTTCTCTATTTTTTAAAGCACCTTCAGTTGCAATTTCAGCAAAGTTTTTTGGAATCAAGAAATTTCTTGCATAACCATCTTTAACATTTACTAATTCACCTGCTTCACCAAGGTTTTGAACATCTTTTTTCAATATAACTTGCATACCTTTTTCTCCTTTTATCTATTTTCGGTAGTGTTAGTCTAATAATATACGAAAAAAGATTTGTTGTCGAGTAGTTAAAGGCAAATAAAGCAAATATTATTAATATTTGTTAACTTTTACTCCTTCAAAAGTATGATAATTTTCAAATGATACTAAAGAAAAAATAAAAAATGCCGTAAACACTAGTATGGAAAACCAAAAGGTTTTTCATACCTCCTCCCCAAGTCTGGTAGCCGTTCTCAAATGAATGGCTTTTTTTTATTGCGTAGCAAAGTGTTAAGTATGAATTTGCGTTTGCGCAGGAAAATACAAACTAATTACGAAACATTACGATAGCACCGTTGTTACGGAGTGAAACGAAGAATAGAAGTAATCTTTGATTGCACAGGTGCTTTTGCAAATTTTGGCAAGTGTTTTTAAAAACAAAAATTAAGCTCTACTGTATTCACGATAGAATCCTAATACTGCAGGCACATACTGTCTTGTTTCTTTAGGGCGCACTTTCTTCCCCTGTGCTTCTAGCCTAAGGTTACCTATACCCCAATTATATGCTGCAAGTACATCTTCAAGATTTCCATTATAACGCTTTATCAATTCTGAAAGCATTTTTACTCCAGCTTTGACATTTTGTTCTGGATCATAAACATTTGTCACTCCATAACTTCTAGCAGTCGCTGGCATCAATTGCATTAACCCTTTTGCACCTGCCATAGAACCAGCATTAGTTTTGAATCTCGATTCTTGCTTAATCACTGCTTTAACAAAATTTGGATCTACATCATATTCTTTTGCATATTTTAGAATAATATCATTGTAAGTATTATATTCTGATGTATTTATATTAGGTTGATATGGCGCACCATTTTTTGTTTTAATAGAATTATTAGAAGTGCCTGCTTCACTAACAGAAACACCTTTTGTTGCCGCAGATTCGCTATGACTTACTTCTGTAGGTAAATAATTCATTGTAATATTAGTTGAAAATACTATTTCATTTTCTCGAATCTTTTGCATGCTTTGTGCAAACAATTCAATATTAAAAGTTCGTGGATTAAAAGCATTTATAAAACCGACATTAAAATCAATACTAGGTTTTAAAAAACAAGACTCAATAGATCTAAAAAAATCTACTTGAGAAGTCGAATACATAGCATTTGGAAAAGAATATAATCCACTAACGTCAGATAGTCCAAAACCGCATAATGGATTACCTAAATTAATATTAAATAATTCTGAATTAAAATTTCCAAACAAAATTAAAAATCTCCAAACTCGTGCTATATATATAAAGTATTAGTCATTAATTTAATTGACTAAATTATGAAGTTTTTTTAATTTTTTATTTTAAACACACAAATAATAACATTAGCTTATATTCAAAATACGTGTTTTTCTGGTATAATAAACACATTAACAGTGTTAAAAAAGGGAGAGTTATGAATAAAAATCAATCTATAGGAATGTATATTATACTAGGCATTATGATTTTAGCATTTATTTCAATGCTATTTTCTGGACCGACATCAAGTACTCAAGAACTTTCATACACAACTTTTATCCAAAAAGTTGAAAACAAAGAAATAAAAAGTGTTGAACTAGGACGTGATACACTTATTGCAGTTCCATTTAAGCAACCAGAAACAAAAAAAACAGAAATAAATCCTATTTATGGAGAAATTAAAGCTCCTAAGCATCAGTATAAAGTTGCTTTTCCTGAAAATTCAAATATATTACCAAAACTTCAAGAAAACAACGTTGAAATTAATGTTAAAAAAGCAAGCGAATCTGGCTCGTTGTTTGGGCTTGGCTCTTCTTTCTTAACTATTTTACTTGTGCTTGGTTTTATTATGTTAATAATAAAATCAATTCAAGCAGGCGGCGCTCAAGCTATGTCATTTGGGAAATCCAGAGCTAAAATGCTTATGGATAATAAAGTTAAAACTAGATTTTCAGATGTAGCTGGTATTGACGAAGAAAAGAAAGAACTTGAAGAAATTGTAGATTTCTTAAAACATTCAGATAAATATGTAAAACTTGGAGCTAAAATTCCAAAAGGCGTCCTTTTAGTAGGTTCTCCTGGTACAGGTAAAACCTTGATGGCAAAAGCTGTTGCTGGTGAAGCCGGTGTTCCATTCTTCTCAATAAGCGGTTCTGATTTCGTAGAAATGTTTGTCGGGGTAGGTGCGAGCCGTGTTAGAGATTTATTTGAACAAGCAAAAAAACACCAACCTTGTATCGTGTTTATTGATGAAATCGATGCAGTAGGTCGCCAACGTGGTGCCGGCTTAGGTGGAGGCCATGATGAAAGAGAACAAACTCTTAACCAATTACTAGTTGAAATGGATGGTTTTGATGAAAATACTAACATCATCATCCTTGCAGCTACAAACCGCCCTGATATTCTAGATAACGCTCTTTTAAGACCTGGTAGGTTTGATAGACAGATTGTTATAAATAAGCCTGACGTTTTAGGAAGAGAGCAGATCTTAAATGTACACGCTAAAAACAAACCTCTAGCAAAAGAGGTTGATATAAAAACTCTTGCAAAACGTACTCCAGGTTTTACCGGTGCAGATTTGCAAAATTTACTAAACGAAGCTGCTCTTCTTGCAGCTCGTCATGATAAGTCAGAAATTGAAATGTCAGACTTAGAAGAAGCTATTGATAAAGTTATGGCCGGGCCTGAGAAAAAAAGCAGAATCATTTCTGATGAAGAAAAAGAAAACACTGCCTACCATGAAGTTGGTCACGCATTACTTGCAAAACTTCTTAAAAACTGCGATCCACTTCACAAAGTGTCAATTATTCCAAGAGGCATGGCTTTAGGTATCACTTTAACACTGCCAGAAAAAGACCATTTAACAATGAGAAAACAACAGCTACTTGATAGAATTTCTATGATACTTGGTGGTCGTGTTGCAGAAGAAATTATTTATGGAAAAGATAATGTAACAACAGGAGCTTCTAATGATTTAGAAAAAGTTTCAGCTCTTGCTAGAAGTATGGTTACGACTTATGGAATGAGTGAAAAAATGGGTACTCTTGCTTATGGTAAAGACCAAGAGCACGTATTCATGGGAAGAAATTTTGGTAATACAAGAGATTTTTCAGAAGAAATTGCTGCTGATATCGACAAGGAAGTTAAGAAAATTGTTGATACTCAATATGATTTAGCTAGAGAGCTTTTAACTAATAACAAAGACATGCTTGAATATATTGCAAAACAACTTCTTGAAAAAGAAACACTCGATGAAAAAGAATTTGAAGCTCTAATGAGAGAAGTTCGCATCCAAAGAGGAGAAGAAGTTCCTCCTCTTGAAGAAGAGATAAATGAAGAAGATGCGTCTTCTTTAGAAACAAATGAAGAACTTTCAGAAGAAGCAAACAACGAAAATGATGGAGAAGAGAATAATGGATAGAGAAGAATTAATTTTCCAAGAATACAAAATATATGCTGAACAAAAAGAAAATTTTATTGGCAGAAACTTTAGAACTAATAGGTTTTATATGGTTTCATTTGTAACAATAATTTTTGCACTAATATTTACAAATAATATTGTGTTCATGGAAAAATTAACTGCCACATTACTATTTTCATTAATTGGAATTTTTGTATGTGCACTTTGGTGGATGAACGTAGATTCATACAACACCTTAATAAAGGTTAAATTCAGAAATGTGCTTGAAGCTCTTGAAGAAAAATTACCTGTAAAACCGTTTACTGATGAATTTAAAGGAATAGAAGAATTCAGAAACAATAAAGTTTTTGTTTTCTCAGATATTCAAAAATTTGTAGCTATAGTAGGGGCTTTGTTCTTCTTTGCTGTTTTTGTAAGCGAATTTTCACCACTAGTTGTAAGATTATTTGAAAAAACAGTAACTCTATTAGGCATAACAAAAGGTGGAATTTAAACATATAATACAAATTTATGGAGTAATTGTATGAAAGAGAATAGCGTTGTAATTAATTGGAATTACATAACACTATCATTAGTAGTTTTTGCATTACTAACAGTTGTTGTGATATACATGCCAGGAATAAGAGAAATCGATACCGAAATCTTGAAAACTATTAGAAGATTTTTGGAACAATTCCCTAGTTATATTCCTGTTTTCTTCTCTAATTATGGTGGAGTAGGTAACTTTTGGTGGCCACAAATTGCGGCAGGTTCAGTACTGGTTTCTCATCGAAAATATTTAAAAGCTTTTCTAGTAATATTTTTTACTCAGGGTTCATATATTCTTGTAGATTTTATAAAAAATCTAATACAAAGAGAAAGGCCTACCTTACATGCCGGGTACAGCTTCCCATCAGGACATACTACAATTACAATGTGTTTTTATGGAATCCTAATTTATTTGATTATGCATTACGTTAGAAGCCAATTTTGGAGAATCGCTTTATCAGTATTCTTCGGATTTATGATATTTATGGTAGGTTTATCAAGAATGTGGTTAGGAGTCCATTTCCCAACAGACGTATTAGCAGGATTATTCTTAGGCTTCATCTTCGTAAACCTATATATTATTTTGAATAAGTTTTTTACAAGAAGTTAATTTTTTTGTTGTGTGAGTAAACCCAACCTACCTGCTACCAATATTGAAAAAATCTTTTTAAACATACTTTTATCATCTGCTGTTTTCAATATAATATAATTTTGAATAAAAGTCGTTAAATTCATAATATAGAGCCAAAGGTGCGTAAAAACACACCTTTGGCTGTTATCACTATTTATTTGAACTATTAACCTCTTTTATTTATGCTGTTCAATAAAATCTTGAGTAACTTTTTCTGTTTGCTTATTATGGTTTTTTAATATAGGAATAAGACTTAACATAGTTGCAGCAATACCACCAATAGCAGCACATGCTCCCACAGAAGAAGCTACTTTTGAACCAGCACTTTTAAATACTTTTTTTGAATGATCATATACAACATCAAGAAGTTTGGTATTTTTAATATTTACTTCAAACCAACTCTTACCTTGTTTTAATTCTGTATTCAGTTTATCAACTAACACATTAATAGCCTTATTCTCTTTTTTGCCCATTATTGCACCGGCTGTACCACCAATACCAAGACCTGCAAGCGCAGACATAGCCCAAGTTTTCCAAGTTTTTTTACTATCTTGTTTTTTAGCTAATGCTACGTCATTAACAAATTTATCACATTCTTCCGGAGTTGCTAATACTGTTCTATTATTACCTAACTTTGAATCATAAACACTAATCGATTGTTTTCCACCTTGTGCAGGCCCTAACGCCGGATTTCTATTCTCCACTGGAACCGCAACTGCTAATACCATAATTTAACCACCTTTCTATTTAAAATTTGACCTACATGATTTTAAAAACAACGTGCTTAAATTAATTGCTCTTCACCCATCCCATCATATCATGTCATGTCATGTCATATAGAGCATTATACCTAGATTTGAGCCTAATTTAAGCTCAAGTTTACAAAAATTTACAACCTTATAAAAGCTGTTATTTTAAATTAAAAAACGTGCCAGATTTGAATAAATCTGACACGCTAAGCTCTCTTAACTATCCTCTCTCTTAGAATATAATTGTTAATTCTTCATCAGGATTCAAGCTCGAATCATTAGTTGTATTTGGAACTATGATATATTTACATTCATCATAGAATTCATAAAGAACACCAAATGTTCCACTTACAGCTAATTTTGATAAATTGTATACACCTTTACCAACAGTGATAAAGCTGCTTCCTACACTCTTAAGACCTTTAAGAGGGTGTAATGATGCTGTGTCAACAAAGGCATCAGACCAGTTTCCACCGTATTCTTCAACACCATTTGCAATAACTTCAGCACCTTCAGAAATTGTTCTTCCTGCAACACCAGCAACTCTTCCTACCATTGAGAATGGAGCACCTAAAACTCTTGACACGATGTTAGGATTTTTCATAACATCAGCTTGAGCGCTTGAAAGCTGTTTAGGGAAGTTTGCTGTATTTTCGCCATTTGAAATTGTTTCAAATTGAACTTCAAGATAACCAGGTTTTTTAACACCAGGTCTAGCAACTGATTTTACAACACCTTTAACAGTTGAACCAGCTGGATAGCAAGTACCGCAAATTGTTACATCTTCTGTAGTTTTTGCTGTGAATGTATCACCTACATTAGAAACTCTAGCACTTAATCTTTCTGTTAATTTAATTTTTACAGCTACTGGTTCATATTTATAAGCACAACCTATAGCACCGTTTGAAGTATCAATTCTAAAGTTTTTCTTCATAGCAGAAATAAAGTATGCAACTTGTTCTTTAGATAGATATTCGTCATTAATAACTTTATCTGTATTAGGAACCATACCTAATAAGCCTGAAGCAATTACTTCATTTGTAGCTTGGTAAGCCCATTCTGGGACATATTTTAAAGCTTGACCATTTAATGTTGGTACAGAAGAATCTGCTTCAAGATTCATTAATTTAGCAAATGTACAGAAAACTTCTGCTTTTGTGATTGCTTTGTCAGGTTTAAATGTAGAATCTGGGTAACCAATCATAACATCTGCTAATAAAACCTTTTCAATTTCAGATTTAGCCCAATAGCTGTCTGCTAAATCAGTATATTTTGAAGCTTCTGATTTTGATAAACCTAAACCTTCAGAAATTAAGAAAGCTAACTCTGAACGTAAAACAGGCATTTTAGGATCATATAAAGCGCCTCTTTTTTCGTCCATTTTAGCTTTCATATCTTTTAACATTTGTTTTGCATAGTGACCAACTACAACATTTTGTTTGCCCTCGATTGTTTTAACATGGCAAGGTTTATAAATTTTACCACCTACAACAACATCACTTTCAGCAGTTACAAGAGCATGTCCTTGTGAACCAAAAAGAGTTGGGTGAGAATATGCTTGAATAGAATCAGAAGCTGAAGCTATTCCTGCAGATGCAACCATAACCCCCATTGCCATTAGAAGTTCTTTTCTTAATTTCATACTTCTCCTTTCATTAATTTGTTTTTTTAAAACTCTCATTTATACGTTTTTCTTTAGTATACCATACTTTTTTTATTTTTTACGCTTTGGTAATAAATAAGCTTGCGGATAACAAAAATCTTCTTTAAATCCTACTTTTCTATACATTTTTAAAGCTTTATAATTATTTGTCTCTGTCGTTACATTTATCTCAGAAAAATCTCTTTCACTAAGTTTTACACTATCAACCATTTTCTTAACAGAACGTGCTAATAAATGTTCTGAATAGCCTTTACCTCTATGATTTTTTTCAATTGCCACCAAAGGAATATTAGAAATTCTTCCTGCTGTAACATTTACAAAAACAAATCCACAAGGTTGATCATTATGTAACAAAACAGAGGTTGCTTCTGGCAGAAATTCTCCATAAATATTTTCAACTATTTTATTGATAATATCCCTTGTGCCTTCAATAGATTTATACCTGACATCATATAATGCATCTTGAGTATCTCTAAAAGATTCATGAATTATTCTTATTGCATCTTCTCTATAACTATCATCGTAAGAAGCTATTCTATAACCATCGCCTAAATCAGAAAGTTTTATATTTTCTATAATCCTTTCTGAAGAAGCATTACCCATCACGAACCTTAAAACAGCTAAGCCGATAAATTTAAACCCTAGTTTCGCAAAATCGGCAGTAAATACAGACTGCTGACCTAATAACGGATATGAAACTATCTTATTTTGACGTTCAATTTCTGTTAATTCCAAAAATTTTTCAACCAGTAATTTATATTTGTTTGCCTTATCTTCAGTTCCTAAACAGTGTACAACATTAAGCTCTATTCCTTCAGAAATGCTTGTTGTATACACCAAAAAAGCTGTGGGAATTAAATTTTCTTTAAGCACCACACATTTCAAATACCCCATTTCAATAGCAGAAATAAACTCGTCATACTCTAATGGCTCAAGCTCAAACTTATATTCGCTCATAGCTTTTTCTCTAAAATCATTATAAACACCTTTAAAAATTTTAAAAGTGCTGCCATCCAGTAATCCTAATTCATAATTCATTTCCGCCATAATACTTCCTTTACATTAGGTGATGCATTTTTTCTTTTTTAGTATTAATATAACGTTCGTTATATTTATTTACTTCTGATTGAATATTAATATTTTCGTTTATTGTTAAACCATAACCCTTCAAGCCAATTATTTTTTTAGGATTATTAGTTATTAGATTGAAGTTATTGAAGCCTAAATCTGAAATTATTTGAGCACCAACTCCATAATTTCTTAAATCAGGTGCAAACCCCAAAGAAACATTTGCTTCTACTGTATCTTGCCCAATTTCTTGAAGCTGATATGCCTTTAGTTTATTAATAAGTCCAATCCCTCTGCCTTCATGATCTCTTAAATAAATAAGTGCACCTTTTCCATATTCATTAATCATTTTTAAAGCTTCATGCAATTGCCAATTGCAATCACATTTTAAACTATGGAAAATATCTCCAGTTAAACATTCACTATGAACTCTTATTAAAGGTACTTTATCAGAACCATCATCTTTAACTAAAGCAACATGTTCACAGCCTGAAATTGTATCTTTATAACCTACAATATTGAAATCTCCAAATTGTGTTGGTAAAAAAGTCTCAACTTCTCGATTTACAAATCTTTCTTGTTCTAATCTATAGGCAATTAAATCAGAAACTGTAATAAATTTTATCCCATGCTTTTGTGCAAACTTATGCAATTCATCCCTACGAGCCATCTGCCCATCTTCAGCCATTATTTCGCACATAACACCTGCTGGTCTATGCCCACAAAGTTTAGCTAAATCTACAACTGCTTCTGTGTGTCCACAACGTTTTAAGACACCGCCTTTTCTAGCTACACAAGGAAACATATGTCCAGGTCTTACTAAATCAGCTGGCATCGCATCCGGAGCAATTGCTACCTCAATAGTTTTAGCTCTATCAAACGCTGAAATCCCAGTTGTTACACCATATTTTGGATGTGCATCAATGCTTAAAGAAAAAGCTGTTTTCATTGACTCGGTATTCTTCTGAACCATTTGAGGCAGTTCCATTTTTTCAGCAATTTCTGTAGAAATAGCTAAGCAAATAAGCCCTCGGCACTCTTTTGCAATAAAATTTATTATTTCAGGTGTTACAAACTGTGCAGAACAAATTAAGTCACCTTCATTTTCCCTATCTTCATCATCGGCAACAATTAGAGGTTTCCCTATTTTAAAATCCTCTAATGCTTCCTGAATTGTGTTAAATTGATTTGTGTGCATTTATTTACCCCTAAAATCCATGCTCTTGCAGGAATTCTAAGCTTATCTTAGATTTATTATCACTTGGTAATAAAAATTTTTCAATATATTTAGCGACCATATCGACTTCAATGTTTACATAATCACCAGTTTTTAAATTTTTTAAATTTGTTTTTTCATAAGTATGCGGAATAATAGCTAAATTAATAATGTTTTCATTAATATCTGCAACAGTCAAACTTATACCATTTACTGTAATTGAACCCTTTCTTATAACATATTTAGATTCTTTCGTTTCTAACTCAAATTTTAAATCATAGAAATCGTTATTTTTAAAAGCTCCTAAAAATTTTGCAACTCCGTCAACGTGACCTGATACAATGTGCCCGCCAAACCTTCCATCAACCTTCATCGCACGCTCAAGATTAACAAAATTACCGACTTTTAACTGATTCAAAGCGGTCACTCTTAAAGTTTCTGGGGATACGTCCGCAATAAAACCTTTCGACAAAATTTCAATAACAGTAAGGCAAACACCATTTACTGCAATGCTATCACCAAGCTTAGCATCCTCTATTACAGTTCCACACTCAACTGCGATTTTGTTGGATTTAATCTCTTGAACTTTACCAAGTTCCTCTATAATACCTGTGAACATGGCTTTTATTATATCATGAAAAAGGTTATTAAAACAAGTTTAGCGATTAATTTTTTGTCTATAAATTGAATTAGAACCCTGACAAGTTATAAATAACATATTACCATTTACATGAAGCCCATAAGGTTTATTAAGCCTTTCCACAAGTACAGAAAGATTCCCTTCAGGAGTTATTTTTAAAACATTATTTGCGCTATAGTTTGAAACATAAATATTTCCTAGCTCATCACTTGCTAAACTTATAGGACCTTTTATTTTTTCACTTTTAACAAAAACAATCCTTCTATTATCAGGAGTTATTTTTATTATTGAATTATCAGAAAATGTTGCTACATAAACATTTCCTTCATTATCTGTAGTTACACCTGTAGGACTAAGTATATTTTCATATATTCCAGTTTGAGTTGCTATTTTAGAAGGTGTATTAATTTGTTTAGCTGGAACAGTTGTACTAACTTTGATTGTAGATGCTAGCTCTTGTGCTCTTTTATAGTAATCGCTTGTTTGAGGAATCAAAGCAATGTATTCAGCAGCATTATTGTATTCAGCTTGCTTTGCTGAAAGATTTGCAAGCTTATAAATAACTTCATAATCATTTGGATTTCTTAAATATATTTGTTTAAACACATTTATAGCTTCTGAGTAGTTTCTTAAATATTCTAAGACAACACCAAGATTGTAATACGCATCAATATAATCAGGGTATGCTTTTATCGCACTTCTAAATGAATTTATTGCTCTTTCATACATACCAAGCTTATAAAAATCTATACCTTGATTATAATCCAATTTCGCATCTATTGGTATTTCTACTGCTAAAACTGAACCACAAATCATTAATGAAATCATCGATGTTGAAAGAAACTTTTTAAACATGATTTTATCCTCTTTTAAACTATACTATAGCATAATTGACCTATTTTTTTAACAAGCAAAAAAGTTGTTAAAAAAAATATGAGAATAAAATATTATAGTAATATCATTCATAATGCCTTATAAAAACAAGTGCGTATATCTATAAAATAAAATAGATAGAATAAAAAATTTGGAATTATAAACATTGCATACTATCTTTTTAATATAATATACGCCACTTTTGTTTTAATCTATATTTCCAATGATCGTTGACGTTTCAAAAAGATATTGAGCAATCCCTCTAGGCATTTTACATACATCAACCGTTTCTATTCCTGCACTTCTTTCTCCATTTGTATACGTTCTGGAACCAACTATTTCTTTTTTCTCTACTGTTGTGTTTGTTTTAACATAATATTTTGTTTCTTCTTTGTCTGTTGTAATTTTTTCTATATGCGTCGAATTTAGATTACAAATTTCTTTTATTTCTTTTGTCAATGTAAATTCAACATCTTTACCATCATAATTTTTCACTAAACGTCTTGTTTTTGTTGTTATTTTAACCTTATTTTCATCTTTATCAATATAAGTTTGCTCTACTACATTCCATTCAAAACCATCTATTACTTCAGTATATGTTTTTTCAAGAGCCTCATGCTTTTTACCATCAATTCCTTTTATTTTTTTCACAGTACCATCTTCATATTCTTTAATAGATTCACTAGAAAAAGAAAATAATTTGTCAGTATTTGTTGGTTCTAAATTACAAGTATTTGATTTTGTAGTTTCTAATTTTGTAAAAAAAGTTGATGCAATTTTCATAAAAGTCCTCTCTTTTAATATTTATACATATATAAAAAACTGTTTTAAGCAAAAATTGCCCCATTCATATCATATTTTTTAAACAATATTACCCACTAAGCTTTATTAAAAGGTAATTATAGACTACTCAATTTCTTTTTTACATTTTGTCACATTTTTAGATTTAGACAAAAATCGCAACTTAGTATCTAAGTTATTTCTATATTAAACGCTATTTCGTTATTTCTTTTACCATGTAAAATATTTCTATGAAACCAAAAGTTATTGCAGTAGTAGGACCAACCGCAAGCGGTAAAACAAAACTCGCTATTGATTTAGCTAAACAAATCAATGGTGAAATAATTTCTGCAGATTCAAGATACGTTTATAAAGGCTTTGATATAGCATCAGCAAAACCTACAATGGAGGAAAGAGAAGGTGTACCACATCATTTAATCGACATAGTTGAACCTGAAATAGACTATTCTGTTGCAGATTTTTATGATGATGCAAAAGATAAAATATATGAAATCCTTGAACGTGGCAAAACACCTATTGTAGCTGGAGGTACAGGACTATATTTTAGAGTTCTTTTAGAAACTTATGATTTACCTCGAGTTGAAGCTAATCCTGAGTTAAGAGCAGAACTTGATTTAAGAGAGAAAGAAGATTTATTAGAAGAGCTTAAGCTCCTAGATCCTGTTAGCTATGAAAAGATTAAAAATGCTAACAAACGCCGCATCGTAAGAGCATTAGAAGTCACTAAAATATTGGGCAAACCTTTTTCTGAAGCTTCTATAGAAAAAGAGCCTGAATTTGATGTAGATTGGCAAATCCCTTACATTGAATCTAGAGAAGTTCTATATGATAGAATCAATAAACGTGTCGATATAATGGTAGAACAGGGTATTATCGAAGAGACTCAACGACTTTTAGAAAAACACGGAAGAATAAAGAATTTTATTTGTACTATAGGATATCAAGAAATACTTACATATCTTGATGGCGAAGCCTCTTTAAAAGAAGCCCTAGATAAGTTAAAGCAACACACAAGAAATTATGCAAAACGGCAATTAACTTGGTTTAGACGAAACCCAGCATTAAAAATTGATTACTAAAAATATATTCAATAAAATATAATATTTTATTAAAAATTGGAAATTTACCATAGCTCAAAATATTCAGACTTATTAAGCATTCTTTCGTTACGCCAATAAGTATTTAAAAATTTTGCTCGTTTTATAATATCATACCATTGCTGATAATTCTTCATAAAATCAGCTTTATCCCTATTAATATAATGTATACTTACTACACCCTCATGTGCTCTACTCACACGATATATCTCACATTGAGCCTTAATGTTTTTATAATCATCTGTACATCTACCCGATATTGAATCCACTGGAGTAAATTTCAGATATTTATATTTTCCTGTTGGATTCATTTTTGTCATTCTTAACATTTCTGCTGCAATAAAATTATTTACAGGATATGCTGAATCATAGTAAGAGTGAACAACAATAGAACGAGTCCAATTATCACGGGTTTGCCCCTTCGGCAAATACTGTAAAATAGCTTCCGCACCAGCTTTTTTATAATAAGCTTTTTGCCATAGCTCTCCATCTGGATATTTAATAATTATGGTTTCGTACGCAAAAACTGCAAACGTAGTTAATAAAAAAAACAAGCTAAATAAAAGGACTCGTTTCATTTGCAACTACTCCCTTTTCTCCAATATCAACCAGTTTTCGCAAGAAATCCACAACAAGAATTTCACTTTCAAAATGACCTATATCAAAAACAACCTTCTTAGTCTCTACAGCTGTGTGATATTTTAAATCACCTGTTACAAATGCATCACAAGGTGTGCTACTAATAAATTCGCTACCTGAGCCAGCACAAAAACCTATTGTTTTAATCGTTTTTACACCTAAATTATTAATAACACGTAAATGTGGAGAAATTGGTAATAATTTAAGTTTTAAAAACTCAACACTCATTTCATTTTCAAGCTCTACAATTCTAACAAAATCATTAATAGATTTTCCTTGTTCCCGAATTGCATTTATCAATAAGTCTGTTGTACCACCATTAGCTTTATCAAGGTTAGTGTGAGCGCAATATAAATTAATTTTACGATACTTAAATGGCACAAAAAACAAAGGATGGTGCGAAATTATTAAATCACAGTGATGTTTTAATGCTTGTTCAAAAACATCATCTGTAATAGTTAAGGCAAACATAACCTTATTAATTTCAGGATTCTCTAAATCAATAATCCAACCACTTGCATCCCAGCTCTCTTGTGTATCTAATGGTGCAAAATCCTCTATTTTTTTTACGATTTCATACTTATTCAAAAATCTTCTCCAAAATCTTTCGTGCAATATTTATCTTGCTATCTCTATTAATATGACTTATATTTTGATTTTTATCAAGTATGTAAACTTCGTTCATATCACTAGAAAAACCGATATCCTTTCGTGAAATATCATTAGCCACTAAGTAATCACAGCCCTTATTTTTGATTTTAATTTTGGCATTTTCTAGCAAATTTTCACTTTCTGCACAAAATCCAACAATCTTTGTCTTAGAACTCATACTAGAAATTTCTTTTAAGATATCAGGATTTTTTGTTAATTCAAGAGTTAAATTATCATCAGAACCTTTTTTCATCTTTTGCTCAGAATATTTTTTAATTCTATAATCAGCAACAGCTGCAGCCATAATTACGCAATCTTGATCTTGAAGATTTGATTTAACTACTTTTTCCATTTCTTGAGCAGATTCTGTAACAATATTTTTATAACATTTATCTACACAAAAAGTAGAAACTAGAGTGACTTCTGCGCCCATTTCATGTGCACAATCAGCAAGTGCTATACCCATTTTTCCTGATGAACAATTAGTTATATATCTTACAGGGTCAATTTTTTCTTTCGTTCCGCCCGCAGTTATTAAAACTTTTTTACCTTTTAAGACTTGTTTCTGACTTAGAATTTCAGATGTTTTTTCAAAAATATCTTCAACCTCAGCCATCCTGCCTTTACCATTAGTACCACAAGCTAAAAAACCTGATTCTGGATTTAAAAAATAATAGCCATTATTTTCCAATTTTTTAATGTTTTCTTGTACAAAACTATTCTCCCACATGCCAGTATTCATAGCTGGTACAAGCAAAAAAGGTTTTTTAAAAGCACACGCTATTGAGGTAAGTAAATTATCACAAATACCATTAGCAATTTTTGAAATTGTATTAGCAGTAGCTGGTGCTATTACAAAAATATCAGCTTCATCAGCTAAAGAAATATGCCCTGGCTTATATTCCTCAACATCAAAATTTTCAACATAAACCTCATTGTCAGACAACGTTTGTAAAGTTAATTTAGTAACAAAATTCAAAGCTGATGGAGTCACTACAACTTTCACATTTGCTCTAGCTTTTTTATACAAACGAATAAGCGAGCATATTTTATATGCTGCAATTCCACCTGTTATACCAATCAAGATAGTTTTATTTTCTAACATAACAGTATTATACCATGAATTTCTGAAGAACTTTTAAAAAACTAAATACAAATTTCTCTTTTTGTTTTATAATAACTTTCATAGAGAGGTGTTGAAAATGTTAGATATTAAAGTTATTAGAGAAAATCCTGAAAAAGTTAACGAGCTTTTAAAAAGAAGAAATCCTGAACTATCAATTGATGAAATACTTGAAATTGACGTTGAAAGAAGAAAAGTTCAAACTCAAGCTGATGAATTAAGAGCAAAACGTAAAAATGAATCTCAAAAAATTGGTTTAATGAAGAAAAATGGCGAAAACACTGACGCTATTCAAGAAGAAGTTCGTAAACTTGGTGATGATATAAAGGCTTTAGAAGAAAAACAAGTTGAATTCGATACAAAACAACGTGATTTACTTCTAAGAACCCCAAATACACCAGACGAAACAACACCTATTGGACAATCAGAAGAAGATAACCCAACAATTTCAACTTGGGGAGAACCTACTCAATTTGGATTTGCCCCAAAAGCTCATTGGGATTTATGCGAAGAAAAAAATATTGTTGATTTTGAAAGAGGCGTTAAACTATCTCAATCAAGATTTACTTTATATCGTGGAAAAGGTGCTCGTTTAGAACGTGCTATTATCCAGTTCTTCTTAGATTTACATACTGAAGAACACGGATATGAAGAAATTTTACCTCCATTCATGGCAAATGCCGCTACAATGACAGGTACTGGACAATTGCCAAAATTTGCTGAAGATATGTATAAATGTGTTGATGAAGATTTA
>JAZRSL010000028.1:0-12089 GCA_045651505.1 Candidatus Gastranaerophilaceae bacterium | reverse complement strand
CTTGTCAACGCCACGGGCCTGTGGCACTCTGCCGAAACGAAGCTGACTAAATGTCAGGTTCGGTGAGAGGAAAGGTAGCGCTGGAGTGGAACTCCTCGCTAACGCAGCGCCCAAGCGAATGAAAATTTAATAGTTAACGCCACGGGCCTGTGGCACTCTGCCGAAACGAAGCTGACTAAATGTCAGGTTCGGTGAGAGGAAAGGTAGCGCTGGAGTGGAACTCCTCGCTAACGCAGCGCCCAAGCGAATGAAAACTTAATATAAAACGCCACGGGCCTGTGGCGCAGCGGTAGCGCAGAGGACTCATAATCCTTTGGTCGTGGGTTCGAATCCCTCCGGGCCCAAATTTAAAAAAAAGACTTCCATGTTGGGAGTCTTTTTTGTTGGAAATTTGTGAGGGCTTCTCACCCAGTGGGTTCGACTTCCTCCTTCCCAAAACGATACTTAATCGTTTTGGGCGGAGTCCTTCTCCGGGCCCAAATTTATAAAAAAAGAGACTGAACTTTAGTTCAAGTCTCTTTTTGTTTATAAATACAACAGAATAAAATTATTCATCCATTCTTTCTAATGCATCTTCTACAATATAAATAAAACTACCAACTGGCGCGACTTCCTTATTATGCCAACTTCCGCAATGCTTTACCCGACCATCTTCCTCTATTATAGTAGTATCATTTGTCCTATTAAGATTATTGATAACAACTGTATTCGATTCAGAATAAAATTTAACATCATATTCATTCGCAAAAGGAGAAGCCATATATGTTCCTACTTCTTTTAGAATATCAACTAATTCTTCTTGCGAATATTTGTCAGAAATATCAACATATTTTGGTGGACGACTTTCTACTTCAGGTAAATTTTCAAGCATATATTCTTTAAATGAATCCCCATTCATAATCAAGGCTTGTGATGGAGATTTTATATTAGAAACAGCAAAAGCTTTTGTATCACCATTTATAACAACCGCACGAGCCATGAACTCTTCTCCCTCTTTATCGCTAAAATACAAAATTGGGCCATCTGCCGGTTTGATACTATTTGTAACTAGACTATCACTCTTTGCCTCAGCTCTAAAGTTTACACTATTATAGTTTTTCATAGCTTCAGCGCCTCTAAAACTTAATTCAGGCTTACTAACTGGTTCATTACCTAATGAATAAGATACTTCTGCTTGAGGTTTTTCTTTCATAACCCCTACTTGTTGATAACTATAAATTTTTTGCCCAATAGAATTACAAACCATTTTAATTTTCCCTTTCAAACTACACATGATTACTAAAACCTTTTTTTTGACTTTTTTGCTAGTTAGCAAAAATTTAAAATTAAATTTTCATTAAAACACGCTCTACAAAAAGAAAACAAGCATTAATAAATCTTAACAAATTAACTTATACCAAATAATTTATTTAATAATCTAACCCAAAAGCTTTCTTTTTTATAAAAATCAGAAGGTTCGTTATTATAATTTTTTTTCACTGCATTTTCTGGCAAATACATTTCCATAGCATCCCAATGATAAGGCCTCCAATGATTTTTTACATATTCATTAAGGATTTTATTTGTAGATTCATCCAAGGTTACAAAGCCTTGCTTAAAATAAAAGGCATGTGGAGATTCCTCAAAATTATATGCAACGAGAGAAATTCTATTATCACAATTTTGTTTTACACTCTCTTTTTTAGCAAAATCAATAAAATATTCCCCCCACCCTTTTTTCTGATGCCTAAGTTCAATCTCCAAAGAACTTATATAAAAAATAGAATCATTTACCCCCTTATCCGCATAATAAGCTTTATCATTAAATATAGGATATGCTCGCATTGTTCCAACATGTTTACCTGTTTTACTAGCAAACAAATAGTAATAATCCGTCCCCTTTGGGTTATAGATTAAACCTTTTGGCATTTTTTTTATTGGTTTTGTTAAGAGTATTGATGTTCTCGTAGGATTAATCATTTATCACCAATTTTCTAAATTATTTCTTTTATAAAGAAAACTTGTAAAAAATAAATTTGTTAGTAAAATTTAATGAAAATTGCTTTATTTTCTATGTTTATGGTACAATAGAGGTAAATAATAAGACGTTAAGAGGGACTACAAGTTTTAATAAATAGCTTGTATGTTAAAGGGGGAATTAATGGCACAAGGGTATGACGCTAGTAATATACGTGTATTAGAGGGTTTGGAAGCTGTAAGAATGCGTCCTGGTATGTATATCGGCTCAACTTCTCAACGCGGTTTACACCATTGTATATATGAAATTGTTGATAACTCAATCGATGAATCTCTTGCAGGATTCTGTACAGAGATTCATGTAACTATCCATAAAGATAACAGCGTAACTGTTGAAGATAACGGTCGTGGTATCCCTGTTGATATAAAACCAGACTCAGGCAAGTCTGCATTAGAAATTGTACATACAGTACTTCACGCTGGTGGTAAATTTGGTGATGGAGGTTATAAAGTATCTGGCGGTCTTCACGGCGTTGGTGCTTCTGTTGTAAACGCATTATCTGAAAAAATGGTTGTAGAAGTATCTCGTAGCGGTTTTGTTTGGAAACAAGAATACCTAAGAGGTGAACCAACTGCTCCTGTTGAAAAAACCGTTACAACTACTAAAACTGGCACAAAAACAACTTTCTGGCCAGATCCTGAAATATTCACAGAAACAACCGATATTGATGTTGACGTTGTAGCTACTCGTTTCAGAGAAATGGCTTTCTTAAATAAAGGTTTAAAAATTGTTTTACACAACGAAAAAGGCGATAAAGAAGAAACTTTCCACTATGAAGGTGGTATTGGAAGCTATGTTGCGTTCTTAAACCAAAATAAAACAGTTTTATTTGACGAACCAATTTATATGGATAAAACCGTAGATGGCATGGCAGTTGAAGTTGCAATGCAATATACTGATTCTTACAACGAATCAATTTTATCTTTTGCAAACAATATTAATACGCATCACGGTGGAACTCACTTAACAGGCTTTAGGAACGCTATTACTCGTGTATTAAATGATTATGCAAGAACTAATAAAATTCTTAAAGATTCTGAACAAAACCTTTCTGGTGATGATGTTAGAGAAGGTTTAACAGCTATTGTTTCAGTTAAAATTTCTAATCCGGAGTTTGAAGGTCAAACTAAGGAAAAACTTGGTAACCAAGAAGCAATGGGTGCTGTTCAAGATGTTGTAAGAGAAAAATTGCAAGAATGGCTAGAATTTAACCCAAAACTTGCAAGAACAATTATTGAAAAAACTCTTCAAGCACAAAGAGCTCGTGAAGCTGCTCGTAAAGCAAGAGAATTGACAAGAAGAAAATCTGTTCTTGAAAACTCAACACTACCTGGTAAATTAGCAGACTGTTCAAACAGAGAACCTGAAAAATGTGAAATTTACTTAGTTGAGGGTGATTCAGCTGGTGGTTCTGCTAAACAAGGTAGAAACAGAATGTTCCAAGCTATTTTGCCTTTAAGAGGTAAAATCTTGAACGTAGAAAAAGCTCGTCTTGATAAGATTTATGCTAATAACGAAATTCAATCGATGGTTCAAGCTTTCGGTATTACAATAAGTAAAAACGAAGAAGAGTTTAATCTTGAAAAATTACGTTACCACAAAATCATCATCATGACAGATGCTGACGTTGACGGAGCGCATATTAGAACATTATTACTAACATTTTTCTTTAGATATGCAAAACCACTTATTGAAAACGGTTATGTTTATATCGCGCAACCACCTCTATTTAAGGTTACTCAAGGTAAAGTTGCTGAATACCTATATGATGAACATGCGCTTGATAAAATGCTTAAAGAACGTGGTATTAAATCATTGAGTTTATCTGATAAGACTAAATCAAAAACAAAATCTGGTGACGAATTATTAACATTGCTTCAAAATATGGCTACATATTATAGAGCGTATAATAACCCTATTTTGAACATAATTCCATCAGTTGTATTGAGAGGTTTAATCCGTTCAGAAGTTAAGCCTGAAGACTTTGATAATAGAGAAAAAATGGAAGAAATTATTAGCTATCTTTCTCACTATATTAAAGATCACGCGGAAAACTATGGCGCAACTGAAGCTAAGAATTATGAAGTTTCGCTTAAATATAACGAAGAAGCAGCTAAATGTTCAATTCAGTTAGACTTATTTGAAAATGAACACGAAATGATTACTGCGAACATTATTAAATCAAATGAGTTCAAGAGATTAAAAAACTCTTATCCATTGATTCGTGATTTCTTAATTGAAGAAGAAAAAGAACTTATTCTTGAATCAGAAAATGGAGAAACTACAATCACATCATTTGAACAGCTTCAAAAAATTGTTGATGATAGAGGCCAAAAAGGTATGACAATCCAACGTTTCAAAGGTCTTGGTGAAATGATGCCTCAACAGCTTTGGGAAACAACAATGGACCCTGAAACAAGAACTCTACTGAAAGTAAACATAGAAGATGCAATGATGTGTGATCAGCTATTTGATATCTTGATGGGCGACAAGGTTGAACCTCGTCGTGACTTTATTGAATCAAATGCAGTTTATGCAACAAATATTGATACATAAAAAAGGAAGAGAGAGCTATAAAATGGATGATTTAACATTACACCTTAATAAGGTTAAGTTTGATAAGCAATTAAAAAAACTTAATAAAAAACTTAAAGGCAAAACTATTATCATATACGGCTCGGGCCTTTTGTTTCAAAAAGTTTTAAAAGAATATGATTTATCAGCATTAAACATAATAGGTGTTTCTGATAGAAAGTATTCTTTAGAACAAGACGGACAAGAAGATTTAGGATTTAAAATAATTCCTTTAGAAAAAATTCCTGAATATAATCCGGATTGTGTCTTAATTGCAACTTTACAATTTCTTTCTATTTTAGACAATTTTAAAAATAGTAGATTTAAGAATAGTAATATCTTATTTCTACCACTTGTAGATAAACCATTTTGGACTTTATTAAAAGAGATTTTTTATAATTGAGGTTTTATGAATTTAAAACATTCTATTTTAAATTTCATGTACAGATATCGTATAGAAATATCGCAAGTTTTTTTTACGCTTCTATTTTTATGGCTACCAGTTAAAAAGAATAAGTTTGTTTTTCAAGCCCATTTAGGTGCAGGCTATGGTTGTAATCCAAAATACATTACAGAAGAGATTATAAGACAAAATATTAAAAGTGAAATTGTCTGGCTCGCAAGAGATAAATTCTTAGAAGATAGAGAAGCTTTTCCTCCTCAAGTACGATTAGTTGATTATAATAATGTTTTTGCTTCATTATATGAACTTGCTACTTCAAAATTTTGGATAAGCAATATTAGAATGAATAAGTTTTTTAAAAAAGGACTTATAAAGAAAAAGGGACAAATCTATATAAATACTTGGCATGGCTCATTAGGTATAAAAAAAATCGGGTTGGATGCAAAAGTGCTAAATAATAATCCTGAATGGGAAAGACTGGCTCATATGGATTCTGATTCAATGGATATTATGGTTTCTAACAGCGAATTCGAGAACGATATTTATCGAAATACCGTTTGGTTCAAAAATCAAATTTTAGAATTTGGCCATCCAAGAAATGATGTATTCTTTATTAATGATAATGAATTTCGTAACAAAATATTAGAAAAAATCAGAATAGAAAAGGATACAAAAATCATATTGTATGTTCCTTCTCATAGAGATAATTTTAGAACATCTTGTTTTAATATAGATTATGAAAAAGTTGCAAAGTGCCTTGAAGCTAAAACAGGAGAAAAATGGAAAGTTTTATCAAAATTTCATACCAGAAATGTCCATTTATTAGACAAATTAGCAGGGAAAAGTGACTATCAACTTGATGTTACAACGTATCATGACGTTCAAGATTTATTAAGAATTGCAGATATAATTATTTCTGATTATTCAAGCTGTATGTTTGATTATATGTTAACGAGAAAACCTTGTTTTATCTTTGCAACTGATATAAAAGACTTTAACAACGAACGTGGTTTTTATTATCCTTTAGAGTCAACTCCTTTTCCAATTGCAACTAACAATGAAGAGTTAGTAAAGAATTTATCAGATTTTGATAATAAGAAATATGTATCAGAGGTTAACGCATTTCTTGATAAAATGAAATGTATCGATGATGGCAAAGCTAGCGAAAGAGTTGTTAATCATATAAAAAATTTAATATAGCTTGAGGTAAAAGTGATAAAATACGAAGATTACAATTGGTCATATACTGATGAATGTTTACTGGAAGATTATAAAGAATCTTTTTTACGTATTAAAAAAGAGAATAAAAATTTAAAAACAGTAACATATGAAAATTGTCATTTCTTACCTTTAAAAAATGTTTTAAACTATTGGACATTTTTTGAAGGCGGAGTTTTTGACTCTGATTTCAAATTTATTGAAGAAGCAAAACTTTTACCTAATAGAGTTTTTTATAGCTATAGATTTGATAAAGAAAATTTCTATTACGATAATCGTGAAGTAATTTTCGCAGGTTATTTTTGGGACCATTGGGGGCATTTTATACTAGAGCAAATTTCGCGTCTTTGGTATTTTCTTAATGAAAAAGACTCTTCTTTGCCTATTGTATATATGGGAAATAAGCCTTTAGAAGGTAATTATTTAGAGTTTTTTGAACTACTTGGTATCGATACAAAAAGATTAATATTTGTAGAAAAACCTACAAAATTCAAAAAGGTTCATATACCAGAAGTCTCTATGATTGCAATGTCTTATTTTACAGATGAATATAGCAAAATTTTTGAAAAAGTACGTAGTTCTGTAATTAAAGATGAAAATTATCCTAAGAAAATCTTTTTTACGAGAAGAAATTTTCCGAGGTCTAAAAATACCGATTTTGGAGCAATAAAAGAAGTAGAGTCTTTTTTTGAATCAAACGGCTACACGTTTATTTCACCTGAAAAATTAACATTAAAAGAACAAGTAAAATATTTAAAATCTTGTAATGAATATGTTTGTGTTTCCGGAACATTACCTCATAATATTTTATTTGCAGAAAAAAATATAAAGTCTATTGTTTTAAATAAATCTTACATAATTAATCCGCACCAGCCTTTAATAGAAATGGCAACAGAAATAAAAACAACATATATTGATACTCATTTATCATTACTAAGACAGCATATCGGACGCGGACCTTTTTATTTCAGCTTTACTGATAATCTAGAAAATTGGGCTAAAGATAACAATTTAGCTTTTATGCCTTGTTCTAATGAAAAGTATTTAAAAGATTTTTTTATTCATTATTTACATGTAATGCCTGAAACCATAAAAAATTACGCAATGAATCAAATAAATATCAAATTTAGAACTTATTATTTAAACAAGACAAAACATAAATTTTTAATAAAATTCGCGTTGTTTTTAATTGCATTGATTCTCACTCCAAGAGCTCTTTACGGCAAAAAACTTAAGCTATATAGATTGCTTTCATTGGTTTTAACTACAAAAATAAAATTATTATAGTATTAAATAATATCTTTTAATATTACACTTGGTTTTATATCTAAAATATCGTTAATATTTTCAGTATATGCAAAATCTGTGTATTCTTTAAGAATCTCATCATAATTTTCTTCTAAAACTTTTGAAGTCGGGTCAAGGTTCTTCACCACAGCTAATCCTGAGGGTTCACTGTTCAAATTATAAATCACCAAATCAGGTCGATATTTTTTTAGAATCAAAATCATTTTAAAAACATCACCAGTCCAAAAGTCTGTACAACGGTCTCTGCGACTGGTTATTTCATCCTTTGGCATTGTATCATGCAAAAGGATAATACTATTTTTATGACAACATTTTTCTGTATTAATAAAATCTCTAAGCACAAATTCAAATAAATGCATGCCATCAATAAACGCGAAATCAATATTTTTTGTTAATTCAGAACCAACAGGATTTTGTTCAAAAAATTCATCACTTGTTAGAGAATAAATTGTTGTTTTTGGTGTAAGTTTTACTTTTATATCCGGAACAGGGTCAATTCCGATACAAGAAGTTTTTTTGTTCGCCATAACAATAGAAACACCGTTTCTAACGCCAATTTCTATATATTTTTTAGGTTTTAATTTCCTGTGTATATATTCTAAATCATTATAATAACCTTGTCTTTGCTTATGTTGAGAAACTAAAGAATTATTTTTAGTAATATTTTTTAGTTTGCTTATAAACAAACAGAAATCAAACTTAAACATAAACTCTACTTCCTTTTTTATTACTTGTTATATTATAATACAAATATGGTTAATTTTGAAGAATATAATTGGGATTATACGGACGAGTGCTTATTATCAAAATTCAAAGAAAAGATTGCTGCGGTAAAAAAAAGAACCGGTAATTTATCTATAACAACGTTAGAGGATTATTATGCCTTACCATTAATTCCAACATACGATACCAGAGGCTTTTATATCGGCGGACTTTGTTCAGAAAAAGGAAGTTTACATTCTTCTTCAAAAGTTTTACCGGTAAGAGTTTTTAACTCATATTGTTTTAATCCGGAGGATGCTATTTATGATGATAGAGAAGTTATCTTTGCTGGATGTTTTTGGCTACATTGGGGACATTTTATATTGGAACAAGTTTCCAGATTGTATTATTTTTTAAATGAAAAAGATTCTTCTTTGCCAATAATTTATTTAGCAGACAGACCTTTGACGGGGAATTTTTTAGAGTTTTTTGATTTATTAGGAATTGATACTTCAAGACTGATATGGGTTAACAAAATAACAAAATTCAGAAAAATTATCATTCCGGAAGTTTCGGTCGTAACTCGTGATTATTGGTATGAAGAATATAAACAAATTTTTGAAAAAATAAAGTCAAATGTCGTAACAAGAATAAATTTGCCTAAAAAAATCTTTTTAACAAGGCGAAATTTCAAAAAAGCAGAAAAAATCGATTATGGAGAAATTAGAGAAATCGAAGATTTTTTTGTAGAACAAGGTTATACTCTGATTTCTCCGGAAACTTTAACCTTAAAAGAACAAGTTCAATATCTTAAATCTTGCGAAGAAATTGTTGCCATTTCCGGAACATTGCCTCACAATTTTGTTTTTGCAGACAAAAACTGTAAAACAATCATTTTAAACAGAACCTGTTTAGTTAATACCAATCAACCTTTAATAGATGATGTAACCGGTTTGCGCCCAACCAATATTGATGTACACCTATCTATATATCCGGTGCATCGAACCAGAGGGTTATTTTATTATTATATTTCAGATAATCTAGTTAAATGGGCAAAAGATAACGGAATGGTTATTGAAAAAATTAATACAAGAAATTTTTTAAAAACTTATGCTTTTGAAAACCTAAAACTCTTATTTAAGAATCCGAATGCATTTAATGTTGCAATGCCATATAAAATATTTGATTATTATTATAATATTTTAAAAAAAGAAAATATTTTTTATTTAGATATAAAATTTGCAGGTAAATTGGTAGAATTGTTTTACAAAACAAAAAATTTGAAACGTAAGTATAGATTTTTAAAAACCATAATTGTATCTAAATGTTTGATTAAAGGAATTAACTTGGAGAAATTCTAAATGAAAACAATCTCTCTTGTATACGTTAAAAATACAAACTTGCAAGGCGATGAAATAATTTGTGATACTGCAAAATATTTACTCCAAAATTTTGCTGAAAAAAATAATATTGATATTGAAATAAAAGAATTTGGGCTATTGCCACCGCCAGAATATTTCAAACCCCTACATAGGCAAGAACGTAATATCAGGAGAATTTTACAGTGTTTTGAATACAAATTTATAAACGGATTTTTGGAAGATAAAATCTATTATCCTTTTATTAAAAATCTTGTTTTTTCTATTTTAATCTTGTATTGGATAATTTTTTCAAACAAATCAAGCTATTTAAAATCTTATTATAAAGAAATTGTCGAAGATTCTGATATTGTATTTTTCGCCGGAGGAGGTATTTTTCAACAATTCTATATGAAAATGTGGGCAGGAATATTGAATATTGTGAATCTTTGTTCAAGAAAAAATATTCCGATTTATTTCAATGCTATCGGAATTGAAAAATCACAAATATTAGTTGAGAATTTGTTATACAAATATATTTTGAACAAATCTGTTGTAAAAACAATTACGATGCGAGAAAAATTTGCTTATACAAAAAATTTACTTTTCAATAAAAATAAATGTTTTGATGTTCTTGATTCAGGTTTGTGGAGTTCCGAATGTTATTCTGTTAAAAAAATAAACTCTGATTTAATCGGTATTGGGGTTATTCGACCTAATATCTTTAGAGATATGGGGTGGAATATCAATGAAGAAGACGTTTTAACTTTGTATATCAGAATAATTAAAGAATTAGATAAACAAAATTATAACTGGGAATTATTTGCAAATGGGAATAATGAAGACAATGCGGATTACAAATTTGGAAAGAAAATTTTGGAAGTTCTTAATCTGCCTTCAGAAAAACTCGCTCTTTATCCTAAAACTCAAAAAGATTTGTTAAATATAGTTAAAAGATATAAAGCAATTATTGCAGCAAGGCTTCATTCAAACATTGTTGCAAGTTCATTAGGGATTCCTAATGTTGGTTTAGTATGGAATGTGAAACTTTTGGATTTTGCTCAGAAAATGGGATTCGATTGGGAATATATTAAACCTGAAAAATTTGAGGATTCTGAATATATTATTTCACAACTTAAAATGGCTATTGAAAACGGAATTGATATTAAGCATTTAAACAAAATGAAAATCGAAACAATCGAAATTTTAGAAACTAATCTTTTGAAATTGCTTTCTTGAGCCAAATTACAATTTTTTCTGTTGCTTTTGCTTGATTAAACAATTTCTTTTTTAACCTCATACGACAAAGTTTTAAACCATCTTGTTTTTCATCAAGGAGTTTTATAAGAGTATTCTCTAATTCTTGGATAGAATTACATTCATAAAACCCTTTTCTTAATTTCTCACCAAATTTGTCAAAATTTGCCCTATCAGGACGATTAAGAAATATAATAGGTTTTTCTGTCGGGAAGTATTCTGCAAAAAATGAAGAACAATCTGTTATTAATAAATCTGAGGTTTTGAAAATATCAAAAAAAGCTCCTTTATTATAAACATACGCATTCGGCAAATTATTCCACTCATAAATATATTTATCATAATCTTCTTCACACATAAAACCCGTTGTTACGCATGCATTTTTTAATGCCGGATGAGGTTTAACAATAAAAGAATAGTCAGGATGAGTTTTGGCTAAATTCAAAAAATACTCATAATTATCTTTAAAAGTAGACATCCTTAAACCATCTTTCCCCAAAGAATGATGAGGCGCCCAGATTATTTTTGATTTAATATTTTCACCTTTCCACGCAACATCCTTAGGAAGTTCAAAATGAGAATCCAGTTTTGGGGTTCCTGTTGCAAGTAGAATATCTTTGCCTTTCATTTTTGCAGCTTTTTCATAAAATTTGTTATGATATTTACTTTCGGAAAAGAATTTCCAAAGATTTGAATAAACTTTTTTAACAGAATCGCTTCCCCATTCTTTTTCAGAAAGAGTTGTAAACCCATAAGGAATCATTATTGTTAAAGCAAATTCAGAAACGGCAATCGGATGATTATTCCCTTGTAGATACCAAGGTTGTTGATAAAAAACTATATCCGGCTCAAAATCTTTTAAGTCTCTGTTACGTTTGTTTGCATAATCATAACCGTCAATAGATGCAATTCCTAGCTCATTAAAGAATTTTTTGTTTTCTTCTTGAGTATATTCTATTCGATTTTTGGTTATTATTGGATATAAAATAATTGGTAAAATTTCAAATCTGGTGTCTTTTTTTAGTTCTTCGTAAACAAACTGATACCCCCATTTTGAATTTTCTTCACATACAAAAAGAACTTTTATTTTATCTTTAATTTTTAGTTCTTTTATTTTTTTTTCATAATTAATTTTTACTTTTAATTCTCCAGAAGAACAAAAAATAAAATACTTTAATGATTTTAAAAGATTTTTTGTTTGATTAAAATATTCTAATACAATTTTAAAATCTCTTTTCTTTTTATTAAAAAT
>JAZRSL010000027.1:0-2684 GCA_045651505.1 Candidatus Gastranaerophilaceae bacterium | reverse complement strand
ATTGAAAGTGATTCAGGTTATACTGCAAAATCTTTATTACTTGAAATACATAAAAGACTTGGACTTTCAGGTAAAGGCTGTGCTTATGACTTAATGAATGAAGTTGTAAACAAACTACACAATTCCGGCAGGCTTTTAATTATAGATGAGGCTGAAAATTTACCATATCGTGCATTAGAAATTACACGCAGAATTCACGATAAAACAGGCGTTGGTGTACTTTTAGTTGGTAGAAACATATTATTTGAAAACCTAAGAGGCTATAACAACCAATATGACCAACTATATTCTAGAGTTAAGTACCATAAATTATTAGACAAATTATTACTACAAGATGTTATAAAAATTCTTGAATCAGCTGGACAAAATACAGAATTAGCTGAAACTTATCTTCTTTATTCAGATGGGAATACAAGAAGATTAGAACATTTGATTAGCCACAGTATTAGCATTGCCAAAATAAACGGCAAAGCTGAGGTCGATAGTGCTGTGATTAAACATACTTCCAAATTATTGATGGTATAGAGGAGGTAAATATGAATGAGGCTTTTGGATTCCGACCTGAGACCCCCAATTTTTACATATTTATCATAGCTCTAGCCATCTTTATATTGGGAGTACAAATCGGAATTAAACATGGGCGTGAATTACAACTTGAAGATATAAGGATTGAGTATGGCTACAGCTTTCCAAATTAAAAAAATTCACATACTAAAAACAAAATTAGAACTAAGCGAAGCTAGATATCGTGAGCTATTACGTTCTTTTAACGCACAGTCCTCAAAACAATTGGCGTATGGCGATGCTGTTATTTTAATTGATATCTTAGCTCAAGATGCAATAGATAAAGATTTGTGGGTAGAAAAAATGAAAAAATATGCCGAACTTAAACGTTCTGGCAATATGGCTACTTCTGCTCAATTAAGAATGATTGAAGGTCTTTGGTGGGAAATAGCATATGAAAAAAATGATGTTTTTACTAAAAAATCTTTGAAACTTTTTTTATACAAAAAGTTAAAGATTGAAGACATCCTTTTACTTTCTAAAACCCAAGCAAATAAAGCTATTCAAATCATTTCTGCAATCAAAAAGAATAAAGATACGAGAGCTGAAACTCTCGTTGATAGTAATTAATAAGAAAGGAGCATTTTATGCAAATGATTGAAAAAACAATGGAAGAAAAACCTACAAACATGATGATGGGAAACCAATTCTTTGGTGCTATTGATGAGAAAAAAGAGGAAATGCATAAAGAATGTAGTGTTGTAGGTATTCTTAAAAATTTTATTAATGATATTGATGAAAAGATGGAAGCTGCCGATAAAAATTTCTCAAGAGCATATCACAAGGAAAGATATAGCCAAGCTACTTATGAGGCTGATGAAAATTGGAAGATGCTAAATGCTCAAAAAGAAATTTTAAATAAGGCTGTAAAGACTATTGAAAATATGCTTATCTCATCTACTTCTATGACTGTGTAATAGGTCGAAACGGTCGGCTAACAGAGCAAGCTGACCGTCTTAGCGTAAGGCGCTAACTGATGATGACCCACGTTAAAATAAGAGGATACCGCTATGCAATACCAACCTTGGATGGATTTCATTACCCCCGATGACATTCCTAATGATGATTTAAAAAATGTAGAAGTTCTTGCAAAATACGAAACAGCTTTAGCATTAATGCTCTATTGTCCCGGAATGACAATTTCAGTTCCAACAATGAGATTTAGCAAAGCAAAAAGAAGATATATTGAAAGGCAGTATGATGGCAGAAAATTCACATTAAATCGATTAGCTGTCGAGTGTGAATACACTCAAAGGTATGTTTATAAAATTCTTCAATTATTAAGAGAGGATAAAAAATCCAATTCCACCCTTCCTAAATGATATAGTTCCATATCCAATGTGATAAACATTGGATTTTTTTTCATTAAAAAAGAGCCTCTATATTTGGGAGAGAGACTCTTTTGTATTGGTCGAGTTCAATATTAATGAACTGATTTAATCTAAATCCCTTTGTTTTAAAATTTTAGACAAGTCAGATTCTGTATATTCTTTAACTCTAGCTTCTTGCATATCTTTTTTAAAACTTTTAAAACATTTTTCGCATATATAAAAGCTGTTTTGCTTTGTATGTTTCATATTTTTGACAATAAAAATTCGAGAATCAGAACCACAAACCATACAAGGCATTTCTGTCTCTTCTCTCAATTTTACATATTTAATCATTAACCCATCTCCCCATTTTTATACATGCTACATGTTGAATTTTAATCTTCAAGAGGGCTAATGTTATCCATCTCAATATTATATTTATGTCCATCTTGGTCAACGCAGGCTGCGAAAGGAATATCTTCATAGCCACCACCATTAACAAAGAATCTGTTTTTCCAAGTATAAATGATTAAACCAACATTTTTTGTCTTGTGATTAAAAATTTTTGTTCCGTATAAAGTTGTATCTTTATCTATCATAATTAACCTCCTATTTGCTTTCAATAAATTTAACGATATCTGCTAAAGTTTTGCCTGTGTCCTGCATTCCTTTGTATTCGTTATCTCTTGAATAAGTTGTGCTATTTAAAATTGATGCGTATTGTCCCCATCCGAATTTAATGACATAATCATCGCCATATTTGTAGATTTTCTTGTTGTCCATAATGCTTGTCCTTTCTTGCTTTGTTTT
>JAZRSL010000026.1:0-2309 GCA_045651505.1 Candidatus Gastranaerophilaceae bacterium | reverse complement strand
TCCTGTTTCACGAATCATCCAATCTGCCCAATAAGTGATTCCCAATTCTCTGTCTTGGATTCCATTTCTTCCAATAGTAAAGTTTCTTGATGTACGCATACAGAAAAGTTTAAGAGCATCACGTGAAGTTGTAATTTTTTCAGTAAATTCTTGATTAAACAATTCATTCGGACTTAAGCCGTTATGGTTTTTTCCATTGGATGAATGCCTGTTGAAAACATTGATAATAAAACTATCGAAAATTTGTTTAAATTTTTCAAAAGACATAATTTTGTCATCTTTTATTTCTTGAGCAAGAATTTCAGGTCTCTCAACTATATTGCCTCCTCTAAAACCAACACAATGCTTAGAAAGCATTCCCTTTATCTTTAAGAAATCTCGTTCGATAGGTTTTGTTTGTGCGTTATATGGTAAAGCAAAATGAACTTTAACATTAAGTTCTGCAAGCATAGATGTAGTTATTGATTGATTTGCATCGATTTTAATTTTAGTAATGTTTCTGCCACCGGCAAAATCTTTACATCGATAATCTTTACCATTATCAATAATTACATCTTCAGGTAAACCAAACTCTTCTGCTGCATAATAAAATGTTTGAAAAATATGGTCTGAGTTTGGATGCCCACTTTGTAGCAACCATCCCAACCACTTACCAGATTTATAATCACGCCAAGCGGTAACCCAAGGAAAAACAACTTTTCCATCAGGAGTTTTACAAGCAACGTCTATTTGTGCGTGGTCAGAAACCCAAACTTTTCCACATTTAATATTTGAATAATCACGTTCTATATATCCACCATATTTGCGATTCCACGCAGACTGCCCATTTCTTGCTAAAAATATGCTTTGTAATGGGATTTCTTTATGTAATCTACGTTTAAATGTGATAGGGCTTGGAAAATCTTCTTTTAAAACATTTTTAGCTCTTATCGCATATCCGAGAGTTAATTCCCAACAAGTAGCTAATGAAGGAGCACCTTCTTTTAGATATAAATTCTTAAAATAGTCAAAAATACTTTCTTCAATATTACATTTTAATGTTGAATGTCCATATTTAGCGAGTAAACCATTGATTCCATCTTCGTGGAATCTTCTTCTCATTTTGATAAAACTAGAATAAGAAATATCGCAGTTTCCGTCAGTATTAGCCCATTCTTTTAAAAATTGTTTTAATTGATTGCCTTTTAAATTTTCAGCAGCTTTGATTACTAATATATATTTATTAACTTGTGTTTTAGCCCAATCTGGAGCTTCTGAATAATTAGGCAATTCAGGATTGTTATAATTATACAATTTTCTGAGTGCATAATCAGGTAAAGAATTTATATTTATTAAGTACTCAGATGTAGAACCTTGTCGATTAATTTTATAATTATATTTTCCTAAACGACAATGTTCCTTAACAGTTTTTTCTTTTAGATTAAGAACATTACAAACATCATTAATAGAAATCCAATCTGAAACCATTAATGACATCTTTTGTACTCCAAAACTTGAACTTGAAAAGCTATTTTAATCAAATAAATATCGCAGGGATTATATAGTTTTTCCCCAGACAAATGTTTACAGATAACGCTTCTGTGTACATTTAAAGCCTTTGCTATTTCATTTGGTGTAATGTCCATTACTGCCAACAAGATTTTTAGCATCTTTTTTCTTTCATTGTTGTGACTATTTTTCATATATTTGCTTCCTATGCTTGAAAGTTCCATATATATTTCAAGTCATTTTTTTTGCTTTTCTATTTAGGTAATATGGCTGGTTTTTGCACAACAAATAAGCCTTTAAAGGCAACTCTTATCGGGCAAAAATAGCTTATAAAATAATTATATAGATATGAGAAAAAATTAAAATACCCCTGAAAAATAATAGGGACAACTTGTAGCCCCTAACGAAAGTTTGAAAATCAGTAATAATTTAAAACTAAAAAATGACACTTTTTATTAAAATAGCCTTTCGGCTATATTTTTCAATAATTACAAAATTGGCAACAAGTTTATTAAGAAATGTTAAGAAATTAAGTTGTTTTTTAGATCCTGATAAATTTCATCAAAACTTTTTTCTCTTCGCCAAATGTACTCTGCTAACCTATGAAACATATATTTTTCATTCATATTATGACTTTCAACTCTTGCTAAATAACAATACATTCTTTTGAATTCTCGAATTTCATCTTTTTTAAATTCCTTTTCAACACTTGCTCTTAAAAGTTTTTCACTAACAAAAACTCTATTATTGTAAACGTAAAAGTATGCATATTTTTCATAGAATTTCCGATATCTACCTTGTTGAGGTTTATTCATAAAATT
>JAZRSL010000025.1:0-17326 GCA_045651505.1 Candidatus Gastranaerophilaceae bacterium | reverse complement strand
GTTGGCGACCCTTTCAAAGACACATCTTCAGTAGCTATGAACCCTATTATTAAGTTCACTACATTATTCGGTTTGTTAGCTATGGAAATTGCAATTAACCCTGCTTTCCAACCTTACGCTAAGACTGCTGGCTGGGTGTTCTTAGTAATCGCTCTAGTATACGTTGTACGCTCATTCTACGCAATGAGAATACCAACAGAGGGTAAATAGGGGTAAATAGTATTTGTCATCCCGAACTTGTTTCGGGATCTCACAAGTAAAAAATTATATTTATAAGCTGGTAAGATGCTGAAATGTATTCAGCATGACAAGATAAAAGTAGAGATGGATTTTTCGAAGGAAAAATCCATCTCTCTAATATTTAAATATTTTTTAACAATTACCTTCTTGATTAAGATTTTTGTTTGTACTACGATTGAGCTGTTAAGAGAAATATTTTACTAATAAGAAGGAGTAAAAATTTATGGTAAAAGTAGCAATTAACGGATTCGGAAGAATCGGACGTAACACTTTAAGAGCAGCTATCAGAGAAGGTATCTACAACGAAATCGATTATGTAGCTATCAATGACCCAGGTCTTACACCTGCAAACGCTGCACACGTGTTCAAATATGACTCAGTTATGGGTAAATTCGACGGTACAGTTGAAGTTGCTGAAGATGGTCTTGTAATCAACGGTAAGAAAATCTTATTCTTCGCTGAAAAAGATCCAGCAAACCTTCCTTGGGCTAAATTAGGTGTTGAAGTTGTTGTTGAATCAACTGGTTTCTACACAGATGCTGAAAAAGCTAAAGCTCACATCGCAGCTGGTGCTAAAAAAGTTATTATTTCTGCTCCTGCTAAAAACGAAGACAAAACTATCGTTCTTGGCGTTAACGAAAATGAATATGACCCAGCTAACCACAACGTAATTTCAATGGCTTCTTGTACAACTAACTGCTTAGCTCCAGTTGCAAAAGTTATTTCTGAAAAATTTGGCGTTGTTAAAGGTTTAATGACAAATCTTCACTCATACACTGGTGACCAAAGAATCTTAGACGCTGGACACAAAGATCCACGTCGTGCTAGAGCTGGTGCTCTTAACATCGTTCCTACTACAACTGGTGCTGCTAAAGCTGTTGCTCTAGTTCTTCCAGAACTTAAAGGAAAGTTGAATGGTTTCGCTATGAGAGTTCCTACTCCAGACGTATCTGTAGTTGACGTTGTATTCGAAACTGAAAAACCTGTTACAGTTGAAGAAGTAAACGCAGCTCTTAAAGCTGCTGCTGATGGCAAAGTTCTTTGCTACAGCGAAGAACCACTTGTATCTTCAGACTTCATCGGTTCTTCTCAATCTTCAACAGTTGACGCTGCATTAACAATGACAATGGGCGACAACATGGTTAAAGTTGTTTCTTGGTACGATAACGAAATGGGTTACTCTACAAGATTAGCTGAAACTACAAAAATGGTTGCTTCAAAATTATAATTCTTTATTGAATAATAATTAAAAGTGATTTTAGGGAAGGGGATTCTATTTAGAAATCCCCTTCTTTTATTAATAAAAAGAGTTAGTGTTAATTATTTGCCACTAACTCTTTTTTAGTTATTATGAATATAACTAAGACTATTTATTCATATTTTGCAATTTATTGCAAGGATCACAAGGTTGTTGTACTGGACAAGGGTTAGCTTTTTCACAAGGATTGCTAGGTGAAGCATATCCTGTTGCACATGGGTCACATTTCTTTTCAATTTTTTTACAAGGATCGCATTTTTTTTCACATTTGTTGCAACCACGACCAAACCAATTTGATGGATTCCAGTTTGAATCGTACCATGCTGCTTGAGTTGCTTGTGAACCTATTGCAATAATCCCTAATACAGCTAGCATCGATAGTGTTTTTTTCATTGTTTACTCCTTTTTTTAAAAAAATAAGTATGAACTATTTGTTACATACTTATTTTAACGAACTTTACTATAAAATCTATCACCTAACTGGATAAGTCTTATTAGATAAATTTGTCTAAATTTATTTTAATTTTTCTCTTTATTAATAAGTTTATTTTTTCTATTCCAATTAAATGAAGAACGAATTTCAGCCCCCACTTTTTCTATTAAATGTTCACTGGAAGCTTTTCTTAATCTTTTAAATTTATCACTATCCGAAGAAAATTCATTCATGAATTCTTTTGCATAGCTTCCATCTTGGATTTGAGAAAGAATTTTTTTCATTCTTGATTTTGTTTCAGCATTAATAATTTGCGGTCCTCTGGTATAGTCACCGTATTCAGCATTATTAGAAACAGAATAATGCATATCTTCAATTCCACCTTCATAGATTAAATCAACAATGAGCTTTAATTCGTGGCAAACTTCAAAGTATGCCATGTAAGGTGAATAGCCAGCTTCTACTAGAGTTTCAAAAGCTGTTTTTATTAATGCAGAGCATCCTCCACAAAGTACTGCCTGTTCTCCGAATAAATCTGTCTCCGTTTCTTCTTTGAAAGAAGTTTCTATGATTCCAGTTCGTCCAGAACCGATAGCTGAAGCATAAGAGAGTGCTAGTTCAATATCATCACCTGCAACTAACGCAGGAACACCTTTTTGAGTTAAGTATTCACTTCTTACGGTATGACCAGGAGCTTTTGGTGCTACCATGATGATTTTTACGCCTTCAGGAGGTGTTATAAAACCATAGTGAATATTAAATCCGTGAGAAAACATCAAATATTGTCCAACCTTTAAGTTTGGTTCTATTTCTTTTTTATAAACCTCAGCTTGAATTTCATCTGGTATAAGTATTTGGACTATATCAGCCCATTGTACAGCGTCTGCAATTGGCATTGTCTTTAAACCATAGTCTCGAGCTTTAATATCTGAAATACCTCCTTGACGTAGTCCAAAAACAACATTGCAACCACTGTCGACAAGGTTCATACCCTGTCCATAACCTTGCGAACCAAAACCAATAATAGCGATTTTTTTTGTTTTAATTAAATCTGTATTTATATCTTTATCTAAATAAATTCTTAAACTATTCATAATGAAAACCTCTCTGTAATAATTATATCAATAAATTTTTATCATATTATTTAATTGTTAAATTCTGTAACTTTTTTTTTTATGGTAGCAAAAAAATAAATTACTTGTTTTAGCATATAAGTATGGAGGTTAAAATGGATATTTCTACAAATAATATTTCTTTTCAGGCAAAATTGGTAACAAGAATGAAGGGAAGACATAATATATTAGAAAGAGTAGGGAAAAATTTTGAATTGAAGACAAATGGGCGAGAAGGCTCTTTGTATATTTATAGAAATAATAATCTTTATCCTGGAGGTGTAATTTTTTCAATAGATAAAAGTAATGAATATATATTGCATGATGCTGAAGAACTATTTGGTGCTAATATAAAAGATGCTGCTGGAGTGACTGAAGATGTTGTAAATAAAATAACAAAGACTTTTGTAAATATCTATAAAGCATTAAAAAAAGATTCTAGATTTGAAGAAATTAAAAAAGAGTATAATAATAATTTTGAAACTGTTAAAAATGCATATGCAAAAAATATGAAAGCATTATTAAAACTTAAAGAAAAAGGTGATAACAAAAATGCTAAAATTTATGAATTTTTAGTTGAGCAAAATAGAAAAAGATTTTTATCTTTAGAAAAAGATTTTAATATAATAAAAAGTAAATATCGAAACGATTTAGAAAAAATGGCCAAAAATGAACCTTACCTTGATGTTTGGCGAGACGTTTTGGCTGAAGATTTAGTGTGATTTTGAATTGAGCGTTAATAAAAAAAAGAGGTTTGTTTAAAAACCTCTTTTTTTATTTTTGTTATTCAGTTATTTCAGTTATTAGTGAAGTTTGTTCAGCTTGGGCTTCCGCCTCTTGCATTGCACATGAACCTTCCGCACTACTGTAATCATCATCCTTATCCGTATTAACTATTTTATTAACAGAAACAACAGTATCATTTTCCATTAAGTTTTGAGCTCGTACACCAGTAGCAGGTCTACCTTGACAAGAAATATCTCCTGCTTTAATACGAGTTACGATACCACTTGATGTTACTAACATGATTTCGTCTTTTTCTTCAACAATAGTTAACGCAACGAGTCTAGACATACTAGATTTAAATTTGGTTGCTATTAGACCAATACCTCCTCTATTTTGAGAACGGAATTCACTTAATTTCGTACGTTTACCAAAACCATCAGAAGTTACTACAAGCAAGTCTGCATCATAATTTCTTGGAACAATGTCACAACCAATAATTGTATCTGCTGAACGTAACTTCATTGAATTTACACCTCTAGCACTTCTACCTAATGGTCTTAAATCTTCAATTGGGAAACGAATTGCCATACCACAAGAAGTACCTATAATGATTTCATCATTAGGATTAGCAAGTTTTACCCAATTTAATCTGTCGCCATCTTCAAGAGATATCGCAATAATACCACTTCTTCTGATATTTGCAAAATTGTCTAGTTCGATTCTCTTAATGTAACCTTTTTGAGTTAACATAATTAGATTCAAATCATGTGAGAAAGTACTTACAGGAACAACAGCAGTTATTTTTTCACCTTGTTCAATTGGAAGAACGTTTACAATTGGTAATCCTTTTGCTTGTCTTCCACCTTCTGGGAAATCATATACATTCAAGCTGTATACAATACCTTTAGATGAGAAGAATAATACTTTATCGTGCATCATTGCTGTGAAGAAATGTTGAATATCATCATCATCTTTTGTTTTGATTCCAGCTTTACCTCTTGTTGCACGGTTTTGGCGCTCAAATGTATCTAAAGAAATTCTCTTTAAATATCCTTGGTGTGTAATAAACACCGCCATAGGAGTATTTGGAGTTAAATCTTCAATTGTTACTTCACCTTGTTCTGGTAAAATTTGAGTTTTTCTATCATCTCCGTATTTTTCTTTATCTTCAAGAAGTTCGTTTTTGATAATATCAAGGACTTTTTGTCTATCAGCAAGAATAGCTTCGTATTCAGAAATCTTTTTCAATAATTCATCATATTCATTTTTGATTTTGTCTTGTTCCAATCCAGTCAAGCGTCTTAATTGCATTTCTAGGATTGCATTTGCTTGATCTACATCAAGACCAAATTTACTCATTAAACCAACTCTTGCATCATCAGTAGTTTTTGATTTTTTGATTAATTCAATAACTTCATCTAAAGAGCCTAGTGCAATTAATAAACCTGCTAAAATATGAGCTCTAATTTTTGCTTTCTTTAAGAAATAAATAGTTCTTCTTGTTACAATTTCAACTCTGTGTTCAACAAATTCATTAAGAACTTCATATAAGTTTAATAAACGAGGTTGCTTGCCACAAAGAGTAACCATATTTACCCCGAAAGTGGTAGCAAGTTGAGTATACTTAAATAAGTTATTCTTAACTACTTCAGGTTTAGCATCACGCTTAAGTTCGATAACGATTCTCATACCATCACGGTCTGATTCATCACGTAAATCTGAAATACCATTTATTCTTTGTTCTTTAACTAAATCTGCAATTTTTTCAATCAATTGAGCTTTATTAACTTGATATGGTATCTCCGTAACGATAATAGCAGTTCTTGATTGTCTTCCTCCACCGCCAGGAATTTCTTCAATTGTTGCAACTGCAGACATTTTGATAGAGCCGCGGCCTGTTTCATAAGCTTGTTTAATATCATTAAGCCCAATGATGGTAGCTGCGGTAGGGAAGTCAGGACCTTTAATATGTTCCATTAATTCAGCAACAGTGATTTGTGGATTATCGATGAGAGCGATAGTTCCGTCAACAACTTCGGATAAATTGTGTGGAGGAATGTTGGTAGCCATACCAACTGCAATACCTGAAACGCCATTTAATAATAACATAGGTAGTCTTACTGGTAATACAGAAGGTTCTTCTAATGAACCATCAAAGTTAGGAACAAAGTCAACTGTTTCACAGTCAATATCTGCTAACATTGATGTTGTGATTTTGTGCATACGAGCTTCTGTATAACGCATTGCAGCTGCGCCGTCACCGTCAACAGAACCAAAGTTACCATGACCGTCTACAACAAGGTATCTTGTGTTGAAATCTTGTGCTAAACGAACTAAAGCTTCATATACAGAACTATCACCGTGTGGGTGATATTTACCAAGAACTTCACCTACTATACGAGCACATTTCTTAAATGGCTTATCAGGAGTCATACCCAATTCATTCATAGCGTATAAAATCCTTCTATGAACTGGCTTAAGACCATCTCTTACATCTGGTAATGCGCGTCCAACAATTACTGACATAGCGTAGTCAATATACGAACGCTTCATTTCTTCTCTTATATTAACTGGTACAATTTTACCATCTGAAAACATATTTTGTTGACTCAAAATCCTTCTCCTCTATCCCATGTTCTCCCTAATATTATAGTAACATAAAAATACTTTCTGTAAAGCATTTTTAAAGCTTTAGGAGTATATTTTTTGCTAACTTTTATATTGAATGATTTAAATAGTATATACCTTTGAGATCATTGCTATATAAGGTTTTAAGGAGTGTAACAATATTTCAAAAAAAGGCAATTTTTTGAAAAAAAAAGACTTTATATATATGTAAGATAAAGACAGTTATATCAAGGGGTTTTTTATTAAAATAGACAGTTTGTAAATAAACAAACGTCTAGTAAACAAATTTTCTTTTTATACTCTCTCTTAATATCCTCGTGTTTATTTAATGTTTGCTAGGAACTCTTAGCAAACTTTTTCTTTATATCCCCCTTTGATTGATAAGTATTGTTTTTTTTATGCTAAAATGTTCACAAGAAAAGAGGTTTAGTATGAGAGAAAAACTTTTATCTATTATTGAAAAAAATAGTAGAATCGATTTAAAAGAATTGGCTATAAGACTAGGAAAAGAGGAAATAGAGATAGTCAATGAGCTTCAAAAGCTTGAAGATGAAAGAATTATTTGTGGATATCATACATTAATAAATTGGGAAAAAACTTCAATAGAAAAAGTTACAGCACTTATAGAAGTTAAAGTTACTCCTCAAAGGGGGCAAGGTTTTGATAGAATAGCTTCAAGAATCTATAATTATCCTGAAGTTAGAGATGTTTATTTAATATCTGGTGGTTTTGACTTATTGGTTACATTGGAAGAAAAATCTTTGAAAGATATTGCAAGGTTTGTTTCTGAAAAATTATCAACTCTTGATAGTATACTAAGTACTGGAACTCATTTTATTTTAAAAAAATACAAGGATCACGGTACAATTATCGATGAACAAGTAAAGGATGAAAGAGAGGTTGTATCTCCATGAGCGTACCTCTAAATAAAGCAGTTCTTAACATAAAACCTTCCGGTATAAGAAAGTTTTTTGACTTAGTTTCTGAAATGAAAGATGTTATATCTCTTGGTGTTGGTGAACCAGATTTTGATACCCCTTGGCATATAAGAGACGAAGGAATTTATGCGCTTGAACGTGGAAAAACTTTTTATACTTCAAATGCTGGTTTGAAAGAGTTAAGGGAAGAAATTTGCAACTATCTTAATCGGAAGCAAGGTCTTACATATAATCCTTTGAATGAAGTTATTGTCACTGTTGGTGGTTCTGAAGCTATTGATATAGGGCTAAGAGCGATGATTAATCCTGGTGATGAGGTTATTATTCCTCAACCGGCTTATGTTTCTTATGAACCGTGTGCGATACTTGCAGGTGCTAAGCCTGTAATTATTAATTTAAAGGCTGAAAAAGAGTTTAGACTAACCAAAGAAGAACTTTTAAGTGTAATTACGGATAAAACAAAGGTTTTAATACTACCTTTTCCTAATAATCCAACTGGTGCGATTATGGAAAGAGAAGACTTAGAAGATATTGCAGAGGTTTGTATTGAGAAAAATATTTATGTAATGTCAGATGAGATATACAGCGAGCTAACTTATAAAGGCGAACATGTTTCGATTGCATCTATTGATGGAATGAAGGAAAGAACAATTCTTATTAATGGTTTTTCAAAGTCATATGCGATGACAGGTTGGCGCTTGGGGTATGCTTGCGGTCCAAGTGAAATAATTAAACAAATGACAAAAATTCATCAGTTTGCAATAATGTGTGCACCTACAACAAGTCAGTATGCAGCAGTTGAGGCCTTGAAAAATGGTGATGATGATGTTGCTATGATGCGTGAAGCATACAATGAAAGGCGACGTTTTCTAATAAATGCATTTAAAGAGATGAAATTAGACTGCTTTGAGCCATATGGAGCTTTTTATGTTTTCCCTTGTATAAAAGAATTTGGCATGACAAGTGAAGAATTTGCAACTAAATTCTTAGAAGAAGAAAAAGTTGCAGCTGTACCTGGTAGTGCCTTTGGTATGAGTGGAGAAGGATTCTTAAGAATATCATATGCTTATTCAATAGAAAGTTTGCGGGAGGCTATGATAAGGTTAGCAAGATTTGTGAAAAACTTGAGAGAAAATTAAAAAAGGGAGGTTGCAGTAAGCAACCTCCTTTTTATGAAAATATATTTAACCTCTAGCGCAAATTGTTTGAGCAACATATACTCCAGATGCTGATGCTTGAATTAAACCTCTTGTTACCCCAGCTCCATCACCTATTGTGAACAGATTTTTTACACCTTCAGTTTCTAGTTCGTTTGTTAATTTAACTCTTGCAGAATAGAATTTAACCTCTATACCATAAAGAAGAGTGTATCTAGAAGCTGTACCAGGAGCAATTTTATCTAGAGCAAATAACATTTCAATAATAGATTTCATTTGTCTATAAGGTATAACTAAGCTTAAATCCCCAGGAGTTGCGCATGTTAATGTCGGTTCAATTATGCTGGATTTAATTCTATCTGGAGTTGAACGTCTTCCATCAAGTAAATCTCCAAAACGTTGAACAAGAATACCACCAGCTAGCATGTTTGCTAAGCTTGCAATGTGTTGACCGTAAGCGATTGGTTCTTTGAATGGCTCTGTGAATTTTTTACTTACTAATAGAGCAAAGTTTGTGTTTTTAGTTTTAATATTCGCATAACTGTGTCCATTTACGGTCGCGATTCCGTTGTAGTTTTCTTGAACGACTTCTCCGTTTGGATTCATACAGAATGTTCTTACTTCATCTCCAAAAGTAGGTGAGTGATAAACAAGCTTAGATTCATATAATTTGTCAGTTAATGGGGCAAAAACAGGTGCAGGAAGTTCAACCCTAACACCGATATCTACTGCATTGTTTACCATACCGATTTTATTTTTAGCGAATTCATGGGTTAACCAGTCTGCACCTTCTCTACCTGGTGCAATAATTGTATATTCAGCTTTTATGGTTTCTCCATTATCAAGAACAATACCTTTTACTTGCTCGCATTCTACAATTAAACTCTGAGCAGCAACATTATTTAAAATGGTAATTTTATCGCTTAAGAAATCTTGCATATGTTTAAGAACATCTAAACTACGCTCTGTTCCTAAGTGTCTTACCGGTGAATGAACTAATTTAAGTTCTGCTAATGATGCTTGACGTTCAATTTCTCTAAATACTTCCATATTTGTGCCAAATAATTCATCAGTTGCACCATGTTCTAAGTATAAATCATCAGCGTATTTAATATATTCTTCAACTTTTTCTCTTGACATATAATCAACTAAATGTCCGCCGACATCAGGTGTAAGAGTTAATTTCCCATCAGAAAAAGCTCCGGCACCACCCCAACCACATAATAAACCACAACGTTTACAGTTTACACACTTAGGAGAGCCATTTCTAATAGGGCAAATTCTTTTTTCAATTTTTTGCCCTTTTTCAATAAGAATAACTTTCCATTCAGGTCTTAATTTAACAATTTCAAGCGCAGTAAAGATTCCGGCAGGACCAGCACCGATTATCGCAACATTATACATTCCAAATACCCCTTATTACCTATTACTTATTCACGATACCTTAAACAAAAGTATAAATCAATTTATAGTAATTATTATTAAGAATTAAATCCTACTAATTCTATAGAGTGATTTTATTAAAAAAGCTTTTGCAGAGCTTGCGAAAGGCATTTTTTTATGCTAAAATGAACGCATAGATTTGGTGTAGTTTAACTGTTATAACCAACCGTAAGGTGATTTTATATATAAAAAATTATGTGTTACTTTATAATATAGGAGGAAACGCCATGACCGTTGCCACTTTTACTGAAACAAAAAAAACAGTTAAATCTACTTTTAATGATGAATTTGAAAACTATCTAAAGAAACAACAAGTTAAAACAACTTTTAATGGTTCAGAATTAGAATCATTTTCTTGGTATAAAAAAGCGTTAGGGCTTTTATAGAATTAATAGAAACAAGACGGGACTTCTTTTAGAAGTCCCGTCTTGTTTTCTTTTGTTAATTAACTTTTTTATTTCCTATTTCGTTACCAGCAACCATTAATGCAAAAGGTACGATGCGACCAATTTTGCGAATGTATTCATTTCCTGGCAATATATATTCACCAGAGGCTAGTAAATCATCAACATGCGGGAATAAGTCCGTCCCTTTAATATCCCTTTCTTCAGATTTATTTTTAAAAAGTGCGTTAGATAATTTATTCATTGCAAAATTTGCAATATAAATACCAGCAACAACTGCCCCAATAGTGGTAGTTGCTCTAATTGCTTGTTCTTTAATAGTTTTATCACCTACTTTTAATGCGTTTAATGCTAAATCTGTTAGTTTAACAGTTCCTATTGGAATTAATATATTTCCAAATTGCATTACAGATTCTCTGCGTTTAGCTTTTCTGTTAGCAGGGTTTTTATCTATAATGTAACCACCAGTAAGTCCTCCAAGGCAAGTACCTACACCCATTGTTGCAATTGATGTGAAATTTATTGGCACATTTTTTAAAAAATTAAAAAAATCTTTAGGTTTTATTGAATGACCTTTTATTTTAGCAAGAACAGCTAAACTAGAAAACACTCCGAGTGCAGTAGTTGTTGCAACAACAGCTTTTTCTTTTTTTGAATAATCGCTTTTCCAAAAGCTTTCGTTACCATGTCCAAAGCTAGTTTGTATTTTTTTGTTTTTATTTAAAATATTGTTGTTAATTGGCGTTACAATCATAGTTATCCCTTTTTTAGTATAAAACGCCTAAATTTTAAATTTGCTAGTACTTATATTGTTGGAGTATAAAATTTTGATATTTCTTCAAAATATCTCTCAAGTGCCTTATAGCCATTATGTATTTCGTCAGTAACAGTCGCATATCTACTAGCAACAATGTATTTAAGCTCTTTGCAACGAATTTGTAATAATAAATCAGCATCTTTTCTAAGTAATTCATTAGATGAAGTTGACCATTTTTTCAAATATGCTAATTCATCATTAATTTGTTTAATTGTCGAAAATTCTAGGGTATTAAAGTCATATTTTTTAAGTAGCTGTATTTCACTATTTGTAATACGACTTTGAACAGCTTGGAATTTATAGATACGTTTAATAATAACGTAATTATCAGCAACTCTTCTGTGAGAATATGGAACAGAGCTTTTTGCTAATAAGGCTGATGTAGAAAGAGCTGTAAAAGCATCTTCTTCATTTGAAAAAGCACTTTGGACTGGATATACTGTTTCAATCTTCTTACTTATCACGAGAGCTACTCCTTTTCCCTTTAATCTCCTAAGTTTATAATATATTAATTGTATTAAATTGTCATTAAAATCGTAAAAAATATTTACATTTTATAAGGAAAATATTATCTAGCTATTTACGCTTGAACCTGTTTGTAATATGATTAGGCTTGTATAAATTTTGAAAGAGGAGATAGAAAATGGAATTTTTGACAAGCTGGGCGCACGCTAATGCGATTGTAGTTTCAGCAACAATTCTTATTGTGGCTTACATTTTTATTGCCACGGAAAAAATTCCTAAAATGACAGTAGCTTTGGTTGGTGGTTCATTAACTTTGTTACTAGGTCTTTTAGGACAATCACAAAAAGTAAATGGTGTATTAGATCCACATTATTTTATTAATTTTGTTGATTTTAATGTGATTTTTTTGCTTGTATCAATGATGATTATTGTAAGTATTGCAACTAGAAGTGGGATGTTTAATTGGGTAGCAAATGAAATGCTCAAACAAACCAAAGGTAGGCCAATGGCTATACTATGGAGCTTAGCTATATTTACTGCAATAGCTTCTGCATTTTTAGATAATGTAACAACAGTTATTTTAATTATGCCTGTAACATTTGCAATAGCAAAAGAATTAGATATTAATCCTGTACCATTCTTAATTGTAGAGATTCTGGCTTCAAATATTGGTGGTACAGCTACATTAATTGGTGACCCTCCAAATATTATTATTGGTAGCGCAGCTGGCTTTTCTTTTATGGATTTTATAAAAGAATTAACTGTTATTGTAGTTTTAATATTAATTACAGTTGTTTCGCTAATGTCGATATGGTTTAAAAAACATCTTCATGCAACCGAAGAGAGAATGGCTCAGATTGCAAATCTTGATAATTCAAAAACTATTACAGATAAATCTTTAATGGTTCGTTCACTTTTAGTTTTGTTCCTAGTAATTTTAGGTTTTGTAACTCATGACATTACACATATCCAAACATGTGTTTGTGCAATGGCTGGTGCTTCAGTTTTATTATTATTTGAAAAACCTCATGAAATACTACACGATGTAGAGTGGAATACAATATTCTTTTTTATCGGATTGTTTATAATTATTGGTGGTTTTGAAGCTGCTGGTGGTATTGAATTAATGGCAAAATGGCTCCTTGATGTTACGCAAGGGTCCCAGACAATTGCTTCAATGGTAATGTTATGGGGATCAGGCATTTTATCAGGTATTATTGATAATATTCCTTATACTGCAACTATGGCTCCAATGCTAGCAGAAATTACATCTACTCAAGGCATGAATTTTGCTTATCCTCTATGGTGGGCTCTTTCGTTAGGTGCTTGTCTGGGTGGAAATATGACAATTATTGGTGCTGCTGCAAATGTTATTGTTTCAGAATCTTCTGCAGCTGCTGGTCATCAAATTAAATTTATGGAATATCTTAAATACGGTGTTGTTGTAACATTAGTTTCTCTAAGCTTGAGCACTGTTTATATTATGTTAAAATTTCTGTAAGTTTTAATTCTATTAAAAAAGCAACTACAGAGTCCTGTAGTTGCTTTTTTTTAATATCCAATTGAGGTGTTAAAATTTACAGTATTGTTATTTTGTTGGTGATACTCCCACAAAGCATCTATTTTGGTTTTGTTTCTGTCGTAATCTGCTTTAAGAATACAAGTATAGTTCTTATAACAAATATATATATCACTGTTTGGAGGGAATCTACATTCACTACAAGGGTCATATCCAGCAGGTCCACTATCGTCAGTGGGGTCAGAATCCGTTGTCGTTTCATTGTTTAGATCAGGAATCTTAATTTCTGTGGCAAAGAATTTTGTTAATTTAAATTCTGTTGTTGGGGGGTAGTTATTTTTTATGTCAATATTTGAATAGTTTAAATTTTTCCAAGTGCTTCTAGTTTTTAAGTATTTTTTACCGATATCATCTGCTGGTTGAACTTTACCATCAGCTGTGAGTATGAATTTGAAAACAGTACCATCTATATCTGCATAAATATCAGTTTTGTATACAAAATTATTTGTTAATATAAATATGTTGTTACTGCCAATACCGCTGCTATCGAAACTAAGGCCGTTGCTGATGCTAATGCCAGAACTTAATGAGGGAACAGTTGAGCCTATTTCTAATGTTGGATCAATCAGATTTTGTGGGCTTTGAGGTGTAAATAATGTATTTTCTATTTCTTTAGTTTTTTGTTCTTTATAAGTTGTTATGTATAATCCAACATTATCTTTTGTTGTAAACATTGGCGTGCCTGGGTAACTTGAACTATAATTATTGTTTTCGCAACCTGTGCAAGCTAGTCCTGTATAATCGCTAAATACTCTAGCTATTTTATTAGTACCAGCTGTAATATCTTTTTTATTTATGGTGATTTTTGAAGTATTAACTAATGGATATTCAATATAGCTATAGTTATAACCGTCAGAAACCGTTTCTGGATAATAGATTTTATTATTGGCAATTTTATTCATTGTTTTTACTAGCATATCGTATGTTTTTAAATATTGAACTTTAGTAGCATCAGGACTGAATCTGTTTATTAAAGGAAGCGTTATTGCTGCAACTATGCCAATAATGCCAACAGTTACAAGAACTTCTGCTAATGTGAATCCTTTTATTTTTTTCATATAAACTCTCCATTATTCTGTTATTATTATATTAACATATTTAATTGCATTTTTATAGTGTTAGATAAAGTCTGCCAATATTATGTTACTTAAAAGAGTCCCTTTGAGGGTTAATTTATACCCAGTGCTGGTTGGTTCTATATATTTTGGTGCGTATTTTTGTATCTGTTTTTTATATTTATTATTAAAATCAATCTGATATTTTTTATTTATATTTATTATATTTAGCCCTTCTATTTTTCTGAATCCAAGAAAAATTTCTTCTTCAAGTTGTTCTTTTAGTGAAAGCGAATGTTCATTTCTATTGCTTACAGGATTTTTTAGGTATACTTCTAGGGTTTGTGGATTAGAATACCTAATACCGTTAATATATCCATGAGCTGCAATGCCAAATCCGTAGTACTCTTGATTATTCCAGTAATTTAGATTGTGTTTTGATTCTTGATTTTCTTTTGCAAAATTACTGATTTCGTATCTAAAGTACTCATTTTGTTTAAGAAAATTATTTATTATCAAATACATATCAGCTTGCATATCGTCATCTGGTATATTTTTCGGAGCGAATTTCCCCCAAGCAGATTCTTCCTCTATTTTTAATCCATATGTTGAAATATGCTGAATATTTAAATTTTTGACTGTTTCTAAATCTTTTTTTAATGTCTCTATAGTTTGTTCAGGTAGGCCGTATATTAAATCAACGCTAATATTATTGAATCCAACTTTTTGAGCTGATTTGATAGCTTGAATTGTTTGCTCAGAATTATGTCTCCGCCCAATAATTTTTAAAATATTATTATCAAAAGTTTGGGCACCAATGCTTATACGATTAAAGCCAATATTTTTTAGTTTCTTGAAGTATTCTTCGTTTGCATCGTCAGGGTTAATTTCAATGGTTGCTTCATAATTTGGATTGAGTTTGAATTTATTAAAAACTTTCTTTAATAGCCCAATATCGAGTAATGATGGAGTCCCTCCACCAAAATAAAGAGTCTTAATATCTTCTTTTTTGTAGTAAAAATCTATTTCTTTTATTAAAGAATCAATATATTCAAATTGCTTTTCAATTTTTGCGAATGAAATAAAAGAGCAATACTTACATTTTTGTTTACAAAAAGGTATATGAATATAAACACTACTAGCCATTTATTCATCCAATTTTATATAGCTTGAGTCCCAACGTAAATCGATGTACTTAACTTTTTTATTTATCATTTTTACTTGTGGCAATAAAGACGGTAATCTTCCGATTTTATCAAAGACAGAAGGGTTAAGACCTCCTAATCTTATATTAGCTGTTGGTATTTTTATGTAAACATCTTTAGGGTTTCTATAATCTATATACTCTACAGTTTCGCCAGTTTCTATTTCAACAAGGTTTGCTAATTTTCTAAAATCGTTAACTTTAGGTGCGCTCCAATTTCTATAATCGTCTCCGCTGCCGTATGTTATCACTCTAACAGTTTTGTAATTTTCATCCAATGGCATATATTCTCTACCAATTAGTTTGCCATCAATTGAGAAAAATGCTATTGGAGGAACATCAATGTTTGGAGAAATTGTTACTATCGGAGTTCTTTCAATTACTATAATTTGGAGTCTAGCAGGAAAACCAAAGCGTCTTATGTATACATTTTGTACCGGTTCTAATTGCTTAATACTCTTTTTTAAATCATCAGTTTTTACTAGAAATATAGGTTGTCTAGGTACTTGATTTCTTCTTAGAGCGGATAATATTTTTTGAGAAGGAACGATTCGGTTATTTAATATTTCTAATGAAGTACTTTCTAAGCTATCAAAGGCATCTGCAGGAAGTCTCCATTGAGGAAGTTTTAGAATTAATGCACAAAGTGCGGTCAAAGCAACTAACAGAAAAAACTTATAGAAGGCACGCAATCTATTAAGTCTTTTTTGAGACTGTCTAACTTGTCTCTGCATTCTAGCTTGTTTAAGTCTTCTGTTTTGATTATATTTGCTTTTTTCTTCTGACATTATTTATTTAATCCTGCGCTATGAAGTACCATATCAACTAACTCATCGTAATTTATTCCACCAGCTGCAGCTTGAGCTGGTAAGTCGCTTGTATCAGTCATTCCTGGATTAGTGTTTATTTCTAAAATGTAAGGAGTGCTACCTACAATCAAGAAATCAACTCTTGAAACACCAGAGCAACCGCAAGATTCAAAAGCTTTAACAGCATATTCTTTAACCAAATTTGTCATTTCTGGAGAAATTTCAGCAGGAAGAATAAATTCTGTCATTCCTTTTGTATATTTAGCTTCAAAATCGTACCATTCATTTTTTGGACGAAGTTCTAATATCTCTGTTGCAAAAGCCTTTCCGTCCTTTTCTAAAACCCCTACAGTAGCTGCTATCCCTACAAGGTATTCTTCGATAAGGATTTGTGCATTATATTTTCTAGCATCTTCTACTGCTTTTACCAGTTCTGATTTGTCATTAACTTTGCTCATTCCAAAACTTGAACCCTCTGAAACAGGCTTTATCATTAGCGGATATGTTAATCCGTTAACTTTCTTGATAGGGTCTTCATTTGGTAATAAATAAACAGATTTTATAAGTGGTAAATCTGCTGTTTCCATAACCCGTTTTGTATATTCTTTGTTCATACAGATTGCGCTAGCCATTACTCCACAACCAGTATAAGGGATTTTCAATATTTCCAAAACACCTTGTATACAGCCATCTTCGCCGTATTTGCCATGAAGAGTATTGTATGCGTATTCAAAACCTTTTAAGTCATTCATAATATTCTCTGATACATCAACAATTTGAGCATTAGAAAATCCAAGTCTATGAAGAGCTGCTAAACAGTTTTTGCCTGAGCGTAGTGAAATTTCTCTTTCAGATGACATTCCGCCACAAAGTACTGCTATTTTTGAGTCTTTTGATATATTATTTTGCATAATTCTTCCTCTTTTTTTGTTTTATCCCCAATAAAAATTATTTCTGGTCGCAATTCTATTCTATACTTTTCCTTAACTGCTGTAAACATTTTTGTCATTAATTCTAAAACATCTTCAGATGTTGCTTGTCCTTTGTTTACAATAAAG
>JAZRSL010000024.1:0-6238 GCA_045651505.1 Candidatus Gastranaerophilaceae bacterium | reverse complement strand
TATTCACTAATTCAAAGTAGTCGTATATAGCCTTTGGCAGTAACAACTTCAACGGGTCTTCTATCTTCTCTTTTATATTTATCATAACACAAAGATACTTACTTTTTCACAAAATTCCCCACTGGAAATTAGGACTGATCCGGTTTTTGCCTATTTGTTTCAACCGTGGCATCAACTGGTGTTTCAAACGTAATGTCATGGTGGTAAAACAAAGACCATAATTTCTGCAAAATGTCTAAAAAAATGTCTGTTGTACGGTGGAAAAATGTCAGTTAAAACGTAAATGTTTCAACCAGGATTTCAACCAATGTTTCAACCGAAAAAGTCATGGTAAGTGCAACAGTTACAGTAATTTGCTACAAGTGGAAAACATTAGCAAATGGTGAAAATCCTTTAATGCTTCGTGTTACAAAAGATAGAAAAACCAAATATCAAAGTTTGGGCATTTCTGTTAACAAAAAGCATTGGAATTTTAAGAAAAATGAGTTAAAACCTCAATGTCCTAATTATGAACAAATCCAAAAAATCATTTTAGATAAAAAAGTTGAGGTTCAAAAGAAAATGCTTGATATGCGAGCAGAGCAAAAAGCATTTACAGCTACCACATTATTAGACACGAATAAACATAAACCATATTCAATAGGTGGATTTTATCAAAAAATTATATTGCAATGTGAGATTGAAAACAAATGTGGTAATCGTTTGGTCTATCTTAATTCGTACAGTTCTTTAATACATTTCACAAATAACAATTTAGATATTCCATTTGGAATAATAGATGTCGCTTGGTTGGAGCGGTACGAGTGTTGGTTGCGTTCAAGAGGTAATAAAGAAACAACCATCAGTTTGATGTTTCGTACTCTCCGTAGTGCATATAATAAAGCGATAAAAGAAAAATGCGCTCAACAGTCTAACTATCCATTCGATGAATACAGATTGAGTAAATTTGATGTTTCAACTCAAAAGAGAGCTATATCAAAAGCAGATATTTTGAAGTTTATGAACGATGACCAACCTATAGGACATAATCAGTACGTTCAATTAAGTAAAGATATATTCATGTTCAGTTATCTTTGTGGTGGCATTAACTTCACAGACATGGCAAATCTAACTAAAGACAATATAGTTAATGGTAGATTGGAATACGTCCGCCAAAAGACGCATAAAAAAATAAAGATTGGCATACCATACGAAGCTATGAAGATAATTCAGAAATATGAAGTGGAAAGCATGGGCTACATTTTCCCGATACTTAATAGTAGTAAACACAAGACAGCTTTGCAGAAACAAAACAGAATACATAAAATGCGAGCTAAAGTTAATGCTAATTTAAAGGTTCTTGGCAAACGACTTGGCATTGATACAAACATTACAACTTATGTTGCACGACATTCATTCGCAAGCGTACTTAAAAAATCTGGTGTCAATATCGCACTTATTAGTGAAGCATTGGGGCATTCTGATTTGGCAACCACACAGATTTATTTAGATAATTTTGATAATGACCAAATGGATGAAGCTATGAAGAATCTACTTTAATTAAAATATCAACTCCGCTTGCTTAAAACAGGCGGAGTTTTTTGTACCTTTGAAGCAAAAATAACATTATGGATTTTCAAGAATTACCAAAAATACAAGAATTACCAGATTACAAAGCGAAGCATTATGAATACGATAAATATCTGGACGAACCATTACTAGAATATGTCTGGAAAATTGCAGACAAATTCTTTCCAGATTATGATGGTGAAAATTTTTGTTCATCACGTACTCCAGTTATTTTTGCTAACAGATATATTGAATGCAAACTGACTGATGAGGAAAAATATGCGAGATATATGGAAATCTATCCTCGTGACATTGAAGCTACCAAACAACACTATGCAGAACGTACACCACTTGACACATCGTTTAAGGACAAGTTTTTTAACAGCAGAGAAGTAATGAACACTATCAAAGCATTCAACCTTGATTTAGATAAATTCTGGTACTTGCTTCTTTTTGTTAATGATTTGGTAAATGATTGTTGCATAAATGCACCTGGACATGGGCAATCTGAACTTGAAAAAGTAAACGAAATGGCTGAAAAAATTTTAGAAGCCACAGAGATAATAACAAAAAAGAACGGTAGAGAAAACTACGAAACTAACGATGAATACACTCTTTCCATACTGAAATCTTCTGTCAAATATTTTATCAATACATACAATGACATTATAGAAAATAGCAAAAACAGAGAAGAACGCAACGAACGATTAAAAGAACTTGGACTAAACAGAACTATAGAAGATGGAGTTCCTATTAAATTTGAAGAAAAAGTCTCTCTTGACAAGTCACCAAGGACACGCTTGTTTGCAGAGTTTTTCCAATATTTTTTAAAAGATATAAAGGCTGACCGTGAGCTAATGGGCAGACATACTACAAGAGAAGATTCAACGGATAAACTATTATTTATATCAAGATTGACTTACATTGTTGGACTTCAAGATAAAGATTATTATGAAAGACACATATTGAAAGAAGGTAAATATGTAGCTAATCGTAAACTTAGCAATCTTTTAAGCAGATACAGAAATGAACCACTACCACCTATGACAGGTAGAATATATAGAAATTGGTAACTAATATACATTATTATATTAGATTTTTAGCTAATGCGTACTGGAAAGGTCAAACTTTTTAGTACGCATTTTTTTTGTGTACTGAAAACCTATTACCTTTTAGTACCCATATAACTATTTGATTATCAGTAATTTATTGTTGTAGGTTTAAAAATTTGTTTTACTTTTGCAGTGTCAAAAGGACAAGAGTTCATTGAAAAGTTAAATCGAAAGTTCGTTTCCAGATAGGAAGCTTCGATTGAGAAGCGAGGAAATTTACTCCGAAGAATAGTAAGGGTAAATCAAGAACACTTCGATACCAGACAAAGAAAGTTTGTCCACCAATCAACAACAAGGACGTCCGTTGAAGATTGTGAAAAGTAAAATGATTTATTAACAAATTAAAAAATTAATGTTATGAAAAATAATGCTCAAAATCAAGTAGTAGAAAACGAAGTTAAAAATGTAACTAATAATACTGTAAAAATGAATAACGTAATTGATTTCTCAAATGTCTTGGGTGAAAAGGAAGTAGCTCAAAATGCTAAAGTTGACCAGAAAGTTGTAACCGATTTGTTCAATGCCTTTATGGTTATTCCTCAAGAAGTAATAGTTAGGTTTAGTAACGAAAATGGTTATCTTAAAATGATAGTTAATATGAATCATCGTGAAAAATTCTTTCGTAAATATGAAACTTATGCCGATGGAAAGTTGGTTGAAACTATGATAGGGGCAATGAGTGGTAAAATAGGATTGTTGAACGGATACAACGCAGAAGAACATCCTTTAGAGGCTACAGAAGTTGACCCAAGAATATACCTCTTTCGTCAGTTTATCAACTCAACGTTAAGATGTCATTTCGAAAATGACTTTATAGCTAAAAATGGAGATAGATACATTTGTGCGACATTTAACATTAGTTACCGTAAGCAAATTAAGTTCTGTTTGAAACGAACTGAAGAAATTGAAAGCATTATCAACAATGCGGTTAATGCAGCCTAATAGTTAATCAAAAGGGAGAGCAATCTCCCTTTTTAAAACCTTGAAAAATATGCAAACAATAGCATTCCCATTAGCGTACGATAACGAAGCTGCACATCGCAAACTCAAATTATTGATGAAACAGGGCAAGCAACTGAATATTCAAATTAAAGATGAAGCTTGGATAAGCTGTCAAGGGGTAACAGGATTGAAATACCAACTCAATGATGACAGTTGGCAATGGCTGTTAAACTATCTTCAAACTGGAGATTATGAAGATTTTGGAGTGTTTCCATCTTATATTTCTAAATTTAGTTTTGAGGAATCTAAAGAAAGTAAGATAAGAGAATTGGTTGATAATAAATGCAATGTAGCTAGCATCCCTTTTTTAAGAGAAACACAGGCTTTTGTTAATTTGAGAGTACTGTTTAAATTCGGAAAGCTATTTTTCAGCATTAGAAGAACAGATGATTTTATGGACTACTTAAATGAAAATGGATTATGATTACATTAACTAAAGGTCAATACCTATCTGAAGTAATGGATAAGATTCCGTCAAACTGCATATTATCAAAGAGAATACCAGGATGTGGTGCTACAACTTTGGAACTTAACACAGATAGAAATTCAATAATAGTAGTGCCTAATGTTCCAGTAATTGTTAGCAAGTGCAACAAATATCCTAATTTGTTAGGTGTTTATGAAGGTGTCAAGCACCAAAGAATAATTAAATATCTAAATGATAACAATGCATACAAAATTATGACTACTCCAGAAAGTTTTTCTAGGGTTAAATTAGCTTGTAAAAAATGCGGAATCAATATTTATAAAGAATTCTTTTTACTAATTGACGAATGTCAGCAATTGGTTAAAGATGTTGATTACAGAATAGATGTAGTTGTGCATATGAATGACTTTTTTAAGTTTAATCAAAAAGCATTGGTTTCTGCTACACCTATTGGATTTAGTGACCCACGATTTGAAGAAAATAATTTTGAGATTATAGATATAACTGTTAATTATGATTACCAACAAAAAATAACTGTCACTCATACATATAACATAGTTAAAGCTATTGATGAATATCTGCAAAATCATAATGGAACAATATGCTTTTTCATAAATTCTATCACTGAAATATACTCGATAATGAAACATTTTGACATATTGGATGAGTCAGCTGTTTATTGCGCTCCCAAAAGTTGTGATAAATTAAATCGTGAATATTTATTTTCAAATGCATATATGAAATGGAGTGCTGACACAATGAAAAAGTACAATTTTTTTACAGCTCGATATTTTACAGCTTTTGATTTGGATCTTGATTATCAACCAGATTTAGTAATGATAACAGACCCATATAATGCGGAATATACAATGCTTGATGTCGATACAGACTGCATACAAATATGTGGTAGATTTCGTAATGGCATAAATTCAGCCACTCATATATATAGAATAAATCGAGAAATAGTAGTTAAATCAAGGGAACAGATAGAATGGGAAATATCAGCTCACGAGTTTGCATACACAACCATCAATACATTATATAATAATGCAGACAGCCTAGAGAGTCGTTTTGCTTTTGGTGAAGCTTTGGAAACTTTACCATTCCGTAAATTCCAATATCCAGACTTTACTAAAAATTGGTTTGCTATAGATAATAAGATTAACGAGGTACTTGTGCAAGGCAGATTTCAGTCCAAAGAATCCATTGTGGAATGGTACAATGATTGCCATTTTTTTAATCCAACTTTCACGCTATGTAATTACGATGAAGAAGATAAAAAACTAAAGATTGTCAGAGCCGCACGTTCGGTAAAAGACAAGCGCAGAAAAATTGTGCAGCTCCTTTCTGAGATTGAAGAACCATTATCAGAATATGCTTTGAATTTTATAAATAAAATACGTAAAATTGATTCTTTCATTGTTGACGCTTGGGAGTTGTTAGGTACAGAAAGGATAGAGGAACTGAAATATAATCAGAAGAAGATAAACGAGGAAATGATACTCTCCGAGCGTAAGGGAAATAAGGTCATCAAACTTGTCAAAAACACTTTCAATATTGGTTGTAGATATTCAAATGAAACTATAGTTAATGAATTGACAAGAATTTTTGAATTGTTGAACATACGCCCAGAAAAGGAGATTACACCTAAGATGATTTTGGATTACTTTCAATCAGTGAAATGTTGGGTGGGTAATAAAAAAGGTTATCAGTTAATAAGTGAACTAGTTTAGTTTTTACCTACCTTTTAATTATTTTTTGTCTTTACTATACCAGAAGCAGAAATTGTCAAAAAGGTTGGTCATAATACAAATAATTAACAAGATTATATCAAAATTATCATAATTAAAGATTTTTCCAATATTATATCAAACAGATAAAGAGCCGTAGGTAATTTCACTTATGGCACTTACTGTTTAATGGGTCGATAATTTTCACCTCTATAAAAGCCTATATCAAAGCCACATACCAAATCCGTTATAATTTCAGAATATTTAGCAACAACTGATTTTTTTACATCATTAGCTATTACCTTTAAAAAGTACACCTTTAATAAATATAACAACTTTACTTTTAGCTAAAAAATCCCCCTCCATATATTATAGAGTGTTGCTCAATCTGGTGCATATATCATTTTCCCCTCCCTGTA
>JAZRSL010000023.1:0-61991 GCA_045651505.1 Candidatus Gastranaerophilaceae bacterium | reverse complement strand
TAAGTATTCAGATTTTTCAATGCTTATTGTACCAACCAGAGTCGGTCTGCCCAGTTTTGACATGGCTTCAATCTCATCGGCAACTTTATCGTACTTAACTTTTCTTGTTTTATAAATTACATCAGGGTAATTAATTCTAATATCGGGTCTATTTGTAGGGATTTCCGTACATGGAAGATTATAAATTTTTCCAAATTCAGCTTCTTCTGTCATAGCTGTACCTGTCATACCTGAAAGTTTTGGGTACAATCTGAACAAGTTTTGGAAAGTTATGCTCGCTAAAGTTTGAGTTTCGTCTTGAATTTCGACATTTTCTTTAGCTTCTATAGCTTGATGAAGCCCATCAGACCAGCGACGCCCAGGCATTAAACGACCTGTAAACTCATCGACAATCATGATCTCGCCTTCTTTAACTACATAATCAGTGTCTTTTATAAATAGTTCTTTTGCTTTTAACGCATTCAGCAAATCATGGGCATGTTGAGTATTGATATCGAACAAATCTTTACAACCAATTATTTCTTGAGCTCTATCAATACCATCTTCTGTTAAAATAACGTTTTTATTCTTTTCATCAACCTCATAATCTTTATTTTTTTCTAATTGAGGGGCAACTTTAGCCATTAATGTATAAGTATCTGCAGATTTTTCAACACGACCGCTTATGATTAATGGGGTACGAGCTTCGTCGATTAAGATAGAGTCTACTTCGTCAATAATTGCATAGTTATAAGGTCTTTGCACTAGCATTTCTTTTGAAGCGGCCATGTTATCACGTAAGTAGTCAAACCCAAATTCGTTATTTGTTCCATATGTGATATCACAAGCGTAAGCTGCACGTTTGCGTTCAAATTCTTCAGCATCGTGCTGGTTAGAAAGTATAACTCCAACAGTTAATCCTAAAAATTTATAAATTTGTCCCATCCACTCGCTATCACGTTTTGCAAGGTAGTCGTTTACAGTTATAACGTGCACGCCTTTTCCTGTAAGAGCATTAAGATAAGCCGCAAGGGTAGCAACAAGAGTTTTACCTTCACCTGTTCTCATTTCAGCAATATGACCATTGTGCAAAAAATATGCACCAATCAACTGAACATCAAAGTGACGCATATTAAGAACACGTTTGCCAGCCTCTCGCACAGTTGCAAAAGCTTCTGGAAGTATCTTATCAAGAGCTTGCTTTTCAAGAATTCTATCAGCTTTTTCGTTATCTGAAGTTGGACGTTTTGCCAAAATCTCTTTAAATTCTGTGGTTTTAGCTCTTAATTCTTCATCACTGAGTTTTTCAAACTCAGGTTCTAAAGAATTAATATGGTCAATTATACCCATTATATTTTTAACTTTTTTTTCGTTAGGATCTCCCAACATTTTTAATAAAAAACTAATCATTACATATCCTCTCCAATTAATTATATACTACCACAAACATGTTTAAATAGACTTTTTAGTATTATAAAATTACCTGACTGTTTATTTTGTAACTTTTATTTTTTTATAGATATTCAAAAAGATTTTATTTTTTGTTCATGTTAAAATAATGTAGTAATTACAAATCATAATTATATATTAAGAGGAGTTTGATGGAAGATTCGTTGTTAAAGCTTAAAAATACAAGCACTAAAGATGCTTTTCGTTATGGTTATTTACTAAACAGAATGTACCCATATATTAAAACTGTTTTGCCAAGGACATTATTGTTATTCTTATTAGCAGTGCCATTAGGCTTATTAGATGGTGTTGTTGCGTTTTCTTTAAGACCATATATGGACTTTGTTGTTAATGGTAATGAAACGCAAGTTTACGAATTATGGGGGCATACAATATATTTACAATCTTTTCTTATAAAATTTATTCCTATCGGTATTGTAATTTTTGCACTGATTCAAGGATTATTAAAATATAGTTGTAACTATCTTTCTGAGTGGACTGGCAATAAAATGTCAAACTCATTAAAAATTGATTTATTTCACAAGCTCACAGCTTTAGATACAAAATTCTATGATATAAACTCTTCCGGACTTGTCTTAAGTAGATTCTTATCAGACCCCGACCAAGCTTCAAAAAAACTAATTGAAACCTTAAAATCTTTTATTCTTTCGATTTTTGAACTTGTCGCTTTAGTAATCGTATTATTAGTAAATTCTTGGAAGCTTGCAATAATCGGCGTTGGAGTTATGGCTCTTGCAATTACTCCAGTTACTTTGATACGTAAAAAAATTAAAAGTGTATCAAATGCCTCAATGGTTGTTGGCGGTAATATGACAACCAATTTCAACGAAACCTTTGCAGGAAACAAAATAATTACAGCATATAATTTGCAAGATAGCCAAAACCAAAAATTTGAGAACCAAGTCAGAACACAGTTTGATTTAACTATGTCTTTAACCAAACGTGTAGGTTGGATGTCACCGATAATGTATTTTATATGTTCAATTGGTATAGCAATCGTTATGAATTATGGTAACAGCTTGATTTTATCTGGAGAAATGACAGCAGGAAGCTTTGCCTCATTTGTTACTTCTTTATTATTGCTATACAAGCCAACTAAAAGTTTAGGCTTAACTCTTACTAATTTACAAAATACATTTGTTGCAATGGCACGTGTTTTTGAATTATTTGAACTTATTCCTGAAATAAAGAATACAACAGAAGCAAAATCTCTAGATAAGATTGGAGAAATTAGTTTTGAAAACGTTATGTTTGAGTACGAAAAAGGCATTCCTGTACTGAAAAACTTTAACCTTTTAGTTCAACAAAATGAAACAATCGCTTTAGTTGGAAATTCAGGTGGTGGTAAATCAACTGTCGTAAATTTAATCCCTCGTTTCTATGACGTTGTTTCTGGTGCTATTAAAATTAATGGAATTGACATAAGAGATTATGATATTGTGAGCTTAAGAAATAATATATCTTTTGTGTTCCAAGATAATTATCTGTTTTCAGGTACGATTAAAGAGAATATATTGATGGGCAGACCTAATGCAACAGATAGTGAAATTAAAGAGGCGATAAAATTGGCTCACTTAGATGAATTTCTAAGTACATTACCAGATGGAATTGATACTATAGTTGGTGAACGTGGAGCATCATTATCTGGTGGGCAACGTCAGCGGGTTGCAATTGCAAGAGCTCTAATAAAAAATTCTCCTATTGTAATATTAGACGAAGCGACTTCTGCTCTTGATAATGAATCAGAAGCTATTGTTCAAAAAGCTTTAGATAATTTGATGCAAAACAGGACCGTTTTTGTTATTGCTCATAGATTATCTACTATTCATAATGCAAATAGAATTGCCGTTCTTAACGAAGGGGAACTAGTTGAGTTAGGGTCTCATGATGAATTAATTCGAAAAGAAGGCGGTAGATATAAACATTTATATGAAATGCAATTTAACACAGCAAGTGTTTAAATTTAAGGAGATAATGTAATGTACGGATTAATATTAGCAGGTGGTTCAGGAAGTAGGCTTTGGCCATTATCAAGAGAATTGTATCCAAAACAGCTTTTAAATATTCAAAAAACAGAAAGCTTATTACAAGATACATTTTTGAGATTAAAAGAATGTATGCCTGTGGAAAATATTATAAGTATAACTGGTGTTAAGCACACGCCTAATGTTAGATATCAATTATCTTCATTAACTGAAAGTCCAAATGTATTATCTGAACCGATTGCCAAAAATACCGCGCCTGCAATAATTTTGTCTGTAAAATATTTATCTGAAACAACTAAAGATGATCCGATTGTTTTAGTAGTTCCTGCCGATCATTTAGTAAAAGATTTAAAGGGTTTTTCAGAAACTGTAAAAGAAGCTGAAAAAATAGCAGAACAAGGTTTTATTGTTACTTTTGGGGTTAAGCCGACTTATGCGGAAACTGGATATGGTTATATTAATGTTTCTACTGAAAAAGTTTTAAGTGGTTATAAAGTTGATAAATTTGTTGAAAAACCAAATTCTGATTTAGCGAAAAAATATATAACAGATGGTAATTATTACTGGAATAGCGGTATTTTCATGTTTAAGGCTTCTACATTATTAGAAGAAGTTGCAAAATGCGCTCCTGATATTTATAACAGATTAGGTAATTTTGATTTTACCAAATCTGCAGAAATACCATTTATGGAATTTGATAAAATGCCTAATATATCTATAGATTATGCGGTTATGGAAAAAACTTCGAAAATAACGTTAGTTGATTTAAAAAGTGATTGGAAAGATTTAGGAAGTTGGAAATCAATTTATGATGTTAGTGAAAAAGACGAAAAAGGAAATGTAAAGATTGGACACGTTCTTGACGAAGGTTCTAAAAATTCATTCATGTATTCATCTTCAAAACTTGTAGCTACAATTGGTCTGGAAGATGTTGTAGTTGTTGAAACTGAGGATGCAGTATTGGCTTGTAAGGCAGATAAAGCGCAAGATGTTAAGAAAATATATGATACATTAAAAAAACAAAATGATGATACACATAAAGTTCATAAAACTGTATATAGACCTTGGGGCTATTATACGGTAACTGGCATGGGGAAAGGTTTTTTAAGCAAACTTATTCAGGTAAATCCTGGTCAAAAACTTTCTCTGCAATCTCATAATCATAGAAGTGAACATTGGGTGGTTGTTGAAGGAATGGCTAAGGTTGTTTTAGACGGCAAAGAATTGATATTAAGTCCTGGTGAAAGTGTTGACATTGCAGTAAAAGCTATTCACTCATTACAAAACCCTTATGATGAACCTCTTAAAATTATAGAAGCTCAAATGGGAGATTTGTTAATAGAAGAGGATATTATTCGTTACGAAGACATGTATGGTCGGGTATAGTACTTAAGGTGTTCGTTTCTATTTATGATAAGTTTCACCTTTTAGTATTTTAAATGCTCGATAAATTTGTTCTACGAGTAATAGTCTTGCAAATTGATGTAAAAATGTCATTTTAGAAATACTTAATTTGAAATTAGCTCTCTCAGAAACGCTTTTAGCTATACCGCAAGAAGAGCCAATTATAAAAACAAGTTCACTAATCCCAGAAATTGTGATTTCATTAATTTTTTGTGCAAAATCTTCAGAAGAAAGTTGTTTGCCAAGAATTTCTAATGTAATTACGTATGAATTAGGCTTTATATTTGCTAAAATTTTTTCACTTTCTTGTTCTAGAGCTTTTTGGATAAGATTTCCATCTTTGATTTCAACAGGAGTGAGCTCTATTATTTCAATACTCGTATAAGGAGTAAGGCGTTTTAGAAATTCATCAATGCCATCTTTTAAAAATTTTTCTTTTATTTTTCCTAATGCAATAATTTTAATTTTCATAAAAATATTATATTTTGAATATTAGTATCAGTAAAGTTTGCTTTTTAGATCTCTATAATTTTATGGTTCTAAAAATGGTAGAGTATTTATGATTTCCATAATAAATAATAATTGATACAAAATGATTTTCTAAATCATTAATCTCCATATAAGATTTTATGGGTTCTTTTCGCTTAGTACTATCAAATTTGCCTAAAAAATCTAAAACTCCCATATGTATTTTTTGAGCCTTAGTTAATTTAGGCTTAGTTAAATGTTTTTCGTAAAATAATTCAGGTATGATGTCTCGTTCGTAAACAGGAATAATATGTGAAACTTTTCCGTTTTGTTTAAAAAGCAAGTACCATTTCCCTTTATGTTCTCTTGGTGTTAATAAATAATATCCCGGTTCAATAGCTTTATCTTTAAAATAAATATATGAATTCAACCTTAGTAGTGGATAAGGAGCCCAAGTTGCATCTTTCATATCATAATACTGATCTGGATCAATATTGTGTAAATATGAGTGACTAGGTATTTCTAGACTGTTATAAATACCAGCATAGTCTTTAGTAGGTTCTACATAAACAGATTCTTGAGGCTCAGAAGTTGTATATTCAAACTCTGGCGGCTGTTTGTCTATTCCTACGTTTACCCCTTCGTTTACCCCTTCGTTTGCTTTATTGTTATAAAACTGTTCAACACTCTCAATCGGCTCATCTGATATTGGGGTATACGCAGAAAAAGCTGGTAGGATAATAAATAATGCTATTAATAATAGACTTTTCTTTATCATACAAATATTTTAATAGATTTAATAAAAAAATCAAATGGTATGAATAAATTATTTTAAAACAGTAGAAACGAATTTGATTGCGTCATCTTTTAATTCTTTAACGAAATCTTTAGCAATTTTAGAAAGAGGTCTTTGCTCTAATTTATCAAAGATAGCGTAGATAGGGTCTCCACCATTGTTGAATCTCATTTGTCTATCTTTTTTATTTAAATAATAAAAATCAAAGTTTTCAGGAATTTCTAAAGCTCCTGCTGGTTTTTTATTTCTTTCGATTGCTGAATAAACTGCTGCCATTTTAAAATCTCTCTTTGCTTATATAACTCTTACATATATATAAAGTATATATCTTTCAAAAAATTGCCTTTTTCCTTTGGGTTTATTAAGAATTGTAAAGATAAATCTTATAAATTGCAAAATTATTGTATAAAAGGGGTATATAAAAAGAACTGGATTTATTTTTAAATCCAGTTCTCTTTTTAATTTCCGTTATAAATGCTCATTGATGGGAATGCAAATTCTATACCTTCTGCACGGTATCTATGAATAATTTCTCTTAAAATATTACTTTTTGCATTTGTAGCAGTAGCTAATGTTCCATCAGTAGTATATGCTATTAGTCTTACTTGAATAGAACTACCTGCTAAATTTTCAATAAATGAGATTGCTCCATCTTTTATTTCATTATTTTCTTGAGCAATTTCAGAAAGTATTTGGCAAGCCCTATCGATTTTTTCATTAGGGGTTCCGTATTCAATATCTATAGTTAAGTCGATTCTTCTTTCTGTTGCTTTTGTTAAGTTTGTAATTTCGTTATTTGCAAGTAAATTATTAGGAATATTTACATCAAAACCTGTTATGGTTTTGATTGTTGTAGAGCGGAAATTGATTTCAGTAACAGTTCCTTCGTAGCCATCAAAAGAAATATAATCACCTACTTTATAAACTCTATCAGCTAAAAGACCGATTGAGCCAAAAACATTTGCAATAGCTTCTTTTGCTGCAAAACCTACTGCCAAACCCGTGATTCCAAAGCCTGCAATTACGGAGTTTATGTTATATCCACAACTTTGCAAGAAGCTAGCAAGGATTATAAAAACAATAACGACTTTAATAATTCGTGTTAATATCGGCATTAAATTTATTAATGGAGAGTCAGGATGTCTTTTTAACAAGCTTTTTTCCATTTTGTTATTAAATGTATCAGCTAGTTTGCATAAAACTCCAATTATAATTAAGTTTATAATTGCTCCTAAAATAACATTTGAGTGTTTTATTAAAAAGTTAACAATCATTGCAATTCCTTTATGCGCCATAAAGAAATCGCCTAGTTGTTGCATAATAGTTTCAAACATAATTCCCTACTTCCTTTTTGTTATTCTATTTATTTTCTTAAAATATCTAATTCTTTTTGATATGGAGAAATTTTTGTAAGTTTTTCCATGATTTCAGGCATTTTTTCAATAACAAAATCAACTTCTTTTTCAGTAGTAAACCTTGATAAAGAAAATCTTATTGAACCGTGAAGTGCTGTAAAAGGTACTCCCATTGCTCTAAGGACATGGCTTGGCTCTAATGAACCTGAAGTGCAAGCACTACCTGAACTAGCACAAATTCCTAAATCGCTTAAGTGTAACAAGATTAATTCGCCTTCAACATATTGGAAGCCAATATTAGTTGTGTTAGGAACTCTTTTTAGTGAATTAGAGTTCAATCTTGCATTAAACACATTCTTAAGAATACCTTGTTCGAGCTTGTCACGTAAGCGCTTTACTTCTTTAAGCTCAAAATCCAACGCATCACTAGCTAGTTCGCAAGCTTTCCCTAAACCTACAATGTATGGAACATTTTCAGTACCTGCTCTTAGGCCTCGTTCTTGGTGACCACCGTTTATAAGAGGTGTGATTCTTGTTCCGTTTTTAATGTATAAAGCTCCAATACCTTTTGGTGCGTGTAATTTATGCCCAGAAATACCAATCATATCAATTAATGTATCTTTAGCATTAATTTTTATTTTACCCCCAGCCTGTACGCCGTCCACAAAGAACTTAGTTTCAGGAGAACGTGTTTTAATAATTTCAGCAATTTCTTCGACAGGATTAATAACACCAGTTTCGTTGTTTGCCCACATTACTGAAACAATCGCTGTGTCTTTACGAAGTTTTTCTTTAAGCTCGTCTACTTGTAATTCTCCATCGGCATTTACACCAATGTAATCAACTTCATAGCCTTGTTTTTCAAGCTCTTTGTATACATTCAAAACGCAAGGATGTTCAATTGTTGTAGTAATTAAATGACGTTTTTCTTTATTACAATTAACAACGCCTTTAATCGCCATATTAGCAGATTCGGAACCACAAGAAGTGAAGATTATTTCTTTTTCATCTCTTGCACCCAAGAAATCTTGTACTTGAGCTCTCGCTGTTTTAAGCGCATTTGAAGATCTACGCGCAAATTCATACATACTAGAAGCGTTTGCATATTCATCCTTAAGATAAGGCAGCATTTCTTCTAAAACTTTTTCATCTACTTTTGTAGTCGCATTATTGTCTAAATAAATCATTATTCACTCTTTTTCTAATATCAAATAACTTTCTAAACCACCCAATTAAACCTGTACCGTATTCAACAATATCGTAATGTCCCATTTCTGCATATAAATGAGCTTTCTCTTGCCAATTTTTTGCTTTTTGTGCTTGTTTATATAGAGCATTAGCTTTTGGGTTTTCAAATACTTTATACCAATTTACTTCAACTTCTTGTTTACCTAACGCCATAATTTCGGGATTTGTTAAATCAACTTTTTTTATAGGTAATCTAAATTTTCTAGCTTCAAATTTTTGATTATTAATTGCATTAATTTTCATATTATACCTGCTCTACAATTATTTTATCATCGACTTTTTCCTTTAATTCAGCTTCAACAAAGTTTTTCAAAGTCATTGATGCGTTTTTACAAGCAGAACAAACTCCAATAAGTTTTACTTTTACAACATTTCCTTCAATATCGACTAATTCAATATCTCCACCGTCTTTTTGAAGTTGTGGTGATATTTGTTGTTCAATAACCTTCCCTATTTTCAGTATTTTTTGAGTTGCTGTTAGCTCAACTTTTGCTTCTACTTGGTTTTTCTTTATGTAAGTCTCAATAATATCTTTAATTAAGCCTTTACAACGACCACAAGCCCCGCCAGCTTTTGTGTAATTTGTAACTTCTTCTACTGTTGTTAAGCCATTTACTTTAATTGCTTCCCAAATTTGATTTTCTGTTACGTTAAAACAAGTACAAACTATCTTGTTGCCAACGTGTTCATGTTCGTATAAATCAAGTGCAAGCTCTTCCCATTCGTCAGAATCTTCTCCATAATAGTTTTTAAGAGCGTCTTCTAGAGCCTCACGTCCCATAACAGAACAGTGCATTTTTTCTGGAGGAAGTCCTCCAAGTTCATCTGCTATATCTTTATTGGTAATTTTTTTGACTTCATCAATAGTTTTACCAATTATCATTTCTGTTAGAATACTTGAAGCAGCAACTGCTGAACCACATCCAAAAGTTTGGAATTTTGCATCCACAACTTTGTTACCGTCAAGTTTTATAAATATCTTTAAAGAATCACCACAAGCAAGTGAACCAGCTTCACCAATCATGTCAGCATTGTCAATCGTGCCAACATTTCTTGGATTTCTATAATGATCCATTACTTTTTCTGTATAGTCCCACATTTTATGTCCCTCGTATTAAGTCGGATTTCTTTCTATATTTTACTATAAACAAGAAAAATTTAATTGTACGTTGTTCTTACAACTAATTAGTCAGCTTTTTTTCTTCGTTTTTAATAAATTCGCAGTCAGCTTCTAATCTCCTATCTTCCATTGCGTCGACTAAGTCTTCAATTGTTTTTATTTGACCTAGCTCAAATCCAACTTCTGCGTATAGAACGCAATCATTACATAACCTGTAAGGTCCGTATTGTACAGAACCTGCTAGAGATTTTGTATCACCGCAAGCATTGCAAGTAAAATATTCGTGCTCGCAATCAGGGTTTTCTTCTATATCGTCTAGTCTCATTTGCTCGACTACTAATTGCATTTCTGCTACTACTTCTTCTTTTGATTTTGTCATATTAATTTTCCTTATTTTTGTCGGCTTAGAAAAGCCGAACCATATCGTTATTTCCTCCCTTTATAGGGGGAGGGTAGGGTGGGGGCTAGTTTATTTATTTACCCCGCCTTCACATAAAGTTTTCATTTCCTTAACAGCTTGTTCAAGTCCAACAAACACCGCTCTTGAAATTATTGAATGTCCAATATTTAATTCAACTAATCCAGGAATTTCATGCATTCTATGAACATTCTGATAATTTAATCCGTGTCCTGCGTTAACTTTTAGTCCAAAGTTTTGAGCGAAAAGAGCAGCACCTTTTAAATCTTGGAAAGTTTTTTCTTCGTCTTCTGTTCCAAAAGCTTCTGAATAGCGCCCCGTGTGAAGCTCAATAAATGGAGCTCCAGTTTTAGATACTGCAGCTATTTGGTGAACATCTGGGTCTATAAAAAAGCTTACTTCAATATTCTTTTCTATCAAAGGTTTTGTAAATTCAATTGCCCAGTCTAATTGACCTGCAACATCAAGCCCACCCTCTGTTGTTACCTCTTGGCGTTTTTCAGGAACAATGCAAACTGCATGAGGTCGTAAGCGTAAAGCAATTTCTTGCATTTCTTTTGTCATTGCCATTTCTAGATTTAAACGTGTTCTAGGTAACATTCTAATGGCTTCTACGTCAGCATCTTTAATATGTCTTCTATCTTCTCTTAAATGAGTTGTGATTGAGGCAACATCACATACTTTACAAATTCTTGCAGCAGTAATTACATCAGGCTCGTGTCCGCCTCTAGCATTTCTTAATGTCGCGACGTGGTCTATATTTACGCCTAGTAGCATTTTTTAATCTCCTTAATTTTATCTATTTTTAAGAGTGCTGTATATGTTGTTAATATTGTAATATCTCCATCAGCATATTTTGAAATATATTTTACAGCATCTTTTATATTAGAAATTTCTTTAATGTTTTTAACTCCAGCTTTTCGAAGTCTTTCGCACATTTCTTTAGAGCAAAGTCCTGTAACTACTATATCTTTTTTAGCATCTTTTAGTTTTTCAAACTCTGCTTGTTCAATCCAAGAAACATCTTTTCCATCAGCGATGTTGTTGTTTATTGCAATTAAAATATTTGAATCTAAATCAACTGTTTTTAATACTTCATTTGTTCCTGCTGGGTTTTTAATGAGCTGTATTAAAGTGTCGTTATCTTTTAATTTTCGTCTTTCGCTCCTTCCGAAAGCTACTTTAAATGTTTTTAGGTTTTTAATAATGTTATTTAGCTCGAGTTCTTTTGCTAAAGCTATTGCGCCAAGAGCATTATATGCGTTATAGAGCCCTACTAATGGAATATTGAAGATTTCATCTTTAAGACTAATTTCTAAGTGCTTTTCATAAAGTTTAATATCAGCTAAATACTTTGGCTCTTGACGTTTGTATCCGCAATCGCATGAATAATGACCTTGTTGAGAGTAAAAATTCTTTGAATAATTTAATTCTTTATCGCAAATTGGGCAATTAAAAGTGCGTTTTTCGTACTCAATAATATTTCCATCAGCGTTGAAAACGTTATTAATCCCATAGTAAATAGGAGCCTTATTTGATTTTAAACTTGCAGATATTGGCTCGTCTGCGTTTAGAATAAGCTGAACTTCTGGGTTTTTATCAATTCCTCTTTGAATAAGAGACTTAGTGTAATTAGGGTTTGCAAACCTATCAGTCTGATCTTCAAAGAGGTTTGTTACTAATAAATAATCACCGTTAAACTTGCCGTAGACTTTTTCTAAAAAAGCTTCGTCTGTCTCGATCACAGAATAATCAGCGGGGAAAAACGGGCAAGTCTGTAACGCGAGCGTATTAACGATTCCATTAAGCATATTTGCGCCGGAAGTGTTATTTATAACTTTTTCTTTATTGTATTTTAGCAAATGTGTAATAAGTCCTGAAGTAGTGGTTTTACCATTTGTTCCTGTTATATTTATTTTTTTCTTTTTAATAAATGGACTAACAAAATTTAAAAAGTTAGGACAAATTTTCAATGTTAAAAGCCCAATAATTGCTGTTCCAGAGGATAATTTTGTAATTTTTAAAAATAGATATGATAGTTTTGCAATAATTAGTGATATATAAAATCTTAATTTCATAAAGAAAATAATCCTCCAAGCGTATTTTATTTTTAACGACAATAAAATATAATTTAATTATAATCCAAAAAAAGATAGGAAGCACATGGTTTATACAATATTAATTTCAATAGTTTTTATTGCGGAAATTATTATAGCTGTAACTGTTATACAAAACCTTTTGAGATTGGATAAAGCTGTTATTGAGCTTAATGAAACTGTGGAAGAAGCTAATCCTAAAATACGTGAACTCTCCTGTTTAGTTAAAAAAATATCTGAACAATCTGTTGAGTTATCAGAAGATTATGTTATTAGATTTAAAGAAAAGCAAGAAGGCTTTGTGCTAAAAAATCTTTCAAAGCTTTTATTAGCAATATTGCTTTTAAAAATAAATTCAAGAGCTATAAATGCATTTAGAAAATCAAGAGCTGGAAAATTTATAGTAAAGGGTTTATCTATGCTCGGAAATATGGTATAATTACATAACGCAGAAAAATAAAGAAAGAGGTATGTTATGAGTAAAGAAAAATCCTCAATAGGCTTTGGCTTAGGTCTTTTAGCTGGTGTAATCGGCGGAATTGTCGCTGGAATTCTTTATGCACCTTGTCCAGGATCAGAAATGAGAGAAAAGGTTAAAGGTACGGTTTGTGATTTAGCTGAAAAATATTCACCAGAAGTTAATGAAGCTAAAAAACAAGCTCTAGAATCTATTGATTTGCTTAAATATAAACTAGAAAAACAATATAAACGCTTTGGAAGCATGCTTAAAAATTCTAAAATGAGAAAAGCTAAAGAATTAGAAGAAGTAAACGATTACGATTTTAATTAGGGGGAAAATAGGGCTAAATGTATCCCTATCAAAAATTATACAAAATGAGGTAAATAAATGGAGACAGCACAATTATATCAAGGCTTAACTTTCTTAGCTTATGCAACTGGAATTATTGTTGTATTAGTTGGGGTTATGCTTGTAAAAGTTTTATATGATATTTCGCATTTAACAAGAAATATTGATGAGACAACAACTATTGTTAAGACAGAGCTTGAGCCAACTCTTAAAAATATAAATAAATCAGTAGAAATAGTTAGTGGAATAATTATTAAAGCTGACGAGGGCGTTAAAAAAGTTAAGCAATTTTTATCAAAAACTCCGCTTAAACTTTTAGGTCAAGTATCAAAATTATCAGGTAAAGCCGCAAGAGGGTTCTTTGGTGGACTTTGTTCTGCGTTTAAAATGTTTGCTAAAAAATAAACTTTTTATTTAGCACACTTTACCGATATAAAAATTTATCATATTAGTTAAACTACGATTGAAGGAGAAAAAATATATGTCAGTAATGAGATTTTTAGCAGGTTTTGCAGTCGGCGCAGCGCTAGGTGCTGTTGCAGGTATTCTTTTAGCTCCAAAATCAGGGGAAGAAACCAGAGAAATGCTTGGAGAAATGGCTTCTGATTTAGCTAAGAAAACTGATGCTACTGTGAAAGATATTCAGAAAAAAGCAGATGATATAGTATCTGATGCCCAGGAAAAAAGTGAAGAAATTATGAGCAAGCTTCAAGAAATGTTAGGCAAAAAAGCTGAAAATGCAGAAGCTTAAGCTAAATAAAATCACTAAAAAAAAGAATCTCTAGTAAGGGATTCTTTTTTTTAGTAATATTTTTATTTGACTTATAATTTTTTTTATAATACTATTAAATAGTTCAAGATTTTGCACGAGCTCTAGTGGCGGAATCGGTAGACGCGTTGGACTTAAAATCCAATCGGGGTTCACCCTCGGTGCCAGTTCAAGTCTGGCCTGGAGCAATTTTAAAAGACTTACAGAAATGTAAGTCTTTTTTACTTAAAGTTTAATAAAGTCTAAATCCCTTAACAATTAGTTATAAAAGTTATTTTTAGCTTGCAAATCGACATAGGTCATGGTAGACTTAATTTTGTCAGACTACTAAGATACGCTTTTATATGAGCAACAATTAGCTTAGCAAGTGACGAGTAGAATGGATACTCCCGATAGGGTTAATACAAAGTAGTTTGGACTTTGCTGTACTTGATTCGTGGAAGTCCGCAAAAGAAAAGGATGTAAAAATGTATACAGATCCAATAGCAGATATGCTAACAAGAATTAGAAACGCTAATGCAGTTTCTCACCCTTCAGTAGAAATGCCATCTTCAAAATTAAAAGTTGCTTTAGCAAGACTTTTAAAAGAAGAAGGTTATATTTCTAACTATGAAGAAAAAGTTGAAGGTGTTGTAAAAACTCTTTCAATTGAACTTAAATATGACGAAAGCAACAAACCTGTTATTACAAGCTTAAAAAGAGTTTCTAAACCTGGTTTAAGAAACTATTGTAAAGCTAAAAACTTACCACAAGATTTAGGTGGTATGGGTGTTGCTGTAGTTTCTACAAGCAAAGGTCTTTTAACAGACCGTAAGGCTAGAAAAGAAAACCTTGGTGGTGAAGTTCTAGCTTATATCTACTAAGCCGTAGATTTGTAAATAGTTTTCAAGCGTAATTGGCAGAAAGGCTTGATTAAAAAAGGAGAAAAATATGTCACGTATTGGTAAAAAACCTATCGCAATTCCTTCAGGAGTTGAAGTTAAGATAGAAAACAATTTAGTTACAGTTAAAGGTCCTAAAGGAACAGAAACTGTTGCATACAGAGATGAAGTTAAAGTTTCAGTTGTTGAAAACAATATTATCGTTGAACCAAACTCAGACGATAGAAAAACTGGTGCTTTACACGGATTATTCAGAACTTTAATTGCAAACGCTGTTGAAGGCGTTTCAAAAGGTTTTGAGAAAAAATTAGAAATCGTTGGTGTTGGTTACCGTGCTAACATGGAAGGTTCTAACCTAAACATGGCTCTTGGTTATTCTCACCCAGTTCTAATTGTGCCTCCAGCAGGTATTACTCTTTCTGTTGAAGCTAACACAAAAATTACAGTTGCTGGTACTAACAAACAAGCAGTTGGTGATGTTGCAGCATTCATCAGAGGCAAACGTCCACCTGAAGTATATAAAGGAAAAGGTGTTAAATACGAAGGTGAATACATCAGGCGTAAAGCTGGTAAAGCTGGTAAGAAATAGCGCAGCTCGGTGTGAGCCGGTGTCGCGTTTGCGTAGGCAAATGCGAGCAGGGCGAAACACTACGTCAGCGCCGTTACGGAATGTAGCGTAAGCGAAATGAAGTGTAGCAATCTCTGATTGCACAGGCGCAAAATAGCATATAACATAAGCCCAAATGAACCCTTGAGTGGTGTCAAGCAGGTTCGGGTAATAGAAAGGATAACCAAAAATGATAAAACAAGAAATTAGAAAACCAAAAGTTCAAAAAAGACACAGAACAATCAGAGTAAAGTTGGCTGGTACAACTGAATTCCCTAGATTGGCAGTTTATAGAAGTACAAAACACATCTATGCTCAACTTATTGATGATGAAAAGAACGTAACTGTATGTTCAGCATCTTCAGTAGACAAAGACCTTAAAGAAAAATTAGCTCACGGTGGTAACATCGAAGCTGCTAAGGTTGTTGGAGAAGCTATTGCTAAGAAAGCTTTAGCTGCTGGCGTTGAATGTGTTGTATTTGACAGAGGCGGTTTCTTATACCACGGTAGAGTTGCTGCTCTTGCTGATGCTGCTAGAGAAGCTGGTTTGATGTTCTAATAATCTTTATATGAACAAAAAAAACACAGGTATTATTAATGCCTGTGTTTTTTTATATATTTTATGTAAATAAAAGTTTGTTTTCGTTATTTATAATATTTCTTTGTGGTAAAATTTACATAGCTGAAATAATAGAGAGGATTATTATGGAAACTAAGATAAAAATTGAAGATTTACCTACAGTTTATGACGCTAAGTCTACAGAAGAAAAAATGTATAAGTTTTGGGAAGATGGCGGATATTTTAAAGCTAATGCACAATCTACAAAGCCACCACATACAATTGTAATTCCACCTCCAAATGTCACTGGTGTTTTACATATGGGACACGCATTGGACGGTACTCTTCAAGATATCTTAACTCGTTATTATAGAATGGCTGGTTATGAAGCTCTTTGGCTTCCTGGTACTGACCATGCAGGTCTTGCAACTCAAAACGTTGTTGAAAGAGAAATTGCAAAAGAAGGACTAACTCGTCATGATTTAGGACGTGAGAAGTTTGTAGAAAAAACTTGGGAATGGGCTAATGAACATAAATCAGCAATCTTAAACCAGTTTAAAAGATTAGGAGCATCTTTTGACCGTTCAAGAGAAAGATTTACTTTCGATAAAGGTTGTTCAGATGCTGTTAAAGAAGTTTTTGTAACTCTATATAATAAAGGTTTGATTTATAAAGGTGCATATATTGTTAACTGGTGTCCTCGTTGTATGTCAGCTATTTCTGATATCGAAACAGAATACGAAACAGAACAAGGCCATATGTGGGAAATTTCTTATCCACTAGTTGGCGAATCTGGAGCAATAATCGTTGCAACAACTCGTCCTGAAACAATGTTTGGAGACGTTGCAATTGCAGTTCACCCAAGCGATAAAAAATATTCAGAACTTATCGGTAAAAAGGTTATGATACCACTTAGTGGGCGTCAAATCCCTATTATTGCCGATGAGTATGTTGACAAATCTTTTGGTACTGGTGCTGTTAAGATTACACCTGCTCACGATCCTAATGACTATGAAGTCGGAAAACGTCATAATTTTACTCCAATTTGGGTGATTGATGAAGAAGGTAAAATGAAAGCTTGTGGAGAAGTTCCTCAAGATTTACATGGCTTAGATAGATACGAAGCTCGTGAAAAAACTGTTGGAATGTTAAGCTACAACAACTTCTTATTAAGAATAAAAGACCACGAACATAATGTTGGCAAATGTCAACGTTGTAATACTACAATTGAACCGCTTCTTTCTGAACAATGGTTTGTAAGAATGGAACCACTTGCAAAAGAAGCTATTGCTGCAGTTAAAGATGGTAGAATTAAATTCATACCTGAAAGATGGGAAAAGAATTATTTAGGCTGGATGGAAAACATTCGTGATTGGTGTATTTCTCGTCAAATATGGTGGGGACACCAAATTCCAGCGTACTATCACAAAACAACTGGAGAAATGGTTGTTGCTAAAGAAAATCCAGATCCAGCTAATTATGTTCAAGACGAGGATTGTCTTGATACTTGGTTCTCATCAGGTCTATGGCCATTCTCTACTATGGGATTCCCTAATGCTGAGACAGATGATTTCAAAAAATTCTACCCAACTACAACTCTTGTAACAGGGTTTGATATCATCTTCTTTTGGGTTGCTAGAATGATTACAATGGGCTTAGAATTTACAGGAAAAGCTCCATTCTCAACTGTTTATATTCACGGTCTAATACGTGATGAAAAAGGTCAAAAAATGTCTAAATCTAAAGGCAACACAATTGATCCTGTTCAAATTATTGAAAAATATGGTTGTGATGCTTTAAGATTTACAATGACTTCTCTTTGCACTTATGGCGGTCAAGATATCAAGATTTCTGATGAAAGATTTGAATACGGAAGGAACTTTGCTAATAAGCTTTGGAATGCTTCAAGATTTGTACTTATGAACCTTGAAGGTGTTGACGACAAGCCTATCGATAAATCAAAATTAACTCTTGTTGATAAGTGGATTCTTAACCAATTAAATGAAACTGCTAAATTGGTTAACGAAAATATGTCAACATTCAGAATTGGTGAAAATGCTCACGCTTTATATGATTTCTTCCGTAGTGAATACTGTGATTGGTATGTTGAAATTGCCAAGATTCAGCTTCAAGATCCTGAATTGAAAGCAAATACTCAACGTGTATTAAGATACGTTCTTGACATGTCTTTAAGAATGTTACATCCAATTATGCCACATATTACAGAAGAAGTTTGGGGCTTATTGCCAGGTAAAAAAGATACTTCTGCTCTTATAATTGCAGAATTTCCTACTTATAGCGAAGAATTATCTTACCCTAGTGAGGCTGAAGAAATGAATTTGGTATTCCAAACAATTACTTCACTTCGTAACGTAAGACAAAGCTTCAATATTTCAACTTCAGCTACAGTTGATGTTGAAGTAAGAGCTGAAGGCAGAGAAAAAGAAATCTTCAATGCGATTGAATCATATATTAGAAGATTAGCAAAAGTAAATAATATTAGCTATGCTGAAATGAACGCTACAGTTCCTCCAAAATCAGCTACAGCAGTTGTTTCTACATCTAAACTGATCGTTCCTCTTGCTGATTTAATCGATTTAGATGCAGAAGTTAAACGTCAGGAAAAGAAACTTGAAAAATTAACTAACGAAAAGAATTCTTTATTAAGCAGAATGAAAAACGAAAAATTTGTGGCTAATGCACCTAAAGAATTAGTTGATCAAACTAATGCAAGGATTGAAGAGTTAACCGTTCAAGAGAATGTTATCAAAGATTTAATTAAATCTTTGAAATAGGGATAAATATACAAAAGGGTGCGTCAAATAACGCACCCTACTTATAAAAGGATATTTATGAAAATTCAATCTATTACACCCGAAATAACATTTAAAAACAACGATGAATTTTTAAGAAAGCTTAGAAGTAAGTACGTTTTTGATGCTAAAAACAAATGTTATGCATTAAAAGAGTTCGTCGAACATCCTGCTCTTAAAGATACAAGTGGTAAAGGTGGTCGAGAAGTTATTGAAAGTTTAATGAACAGAGCTTGCCAGATTGTTGATATTAGTTGTATAGATGCTATCGCAACCTTAAAGATGATAAAAGATAGGTATCCTCATTTAGGAAAACTTGCAGATGAATGCATAGATTTATTAGAATATTATAATGCGTGTAAAATATGGTAAATATTGACTACATAACACTTCAAAAATTTTTTGAAGAAAATATAGACTTTTTCATTGGTGCTAGATTACAAAAAATTCAGCAACCTACTCGTCGTGATTTTGTTTTTCAAATGAGAAACAACGGAGAAAGTAGAAAATTTTATATCAATATAAATCCTCAATTCTATCACGTAGCATTTATTTCTAAGAGTAACGAAGAACGCAGAGGAATAAATATACCCAAACAGCCTCCGATGTTTTGTATGTTATTAAGAAAATACTTAGAAGGTTGCAAAATCTCTGATGCGTGTACAATTGAGGGTGAAAGAATTCTAGAACTTCATTTTGAAACAATGGATGAATTTTCTCAAAAGCGTTCGCTTTGTCTTTGTGTTGAGCTTATGGGAAAACATTCTAACGTAATTTTATACGACAAAGAAACTAAAATAATAATAGGTTGTGCACACAACGTAGGGCCTGAAAAAAGCCGCTATAGAGAACTTCAAGGTGGGCAAACGTACATTTACCCACCGACAGGTAATAATGTTTTTATTGGAACTCCGCTTTATAAAGTTCTTGATGAAAATTTACCTCTCAGCGAAAAACTTGATAACTATTTTGCTTCTGTTCAAGAGGGGGTAAATGTAAGTTGTGCTAAAAATCAGTTAAAAGAAATTATTACTCCTAAGTTAAAGAGAACGAAAAACTCTATTGATAAAATTATTCAATTGCTTAACAAACGCGATAAAACTGATGAATATAAACTTTATGGCGAACTTTTGACCGCAAATTTATACCAGAAAAAAGATTACTCAAAATCTATTGAGGTTTTAAATTACTTTACAGGGACAAATATAACCATTGAGCTTGATGAAACCAAAACTCTAAATGAGAATGCACAAAGATATTTTAAGCTTTATACAAAATCCAAAACAACTAAAGAAAAATCAGAGCAAATGCTTGCTGATTTAAAAATAGAAAGAGAATATTTAGAAAATGTTTTGTATAGTATTGAAAGAGCAAATTGTTTAAAAGAGCTAGAAGAAATAAAAAGTGAACTTGGTATTACTGCCCCCCCTAACCCTCTCCCTCTTGGTGAAAAGGAACAACAGCTTCTTAAGCTTTATATTAATGATTTTGAAGTCTTCATTGGAAAAAACAATAAACAGAACGATTATATTATTTCAAAGCTATCAAAAGACGAGGATTATTGGTTTCATACAAGACTTTGCGCAGGCTCTCACGTTTTACTTAAAGTTAAAGAAGCTGAACCTGATGAAGCAACCATTTTTGAATGTTGTAAGCTTGCAAGAGAGTATTCATCAGCCACTCAGCCATCTAAAGTCGGAGTAATTTATACCAAACGCAAGTTTATCAAAAAACCTCCTAAAGCACCTTTAGGTTATGTAATTTATAAAAACGAAAAAGAGGTTTTAATTTAAATCCTAATGTTTTATAACAGGATTTCTTTCTACTTTTAATCCAGCATTCGTTCTTTCTGTAAGGAATTTATCTGAGAAAATATATTTATATCTTGCTTTAAATTCATCTGCACCATTTTGAGCACGTTCAATAATCCGCCTTCGAGTAAGGTCGTACTTTTCTTCTAGTAGCTTAATGTCAATTCCATCCATTACATTTTTTAATATTTCTGCATTACATTTATTTCTAATAGAATTTATAAGATAGTTGACAAGATCTTGACTTTCAAATGTTTCTGTTGATAAATCTGTACAAGAAAAATCTTCTGCATATTTCTCCATATTTGGGCTTGTTTTTATTTTTGCTCGTATTTGAGCATTAGGTTGGCCTTCTACCATTGTAGCAGTGATGTTACGAGAAACATCAACCCCTTTTTCTTTTCGTTTATTTATAATCCTCCAAAAGCGTAGCCTTACATTTTGTAAATGATCTTCAAAAGAAGATTCTCCAGAAGATATAAATTCTTTTTTTGCGATTTTTTGAATATATCTATCAATAATATTATATGCTTTTTCTTTAGCATCATTATTAGTTGCTGCAAAGTAATCTTTTACAGCTTGTTCAACACTAGTTTTTGCTTTTTTAGATATTTCTAATAAATCTAAAGATAATTTTTTAGGAGCAAAATGTATACCGTTTAAGTTCATTGCTTGTTTTTTTGCTGAATGCACAAACGATTTCCCTTGATTAGCAAATAAATTAACGGTTCTAATATTGGTCATAAAATCTCCTTTTATTAACAAGTCTATAAAACCAAAACAAAAATAAAATTTGCTTTAATATTACAAATTGTTAAGAAAAATATTAGCTATACACAAACGGTGGACCGTTCTTGATTTCAAATAAAATATTATCAGCCATCACTTTTAATTCTTCAGGTGATTTACCCTTTGTTTTTTGAATGAAAAATTCCTCACATAGTGGTTCTATAGCAGAATCTTTTTTAGCTTTAAAATTTCTAAGCTCAGTTGCAACAAGACGTTTTTGTAAATCTAGTTCTACTTCAGCTGAATATTTTTTTACTTGAACATCTTTAACAGCTTCTGAAACAGTTTTCCCTCCATAGGCTAGAGCCGTAACTCCTGAAATACCAAAGAAAAGATTTTTAAACTGAGGGTTACTAGGATTCATCAACCAATCATAGAAAAAAGAAAGATAATCGTTAACGTGTGAATAATATGTTATTTTATTGCGACCAGAACCACCAATAGCACTATTAACTTTTTCTGTAGATTGAAGTATTGATTTTTGAACCTGGGTAATAAAATTAACCTTTTCATTTTCTGGTAATTTGATTTCATTTAATAAACCCTCAACTTCTACTGGCCATATATGTATTGATTCAACTAAGTTTTTAATAATATGCTTATATGCATCTATTCCTATTAAAGTTTCACCATTAGAGCCTTTTATTGGTTCAATAGGTTTTCCTTCGTTAAAATCTTTTATTAGATTTTTAATAGCTTTTTTAGTGTTTTTGATGCCTTTATTTATAAGTTCATCACTTTTGCGAATGTTATGAATAGAGAAGTATCCTAAAGACAATATTCCGCTTAATGTTAGAAAACCTAAGGCAATTGAAGTGATTCTATTATTTCCCTCTTTATATTCTTTCTCATTACCTTTAAAGTTAGGTTTTAAATTTTCTGTAAAAATTTTAGCCTTTGAAGAAAGCATACTTCTTATTATTTGTATTTTCCCAGAGAAAGCTTGCGTTTCTACAGCTATAAGATTTTCTTGTAAATTCTTTTGAATGTCAGCTTCTTTTTTCTTTATCCAAACATCACGATATCCATCAATGCAAGTTTTAGCAAGGAAAGCCATAGCACTAAGTGTAATTACGCCAATTGCAGAAAGAATAGTTCTTTTATTTGGAGATTGAATCATTGAAAAAATACTTTGGTCAATTTCGTTGTTAATGCAATGATTTCTTGTGATTCCTGGGAGTAAAAATTCTTTAGTTGAATCTAATTTTTTTTGTGCAAAATTTTTCATAAAATGAGTAAAACTAGCTAAAATTCCCATAGAACCTAGTGAGACTAAAGCTAGTTTAGATAAGCTTTTATCAGTCTTTACTTCTTTTTCTGTTAATTTTTCAGGTAGCTTTACTTCATGTTCGGAAATAACTAAAGTATCAATTGTTTCATCAAGAGAAAGATTTGGATCTTTAACAAAAGCATTAACAAGTTTTCCCTCTTTTATATAATTAGAGTTCTTTTTTTGTGTCTCTGTCATATTTCTCTGAATCCGTTTGGACTCAGAATCATTGTTGATTTTTGTGATTGTTGTCATCTTTTTTTTTCCTAAATATTTTGTGTAAAATTGTTTTTAAATTAAAAATCTTTTTATCGTCATCGATTTTTGTATCATCGTCATCAGAGTTGTTTTTCTTGAAAATTTTGAAAATATCATTAAACTTAGATTTTATAGAATTTATTAATTCTGAGATTTTTTTATTTACAAAAGCTTTAGCTTCTCCATAAATAGCATTAAGTTTGTCCATAATATCAATGAATTTTTCTTTTATTAGGTTTAATTTTTCAATAAAATTACTGATTAGTGTTGGTATGTTTTTAATAAAATTTACTATTGGAACTATTATATTTTGAATGGCGAACGCTAGTGGCTTTAGTATAAAATTATTTGATATTTGTTGTGCAAATTCCAACATTTTTAAACTAGCATTATTCAAAGAGTTTTGAAAATTAAGTAGAGCTTCAGCTCTGGTTTCTATATTTTTAATATGATTTTTATCAGCATTTTCTCTAGCACGCATAGCCATACCAGCCATAACACACTCATGATAACTCATTTCTCCGGCTTTAGATGGTCTCTCCCCTGCACGCATTCCGCCTCCGCCACCCATATTTGAGCAGATTGGACAAGCACCTAGTGGTAGTCCGTGCGGACACATCCCTGACTTTATATTATTAACATTTGCTACTTGTGTAGGCAAAATAAAAAACCTTCCCTATTCTTGTACAACGGGAAAGCTTTACAACACTTTGACCCGAAGTGATGTTTCTATGGGATTGAATGATTTTGATTTTTTTTCTATTCAATCTTGGGTGTTCCGACTTATATGCGTAGCATAATTACGGTTGCGGCACAGCTCAGGATTCTCACCTAAATTTCCCCTTTTTTAAAATAATAGAACAAATTTGTGTTGCTGTAAAGTCTTTACTATACGTTATATGGGTGTTAGTATAGTTTTATGTTGAATCTATACATAACATCTCCTAATAAGTATAATGGTAAGACTTTTTTATCTACAGGCCTTGCTGTAACTATGCAAAGTTTAGGGTATTCTACGAGTGTGTATAAACCTGTTCAAGCTGGAGGTATTGAGATAAATGGTTTTATGCAATCTCCAGAGCTAACTATTATTAAAACGATGGATCCTTATATTAATACGGGGTTTTCTTATTTGTTTAAATCTAAGACGATTCCTTTTATTGCTTCTGAAGATGAAAATATACCAATAGACTTTGGAACAATATTAAAAGAATATAAATCAATGACTTCTACTTCTGATTGTACAATTATTGATAGCGAAGGTGGGTTGCTAACTCCTCTTTCTGCTACGTTACAAAATGTTGATATAGTAACTAGGTTACAAGTTCCATTGTTATTTGTAATAACTCCATCAGAAGAAGAAATAGATTCTACGTTACTATCATTAAATCTAGCACAAGAAAAAGGACTTTTGATAAGAGGTGTTGTAATCAATAATATTTCTGAAGATTGTTCTAAAAAGACACTTACTTCAATTACAAGAATCATTGAAGAATATTCGAATGCAAAAATTCTAGGATTAATATCTCAGTTAAAAGGTAAAATAACTCCTGAAGATTTGATTACTTTGATTATTAATGGTATTGATATTGAAAGTATTTTTGATGTAAAAATTGAGAAACTGGATTTAGGCTAATGATAATTACTGGGGGTAAATATAAGGGTAGAAAGGTTCTGGCACCTGACGAAAAGGTTACTCGTCCTACTTTATCCAAAGTAAGACAGGGTGTATTTAATGTCCTTTTTTCTGAAATTGGTGATTTTGAGGGCAAATCTTTTTTAGATCTATTTGGCGGTTCAGGGATTATGGGATTGGAAGCTTTATCAAGAGGTTTTGAAGATGTTGTTGTTTTTGAAAAGAATCCAAAAGTTGCACAAATATTAAAGAAAAATTATTTGACTTTGGGGTTGAAACCTAGTCTTAAAATCGGCGACAGTTTAAAACTTTTAGAAAATTTAGGTAGAAAATTTGACGTAATTTACATTGATCCTCCTTATTATAGCGGAGTATATGTGGAAGTCTTTAGTCGGCTTAGTAAAATTGACCTACAAGATACAATTATAGTAGCAGAACATTCTGAATCTCTAATTATTGACGCTTTTACACAAATTAAAGAAAAAAACTACGGTGGAAAGTCAGTGTCATTTTATTTGTTAAAGTAGGCTTGTAGTGTTAAAATTTACCTTTGGGTATTTAACCTTCTTTGTATTTACCCCTCTTGATATTTACCCCTGTTTGTCGTACACTATACAAGTTAAAAGTATAGTTTTGAGGAGAGTTAAAATGAATAGAGTTCTATTATGTATAATGGACGGTTGGGGGATTTCTAAAGGTTCTGAAAAATATGATGCAACAAAACTTGCAGAACCAATAAATGTTCCACGTCTTATTAAAGAAGAAGTTTCTACAAGAATCCACGCTGATGGTATGTATGTTGGGCTTCCAGAAGGTCAAATGGGAAACAGTGAAGTTGGTCACTTAAACCTTGGTGCTGGTAGAATTGTTTACCAAGATTTATCAAAAATCAATAAAGCTATTAAAGATGGCGACTTCTTCACTAACGAAAAATTCTTAGAAGCTATCTCTCACGCGAAGAAAAACGATTCAGCTCTACATATTTATGGTTTAGTTTCAACAGGTGGTGTTCACTCATCACTTGACCACTTGTTAGCTTTAATCCAACTTGCAGCTAAAGAAGGTTTGACAAAAGTTTATGTTCACGCATTCCTAGATGGTCGTGACACACCACCTGCAAGTGCTTGTGAATATTTAGAAGTTGTAGAAAAAGAACTTGCTAAATACAACTTACCACCGGTGGCTTCTATTATTGGTCGTTATTACATTATGGACAGAGACAACCGTTGGGATAGAGTTGAAAAAGGTTATAATTGTTTACTTTTAGGTGAAGGAGAAAAAGCCGCTTCAGCTTGTGAAGCAGTTAAAGCTTCTTATGATAAAGGCGAAACAGATGAGTTCGTTCTTCCAACTGCTATTGGTGGAGAAGAAGGGGTAAATGCAAGTAGAATTCACGATAATGATGCTATCATTTTCTTCAACTATCGTCCTGACAGAGCTAGAGAAATTACTAAAGCTATCAATTTCTCAGATTTTGATGGCTTTGAAAGAAAGAAAGTTCTTAAAAATATCTACTATTGCACAATGACAAGCTATGAAGCAACATTTACATTCCCAGTTGCTTTCCCTAAAACACAATTAACAAATATTTTAGGTGATGTTTTAGAAGCTAATGGTGTAAATCAATTTAGAACAGCTGAAACTGAAAAGTATGCTCACGTTACATTCTTCTTTAATGGTGGTATAGATGAACCAAAACCACACGAAACAAGAGTTTTAGTAGCTTCTCCAAAAGTTGCAACTTATGATATGCAACCTGAAATGAGTGCTCCTGAAGTTTGTGAAAAAGTTTTAGAAGCAATTGAAAATAAAGACTATGGATTTATTTTAGTAAACTTTGCTAACCCTGATATGGTTGGTCATACAGGTGATATTCCAGCAGCTACAATAGCTTGTAAAGTTGTTGATGAATGTGTTGGTAAGATTGCTGATAAGTGTAAAGAGTATGGTATAACAATGTTATTAACAGCAGACCATGGTAACGCTGAGACAATGGTTGACGAAGAAACAAACAAACCTCAAACAGCTCACACAACAAACGAAGTTCCTTTTGTTGTTATTAATGGCCCTGAAGGCTTAGAACTTAAAAATGGCGGTGCTTTATGTAACGTTGCTCCTACAGTTCTGCAGCTTATGGGTATTGAGCAACCTAAGGAAATGGATTGCGAATCTTTAATTAAGGGGTAAAAATGACATTTGTACCTAAAAGTTATCCTATAGACTTAATGTCATTTATGTCACCTATAATAATAGGTGCAGTTATAGCTTTATTGATAAATTGGGCATACAAAAAGAATAGAATAGATATTGCTTTAAAATTAATGGGCTATACTGGTTGGTTAATAATAATTGGAACAATATTAATATTGCTGGTACCATTAGCAATAATAGCTTTTATAATTTATGTAAAGTTCTTTGCACAAGTATAATTTTAGACTAAAAAGAGAGTAAAAATGACAAACGAAACAAAAGCTTTAGATATTGATTTATCACTAAAAAAGAATAATGTTGATGAATTTTTCTTCAACTTGAGTGAGAACCCGAATGGCTTCAAAAATAAAGATTTTCGCTATACTTTGAGTTTAATTTATCAACTTGTTGAAGATGAGTTTGAAGGGATATTTTTATCTCCAAATTCTCCTGTTAGAAATACAGATTTTTATTTGATAAATCGTGGGGGAAAATTATCGTTTTTTGTTACTCCTACAAACAATTTTCAATTTTATCTAAAATCTAAAGGTTCAATGTTTCGTTTTACACCAAAAGAATTAAACGGCAAAATTGGTTATGAAATGCCATTAGATTTGGTGCTTGATTATTTTGGGGGGTTTGGAGAATTAGTTGACTTTGAATCACTAACTCAAACCTTTGCTTATTTAAATAAACTTACTCACTTTGCAATGAAACTTATTGAAAAGCTTTATTTTGTGCCGACGGTAAGACGTAAAAAATCAACAGCAGGCGATATGTTCAGAATAATTTATGAACCGATTGTCTCAAACAAAGAATCTGCAAGGATTATAAATGAGTTAGAAAATAATTTACCTGAAGACTTATTTATAGAAGGTGATAAACCTAAAGACTTTGTAGAAAATTTTATTAGAGAATACTTAAACTATTTAGTTTACAAGTTTTTGGGTATCAAAGCATATAGATTTAAAGACATCAAATCTGGTCATTATATGCTAAAAGACCTTGAACAACGTTCTTTAATGAAAGGTAAAGACCTTGCTGAGAATTTTGCTCAATGGTTTGATGAATTGTATTTAGGAAAGTATGACTTAATTCCATTCTTTAAAGTTAATAAGCTAACTGATGAAAAGTTTGAGTTGAAAGTCCATATAAAAAACCGTAACAATGGAGAAACAATATTAATTGATCAGCTTTATTCTGAAGAAAAGATTTGGGATTTAGATACAGAAGATATTGGCAAAATCTGTGAAAAGCAACTTAACTACGCACTTCGTTATATGCCAGAACTTGAGACTCTTTTTGAAGATGAAGAAAAGCTTTCTTTAGAATTAAACTTAAATGAAGTTTATAAAATAATTGCGCAAACAGCATATTATCTTCAAAAAGCTCAAATCGAAGTTATTTTACCAGAAGAATTAACTAATATTATCATCCCAAGAGCTTCAATTAATGCTAAGGTTAAAGCGTCAAGAAGTGACGATTTGATGAACATATTTAATACAGTATCAAGTAGCGCAATTTCTCTTGATGACATACTAGATTTTTCTTACGAAGTAGCTTTGGGGGATGAAAAGATTTCTTTGGAAGAATTTAATAAACTTATTGAAGAATCTAATGATGGTTTAATTCAGTATAACGGAAAATATATTATTGTTGATAAGGCTGAAGGCAAAAAACTTTATGAACAGATTGCGAATGCTAATCATAAGAAAATGACTCGTCTTGAGCTTATTCATGCATCTATGTCAGGTCAATTGCAAAACTATGATTTCAACTATGATGATGCGTATGCAAATGTTATTAAAGATTTTGCAAAACCTGTTGAAGTTGAAAATCCTGCCGATTTAAAAGGTGAATTAAGACCTTACCAGCTTACTGGGCTAAAATGGTTATGGACAAATATTTCCAAAGGTTTTGGTTGCTGTATGGCTGATGATATGGGGCTTGGTAAAACTATTCAAGTTATAAGCTTGATTCTTAAACTTAAAGAAGAAAAGAAACTTAAAAACCCAGTGCTTGTAGTTTGTCCTACAACCCTTATGGGAAACTGGATGAAAGAGCTACAAATGTTTGCACCAAGTCTGAAGGTAAAGACTTATCACGGACTTGATAGAAAACTTGATACAAGTGTAGATGTTATTCTTACTACATATGCAATTATGCGTATTGATGTTGAAGAAATGAAAAATCATACTTGGGGAATGATTGTTGTAGACGAAGCTCAAAATATCAAAAACCCTGATACAGCTCAGACACTTGCAATCAAAACTCTAAAATCAGATATAAAAATAGCTATGACTGGTACTCCTGTAGAAAACCGTCTAACAGAGCTTTGGAGTATTTTTGACTTTATAAATAAAGGTTATTTAGGTTCATTAAAAGAGTTTCAAAAGAGCTACGCAGTCCCTATTGAAAGATTTAAAGAAAAGACTAGAGCATCAAAGCTTAAACTTTCAGTTTCGCCATTTGTTCTAAGACGTCTAAAAACAGATAAAAACGTTATTTCAGACTTGCCTGAAAAAATGGTGCTTAATGATTATTGCTACTTAGCTAAATCTCAAGCTGTTTTATATGAAAAAACGCTTAATGAAATGATGGAAAAAATTAGTGGATTTACAGGTGTAAATAGAAGAGGTAATATCTTTAAGTTAATTACTGCACTAAAACAGATATGTAATCACCCTTATCAGTTCTTGAAATCAGGTGGAACATCAAAAGAGCTATCTGGTAAAGCTGAAAAATGTGTGGATTTAGTTAATAATATTATTGAAAACGGAGAGAAGACTCTTATATTTACTCAGTATAAAGAAATGGGAGATTTACTCTCTCAAATTATTACAGAAGAGTGTGGAACAGAACCTTCATTCTTCCACGGTTCACTTACTGTTCCTCAACGAGAAGCCTTGATTGAAGATTTCCAAAATAATCCAGAACGAAAAGTGATGATTCTTTCCCTTAAAGCTGGTGGTACAGGTTTGAACTTAACAAGTGCTACTAATGTTATTCACTATGACTTATGGTGGAACCCTGCGGTTGAAGATCAAGCAACTGACCGTACTTATCGTATCGGTCAAGATAAAAATGTAATGGTTCATAGAATGATTACTCTAGGAACTTTTGAAGAAAAAATCGACGAGATGCTTAAATCCAAAAAAGAACTTGCAGATCTTGCGGTTTATGAAGGTGAAAAGATTATTACAGAACTAAGCGATGAAGAAATCTACGAAATATTCTCTTTGACAGCCGGATAGGTGTAAATATTAGCGTCATTGCGAGCGGAAGCGAAGCAATCCAGAGGGGTAAATATCGTTTTGGAACTGGATTACTTCGTCGCAAAGCTCCTCGTAATGACAAAGGATAAATCTATGATATAATTGGTACAAGGGATATAATTAAGGAGTACAAAATGATTCCAGCAATTAATTCAACAACAAATTTTAAAGGGGTTTACATTGTAGATGAAGCTAAAATGTCATCAAATCAAAAAAATATAGCTATTGGAATAAAAAATGTTTTAAAAGAAGAGTCTAACTCAAAAGATTTTTTATTACGTTCAGAGTCTAAAACAGATTCTGTAACTTTATCTCAAGTTTTTGGGTTAAAAGCTTCAAAAAATAGTCTTCATAAAGGGGATTACATCTATACTAGCGTTTTAAAAGTTGAATCTTATAATAAACCCGATGAATTCAATCTTTCAGATTTAGATGATGCATATAAAAGAAAAGATCAACAAAAAAAAGATAATATTTTTGTAACAATTGCTCTGATAGCACTTACTGCTTATTTAGCTCTTGCCTCTGCTTTTTATGTAAAAAAAGTTGTCCCAGCTAAGCGTATGCATAAAATGGAATTGATAAGTGAAAATACAAAAAACAAATTAAGTAATAATATTAAATAAGTAGGTCGGCTTTACTAAGCCGACAAAATATAGATGTAGGGTGGAGCAAGCTCCACCTCAGTGGACGGGGAGAGTAATTTTGCCAAAAAAATCAGTAGAAGAGACTTTAAAACTTATACCATCATTGTTTGAAATCAATTTAAACAGTGATAAATCTGGTACAGTAATTTTTGAAAAACTTTCTCAAATCTTAGATTTTGATGAGGCTTTTATTTACTTTCTTAATCCTGAAAGTCTGCAATTAAAATATAGTTTTAAAGAACACAAAAACTATAAAGCGAATACCGTTTTTGAAATGTCAGCCGAGCTAAAAAAACAAATGTTTTCCAAAGGGGGTAAATTATTATCTCCTGATTGTGAATTCATAAAAACTGTAGGCTTAGCTGAATTAAAGAAAAAATCTTATATCTTAGCTAAAATCTCAGTTAAATCAACAGTTTTTGGTGTAGTTCTTTTAGCTAAAAAAGAACATAATTTCTATAAAGAAGAAGATTTGACAGTGCTTGACGCAAGTGCAAGTATTCTTTCATATATTTTAAAAGATTTAGAACTGTCTAATGTCTTTAAAATTCAGCTTAAAGCTTTAAAAGATGGTATTATTGAAAAACAAGAAGCTTATAAAACAATAAAAGAGCAAAACGAAAGAATCCTAGAAGCAGATAAGGTTAAAAACGAATTTTTAGCTAATATTTCGCACGAACTAAGAACACCTCTTAATTCAATTCTAGGATTTGCGGATATTCTTACGACAAAAATATATGGTGATTTAAATCAAAAGCAAGAAGAATATATTAATGATATTAAAGTCTCAGGTACTCACCTTTTAGGAATGATTAACGAAATTCTTGATATGTCAAAGATTGAAGCTAATGCGATGAAAATTGTAAAAAGCACATTCCCTATTAGTAGGGCTCTTACGGAGGTCTGTAATATTCTTTCACCACTAGCTCAAAAGAAAAATATTCATATAAACGCAGCTATGGCTTACGATTTTGATGTGTTTGCAGATTATCAAAAGATTCAGCAAATTCTGTATAACTTGGTGAGTAATGCTATTAAATACTCGCCAGAAAATGATGAAGTTGAAATTGCTGTGGTGCACGCTGGGGATAAATTTCAAATCGCAGTACATGATAATGGAATCGGAATAGATCCAAAGTATCACGGTAAAATATTTGCTAAATTTGTTCAGTTAGATAGCGCATATACAAAGAAAGAAAGTTCAACAGGACTTGGCTTAACTATTACAAAAGAGCTTGTAGAACTCCACGGAGGTAAAATTTCCTTGATAAGTGAAGTTAATAATGGATCTACATTTATTATAGAAATACCGTTATAATAAAAAAAAGATTATGCTTGCAAAGCATTTTTGTTTATCGTATTATTATTTTATGGGGCGACATGGCCAAGTGGTAAGGCAGAAGCCTGCAAAGCTTTTATTCCCCAGTTCGAATCTGGGTGTCGCCTTTTTTTATTGCAAAAAATACAAGTCACAAATCAAGTCGAATTTATGGATACAATGGAATTAAATCAGTTCTGGGAGCAAATTAAAGCCGAATTAATTAAGGCTTTGCCTGAGAATGCTCATCCTTGGCTTCATCCATTAGAAGTTTCTGGCTACGATAAAGGAGTCTTAACTGTTGTTACAGGACAACTTATGGGACGTGATTTGCTTCGCAGAAATCATTATAAGCAAATTTTAGAAGTTTTAAAAACAGTTACTCAAAATCCTTCTTCGGACTTTGTTATTATTTATGACGCCAATGCTGCTAAAAACATAAAAAAAGAAAATGAAAAGATTCAGAAAAAGATTGCAACTGCTGTGATGAAGGAACAAGCAATGGAGAATCTTTCTTATATGCAATCTTCTGCGAATTTGAATTTGAAATATAAATTTGAAAACTTTGTTGTTGGAGAGAATAATAAATTTGCACACGCTGTAGCTATGGCTGTAGCTCAAAAACCTGCAGAAAAATATAATCCATTGTTTATTTATGGTGCTTCTGGTTTAGGTAAAACACACTTAATGCAAGCTATTGGGCATTATACAATATTTAATAATCCTAAACTAAAAGTAAAATATACCAAAACTGAAGATTATATTAACGATTTTATTTCTAATTCTAGAAATAGTAAAGATCAAGTTGAGAATATGTCAAAATTTAATCGTAAGTACACCAATATTGATATTATTTTAATCGATGATATTCAGTTTATTGAAGGTAAAAAGAAGACAATGGATCAAATGCAACATACATTTGACAGTCTTTACAATAAAGGAAAACAAATTGTAATTACTTCTGATAGATTACCAAAAGATATTCCAAATCTTACAGCAGCATTAGATTCAAGATTTGCTATGGGGCTAATGATAGAACTAATAGCACCCGAAGAAAATAATAGATTTGAAATCTTAAAGAAACTTGCGCTGGATAGTGACTTATTTTTTGAAGAAAAAGCTTTAAAATATATTGCAAAACATTTTTCTAATAATGTTAGAGAACTTGAAGGTGCTTTTAATAAAGTTTGTGCATTTGCAGAAATAACAGGACAAGAATTAGATTTAAAGCTTGTAAAAGAAGTTTTAAAGTGTGAAGAAGCTGAAGATGAAATTAGTTTTGATAAAATAGCAGAAGTAACTGCGAAATTTTATGAAGTTGATTTAGACGATCTAAAGAGTACTGCAAGAGGGCAAAAGATTTCAACTGCAAGACATATGGCAGTGTATCTTTCAAGGGAAATCACAAATAAAAGCTTTGCAAGTATTGCTGAGTTTTATAATAAAAAACATACAACTATTATGTTTGCACACGATAAAATAAAAAAAGAAATAGTTGTTAACAAAGAATTGTCCTCAGCTGCAAGAGAAATTAAACAGGCGTTGATGTTCGTATAGCCTAATTCGGTAGTCGTTTATGAAAAAGGTTTGTGATAGTTTTTAAACACAAGGTAAAGAGGGATTATGTTAGATAATATTAAATATTTAATGTGTTTAAAAACTATTGATAAGAATATTTTAGAAAGTAATTTTGAATTAGCTTTAGAAAAGCTTAATTTTTTAATTAGAGAAGAGTACAAGCCTTCTACAACATACTTAAAACGTGGTAAATTATGCAAAAAAATATTAATGTATGAGGATGCTTATTCTGATTTTACATATATTATAGGTCATTGTGCCCAGAAAAAAGAAGCATTTTTTGAACGCTTATTTTTGAATTATGAAATAAATAATTATTATGAAGCAATAACAGATGCCAACGTAGTTTTGACTTGGGATGAAGATAATTTTGAGGTTAAGCGAATAAAACTTTTATCTTTAGTTTTTTCTTTACAAGAAGATTTAGCAAAAGGATATGTTTTAGAGCTATTTGATTTCCATAAATATAAGGCGATACAGTTTTTATTTAAAGAAGTTGCTATTGTGCTTGCAAAGGATGAGTTTTCAAAAGGACTTAAACTCTTAGAACTTATTGATTTAATTGATAAAGATAACCCGATAAAACTATTAAAAGAAGCAAACATTTTTGGACTAGCAGGTGATAAAGAAAAACAATCCGAAATTTTAACAAGAATTGATTCTATTTTCCCTAAATATTTTGTCTCTCACTTTAGATTTTATGATATGTACCAGGATAAAGATTTATTAGAGATAAGTTTTTTATTAGAACTAGAAATCTTTGATAAACAAGGACTTTTCTTATATCCTTTTAGAGTGCTTGAAGGTTATAAAAATCATTTAGAAGGACATATTATTGATGCAAAAGAAAGCTTTGAGAAAGCTATAAGGATTAATCCCCAAAAACCAGAAGGGTATGTTTTGCTTGCACAAACTTTACAACTAATGTCAGGGTATGACAATCCAGAGCATAAATTAGATGCGGAAGAAAATTATAAAAAAGCAATGGAAATATATCAAAATGAAAATCTTTTAGATAAAGTTGAAGATATGAAACGTCAGATAAAACACTTAAATTCAAGCATAAGTTTTAAGTAGTTTTATAATCCTCTATAGTTTACGCTACCACTCGTAATTGGCTGAGAATAATCCGCCTTTGATATTGAATGTGTATCAATTATAGTCGCTGGTGGCAGGATAAACCCTTTATAAAGCGCAAATGACATTCTGCGGAAGAATTTATCGAGCCATTCTTGCTTTTGTTCTTTTGAAATATTCATCTTCTTTTCGTAGATAAATTCAGCTTCCATTAATTCTTGATAGCTGTCGTGCCAGTTCTCAATTCTCCAAATAACTTCATCCATAAATTCATATGGCATAAGCGCATCTTCAGCACAAAGTGTTTCCCCAGTATTTGGATCAATTGCAAGCTCTGCTCCTGGACGTTTTAGAATAATTGATTCGGGAATTGCATTTTTTTGTTCCCTGTTTTTATTCATCCAACGAGCAAGCGCAAAGAGCTTGGTTTTTGTAATATCTGCAATAGGAGCATAACCTCCTGACATATCCCCATTTATTGTTGCATAGCCCATATAAAGTTCAGACTTGTCAGAAGTAGCAATAGGAACACAAGATGCGAACTCATTTGCAATCCCCCATAAATAAATTGCTCTAGAGCGAGCTTGGATGTTATCAGGAGTGAACGATTGTTTATATCGGAAATCCCAAGATTTTTCGACATCTACAAAAAGTTCTTGCAAGCACTTATCAGTAGTTTCAAACATAGGCTTAATTGATGCTTCTGTAAATCCGATACCTAAATTCTCTGCAAGTTCTTGCGCATCTGATTTACTTTCTGTACTTGTAAGTTTTGATGGCATTGAAACGCCATAAACGTTTTCTTTGCCAAGAGCATCTACTAATAAAACCGCACAAACTGTAGAGTCGAGTCCTCCAGAAAGTCCCAAAACAGCTCGTTTAAGTTCACATTTTGCAAAATAATCTTTAATTCCTTGTACTGCAGACTTGTAAATTCGTTCTAAATCCCAATCATAATCTAATGTGAACTCTTTTGGTGCTTTAATAGGTTCTTCTGAATATTTACCACCTTTTTTAGTATAAGGGTTTAGTATTAATAGCTGTTCTTCAAAATCTTTAGCTAAAGCAAAGATTTTTCCCTTTTCATCACAAGCACAGCTCATGCCGGCATGCGACCAGCCATCTATAGCACCCACTTGATTAATCTCTAAAACTATACGTTTTGATTTAATTGCTAATTCTTTTAAAGCTTCAAACCTTTTATATTCAGAACCAGTGCGAGATGCTTGTGAAATAGGTTTAATGTAGAACTCAACTCCGTCATGAAAATGTTTTGATGTTATAAAATCTTGTTCTTCAAGAATTTTATCAACTTTTCCGTATCTAAGAATTGCGTAGTAAAACTTCTTATCAACTCCTAAATAACCCAAAAGTACAGATGTTTTTTGAACTTTTTCAGCAATCTTACTTAGCCATTTTTTAATTTCTTCTAGTATAAATGGAAAACGTTCTACAAAATTGGGCATTTCAAAGCCTAATAAAGCGTTTTTAGGAAGCAATACCATATCAAGACCTAAATCTTCAGCTTGTTTAATGTATTCTAAAATCTTGTTACAGTTGTATTCAAGATTTCCTGCAATTGGATTGATTTGCGCTAATCCAACGCAACCGCTGTCTTTTAAAATATCATCTACATCAAAATTCAAAATAAAACCCCTCTAAATATTTAATTTATATCCACCACCATAAATTGTCTCGATATATTTTTTGCCAGCAGAAACCTTATCAATTTTGCTTCTTAAATGTCTTATATGTACCCTAATAGTTTCAACGCTATCGTCAGGTTCGTAGCCCCAAACTTCTTTTAAAAGCTTTTGACCTGATACCATATTTCCGTGGTTTTGAAACAATAAGTTAAATATATCAAACTCAATTGGAGTTAATTTTTGCACTTTATCATTAATTTGAACACTGTAAGTTTCTGGTAATAGTGTTACTTCTTTATAAGTAAGCAAATCTCTTACAGCAGTAGATTTAGGAATCTTACTTGAGCGTTTTAGCAAAGCTCGAACACGAACGATAAGCTCATCTATTTCAAAAGGCTTTGTTAAATAATCATCAACACCAATATTGAATCCGTTAACTTTATCATTCAATTGAGAAAGCGCTGTAAGCATAATAATTGGTGTATCAGAAATATCTTCACTCTGACGAATCCTTTGAGCTACAGTATAGCCATCAACTTCTGGCATCATAACGTCAAGAACTATTAATTCAGGAGCTTCTTGTTTTGCTAAAGCAAACCCTTCTGTGCCATTAAAAGCTTGTTTTACAGTGTAGCCTTGTAACTCAAGATTGATTTTTATTAATTCATTAATTGCTATATCGTCATCAATTACAAGAATCTTAGTCATTTGCTAAAACTCCTTCTAATTCGTCTTTCTTCTCTTCTAGTAGTAGGGTTTCTTCGTCTATTTCATCTAGCAATAGAGCTTGGGGAATTTCTTTGTTTGTATTTATGCCAAAATCTTTAAGCGCATTCACTTGTGAGAACAAACTAGGTTTATTTTTACTATTTCTATTAAATCTGTTAATAGTTGTATTTAATTTACTATTAACATCAGCCATTCTTTTTTGCACATCCATTAAATCATCGCAGAACTGTACAAAAGTTTCATATAAATTAGTTCCAGCAGTAACTATTTGTTGAACACTTTCTGCTTGTTTTTGTTGTGCAAAAAGGTGATTTACAAGTCTAATTGTAGCAAGCAATGATGCAGTTCCTACAATTATAATATTTGATTTATATGCTTGTTTAATAATATCTGAATCTTCATAAAGTAAGCTAATAGAAGATTCTATAGGCATATACATAAGTACAAAATCTGGCTGAGCAATGCCTTCGGCATTTTGATAATTTTTATTAGCTAAATCTACAATACGTTTTTTTACTTCTGTTTTAAACTCACCTAGCTTAGACTCGTCTTCTGTAAAATCTAAATAACTGGTTAAAGTGACTTTAGAGTCAATAATTAAGTGTCTTTCATTTGGAAGATTTACCACAATATCAGGCCTTATAGTGTGGGTCTCTTCATCTTTTAAATTAGTAGAAGTCGTTACAAATTGCTTTGAATAATGTATACCCTCTTGCATACCATTTTGTTGCAAAATCGTATCAAGCAACTCTTCGCCATAAGCACCTTTTACATTTTGGTTTTTAGTCAATGCTTCAACTAAATTTTTAGCTTCTTGTTCTATAACCTTATTATTTTTTTCTAGATTGGTTATTTGTTCAACAATCTTGGTTGTATTTTCAACCCCTTTAAGATTAAAATGTTCAACTTTTTCTTTGAATTCTCCAAGTTCTTTGGTTAAAGGAAGAATTTTTTCTTCTAAAGTTTCGCGGTTTTGTTTACGTAAATCTTCTTGCTCGTTTTTAATAGTTTCATTAGCGAGTTGCACAAAATCTCGTTTAATAATCTCTTGTAACTCTTCAGAAGTTTCCATTTTTGCTCTTAATTTTATAAGTTCTTCCTTAGCTGAATTACAACTCTTAGAAAAAACTATATACATTGCAAGAGCTGAAAATAATGCTCCCAATATAAAAGACACAACTGCTAATAACATTTAATCCTCCTTAAAACGAATCGGGCTTCTTTTATTATAAAAGAAGCCCGTTCAAAAATCTATTATCTTTCCTTCATTTTTGCAAGAAGTCTTAATATTTCTAAGTACAACCAAACTAGTGTTACCATAAGCCCGAAAGCACCATACCATTCATAATCTTTAGGTAACATTCTTTGAGCACCTTTTTCAATAAAATCGAAGTCGATGATTAAATTTAAAGCCGCAATTAAAATTACAACTAAACTAAATCCAATTCCGAAATTAGTTGAAGTGTTAATCATTGGTACTGAATATCCAAAGAAATGTCCAATAATATCAACTAGATAAATCACCGCAACTGAAGCTGTGGCAATGAATATAACACTTCTAAATTTGTCATTACATTTTATTAAATTAGCTCTATAAAGAATTAACATGCTAAATAGTGCTGCAAAAGTTCCAACAACTGCTTGTGACACAATTCCTGGATAGCTAGCTTCCATTGTTGCTGAAATTCCACCTAAGAATAATCCCTCGCAAACTGCGTATACAGGAACTAAAAACTTAGTTCTTGTGAAAGCAACTATTAAGCCAAGTATAAAACCAGCAATAGCTCCACCACTAGTTAGTGCCATTGCTATATCAGTATAGCCCATTGTGAACTTGGACCATACAAATGCCGCTGCTGCAACGAGTAGAACTCCTAAGAATAAAGTGATTTGAAGCGTGCCATTAACTGTCATTGGCTCACCTTGCAATACTCTTTCTTGCTCTCCAAAATTATCATTTAAAATAGGGTTAGACATATAACCTCCTTCTGTTCAACTATATTATAACATATTACAGACTAGGGTCTGCTGAGTTAATATTTTTTTAATGTTTATGTTGTGTTAGTTTATGCTTTTTTAAGCATTACTACTGCATTAGACTCAATTGCTTTACTTTCTCCAACTGCATCAAGTTTTTCTTTAGTCTTTGCCTTTATTGAAATATCAGTTGGTTCAATTTTTAATAATGCGGCTAAAGCTTCTTTCATTTTAGGGATATAAGGCATCATTTTAGGGTTTTGAGCGATAATATTTGAATCAATATTGTTTATTCTATATCCAGCATCTTGTATTTTTTGATAAACATTTTTCAATAGAATCATACTATCAGCATCTTTAAATTTCGGATCAGTATCAGGAAAGAGCGTGCCAATGTCATCAAGTGCAAGTGCACCTAAAAGAGCATCAATAATTGCGTGTACTAAAACATCAGCATCAGAATGGCCTAATAAACCTTTTTCGTGTGTGATTTTAACTCCGCCAATAATAAGCTCACGACCTTCTACTAATCTGTGAATATCATATCCGATTCCAATTCTGAAATTTTTCATAATTATATAAAACTCCTTTTGTTTATTATTATAATGCTAAAATAAGATATTATGCAAAAGAGGATGTTAAAAACATCCTCTTTTTTATTTGACCATTAGAAAATTAAACTTTATTTTCTTCCATTAAAAATTTACGAGAAACAGAGTACCTTGATTTGTAATTTTCATATTTACTTATAAACAACATGTCATCGTCTTTGTTTCTGTGATTATATTCGTGTTTATCAATAGTGGTGTCTTTTAATTGAATAACACTTGTTGCAATGTTCCCAGCGTGAGCAGCTATTCTTCTTAAATCATTTAATAAATCAGAGAATAAGAAGCTAAGCTCTGGTGTACAAAGACCATCTTGAAGCCTTTGAATATGGCGGTTCTTAACTTTTCTAATAATACGCTTAATAACAGCTTCTAAGGCTTCTACTTCTCTCGCTAATTCAATGTTATCATTTTTATAAGCCTCAAAAGAAACCATAAATATTTCAGATACTGCGTGAACAATAACTTTTAGTTCTTCTACAGCTTCTGGTGAAAGCTTTTTATCACTATCTTTTAATTTCTCTGCAATTTGTAGCATATAATTTGCGTGGTCACCAATTCTTTCAAAATCACCGATTGTAAGCATTAATTGTGAAATACGATTATTGTCTTCTTCTGATAATTCTTTGGCAGAAAGTTTAAGCATAAAAGAATTAAGTTTATCTTCATACATATCAATTTTTACTTCATTAGCAGAAATTTGCTCAGCTTTTTTCTTGTGATAGCTTTTTAACATTTTTGTTGAATTAATAAAGTTAAATTCTACCATTTCAGCCATTTTGATTGTTTGTCTATAACATTCGGCAATTGCAAATGATGGAGCAAGCAATAATCTATCATCAAGAATAACATTTTTATCTTTTGACTTTTGATCTGGAACAACTGCAATAGCAATTTTTTCTAGCCATTTTGTGAATGGGAATAAAATGACAGTTGCAACTATATTGAATATTGAATGTACAACTGCAATACCCCAAGGCGTAATATCAGCATTATGTAATACAAATTTAGTTATTGAATATACAAAATAATAGGCAGATAATAGAATTATTGTACCTAAGAAGTTAAATACTACGTGAACCGCTGCAACTCTTTTTGCTGCAGTGCTAACACCGCTTAGACAAGAAAGTACTGCAGAAATACAAGTACCAATGTTTTGTCCCATAACAATAGGTATAGCCATACCGTAAGTCAAGCCTCCAACCATTGACAAAGCTTGTAAGATGCCAATTGAAGCTGCGGAGCTCTGAATAAGAGCCGTTACAACAGCCCCAATAAATACTCCGAAAATCGGATTATGGAACATTAATAATACTTGTTGGAATTCAGGCATTCCTGCTAATGGTGACATAGAATCACTCATAACCTCCATGCCGAACATTAAAATAGCAAAACCTACAAGAATTGCTCCAACATTTTTTCTCTTGTTAGATTTTGCTGCCATCATCATAACAACACCAGCTAAAGCCATTAATGGTGAGAAAGATTCCGGTTTTAATAACCTTATAAAGAAATTAGTACTTTGAATACCTGATAAACTCAAAATCCAAGCTGTAATTGTAGTTCCAATATTTGAACCCATAATTACGCCAATTGCTTGTGATAACTTCATTATTCCTGAGTTTACTAAGCCAACTAGCATAACTGTAACTGCTGAAGATGATTGAACTGCAGCTGTTATTCCAGCACCAAAAATCAATGCTTTAACCGGATTTGCAGTCATCTTCTTTAAAATCTTTTCCAAGCGTCCACCAGCGATTTTTTCTAAACCACCAGACATGATAGTAATACCGTACAAGAAGAACGCCAGTCCTCCGCACAGTGTGAATATTGAAAATATATCCATAACTCGATCCTTTTTTCTATATCTTAATTCGCAATATGTTGGTTACTAGGGAATCCTTTTAAATTCAATAATTAACCCCATATATCTTTAGTGTATCATAAGAAAAATTTTTATACGACAATTAAGAAAAATGTTTAGAAATATTTACAAATTTGAAAAAAAATTATACTTTTGTTACAATTCTTAACAAAAAGTAAGAAAAAAGGCAATTTTTTGAAAAGTAAATACTTTATATATACATAAGAGATATTTATATAAGTGAGGTATTTATTATGTCTACTAAAGAGAATAGTAAATTGACTGTGATAAACGGCAAAAAAGAAAAATTTATAGAGAAAACATACGATTATAATGATTCATCGCATTTGCATAGTAATCCAATTTATGAGAAACTTCTGAATTTTAGGAATTTGCAGGAGGCCCAGAAAAAACGCTTTTCGGTCGATGATTTATTTAAGCTCTGTTAGCTTAAACAATTGTCAAAAGAGAAATCTTAATGTATAAAAGAGGTATGTATCAAATAAAATCTCGTATATATTTAGATTTTGATAAAACTCAAAAAAGTGCTATTTGCAATTATTTGAGAGCTTTAGTTAAACAAAATTTGAGTAAAACTTGTTCAGAGATTCTGGACAAGTTTCTTTGTGATGAAGAATATTATTTAAAACAAAAATCTTCAAGATTTCCATTCCTAGAAAATTTTATTGATAAAGACATTTTTATAAAAGACACTACAGCTTATATAAATGAGTGTAAAAAATATTATGGATATAAAGAAGCTCAGAGGCCATTTATTGAAAAGCAGAAAGAGTTTGAGAAGAAAAAACGTAAGTTTTTGCAAGAGGTAAAAATGTCTAAAGAAGAGCCTACCAAAAAACAATTATATTATTATGATAAGTTATGTAAGAGGTATAATATAGAAAAAAAAGAGGGTGAACTCTCTAAGTTAGATTTAAAAAATGAGATAGAAAGAATTTTAAATGAATATTCAGAAGTTAGTAAAGATTCTTATTGAAGCTGGTATTGAAGACAACGAGGCAAAACGAGAAATAAAAATGCTTTTAGAACATTTTTGTAACTATACAGAAAAAGATAGTCTTCTTGGCAGAGAAATTTCGTCTGATCAAATTGAAATGATAGAGAAAAAAGTGTTTTTAAGAGCTCAGAGTCGAATCCCAATTCAGCATATAATTGGACAAGCTTGGTTTATGGGGGAGTATTTTAAAGTTACCCCAGATGTTTTAATCCCTCGTGATGAAACAGAAATTCTTGTAAGAAAAGCTATTGAAATAATTAATGATAATGCTTTTGAAGAAGTATTAGATATTGGAACAGGCTCAGGCTGTATTGCTTGTACAATTGCAAAAAAAACAAATGCTACAGTGTTAGGTGTGGATATTTCTTCAGATGCGCTAAGAATAGCGCTTGATAATGTAACGAAGCTTGGAATTAATAATCGTGCAATATTTAGAAAATCGGATTTGTTTGAAAAAGTTCGAGAAGGGGAAATTTTTGACTTGATTATTTCTAATCCACCATATATTCCTTTTGGGACAAAATTGTCAGAAGAGGTTTTGAAAGAACCTAGTATGGCGCTTTTTGCAGAAGAAAACGGATTAAAATTTTATCGCCAAATTGTAGAACAAGCTCCAGAATTTCTAAATGAAGATGGTTATTTAATGTTTGAGCTTGGTATTGGTCAATCTAGTGAGGTCAAGAAGTTTATGGAAAAAGATTTTAAAAATATTGAAATCATAAAAGATTTAGCTGGAATTGATAGGGTTATTTTAGGTCAAAAAAAATAACTTAGTTAGCAAAAAATATTTTTACGATTGTTTTATACATTAAGGCCGAATAGAATGAAAATCTGTAGTTTAATTAGTTATTCAAAATATGATAATGTTTCAAAAAAACAGACAATAGTGTTACCAACTTTTAAACAACCAAGTTTTAAATCAATTAATACTTATTTATCATTAGATATGTATAATAAAGTGGAAACGCTATCAACAAGGGAATCCTTTTTAAATAAATATAAGGGATATTTTAAAAATTTTACTAAAGAAAATTTAGATGCTTTATATCGGATAATAAATAATTATAATTTGATTTTTAGTGTTAATGATTTAATTCAGTTTATGGATGACAATATCTGTCCTGATTTTGTAAAATTAGAAGAATTAGGGAAGAGGGTCTTGAACGAAGATGTTTTTAATTTGTACATAGAACCTTTAATGAAAATAGGAAAAAATGAAGAAAATCTTAATACTGATTTTGAAATAATTAATAATTTTCTAGATTTTCGACTAAAGGCTATGGAACATAAGGAATTGCTAAATAAATACAGCGAAATGGCAAAAAATCAGGATGTCGATGATATTGTGTTGAGAAAGATTCCAGCCGTAAATAAAACTCTTGAATTAATCGGACAAGATGCTTTTATTTTTTCGTTTAAAGAAAAAAAGGATAATGTACTAGCTTTTATAAATGACTTGGGTAATAAAGAATGGGATGTCAATATTTATCAAAGGTTAATGCAGTTAACAAATCCTACAAAAACCCCGCATTATAAATTTTTAGAAGAAGAAATTAAAAGATTGAAAAAGTTATATCCACAAATAAAAGACACAGAAAATGTAAAAGAATTGCAAAAAAGTATTAATACATTAACTCGTGAAAAAAGAGACATACTTGATAAATCAATAAAAGACCCTAAAGAAATTTTAGAAAAATCTCTTATTGTTGCAGCTCTGAATAATAGTGGCTTAAAACATGAAGCTCTAGAACTATTAAGAATATTGAATTCTAAAACTATTGAAGAAAAAAGAGAGTATGATAGGCAGTTAAACGAAATCCTGTATAAATATTATGAAATTGATATTCCTAATGAAAAAATACTAGATAAGTTAAATTTTAAAAATAATAGGTATTTACCTCGTCTTTTCTACACCAAACAGGATTTTAAAGAAAAGTTTAAAGAATTAATTCAATTATTAAAAGAAGCTCCAAATGAAGCGAATGTAGATATTTTTAATAAATTATCTAAAAATGTTCAAACAAGGCTTGATTTTGAAAACTTAGGACTAGATTATGACAAATGGATTTGTTATAACCCTGAATCAAAAATTGAATGTAAGTTAGATGCGAACAATGTAGTAATTGCTCAAAAAGTTGATATGAATAATATTTCGAAAGCTTTGTTTCTTGGGGATGAAGCGGAATGTTGTACCCGTGTGAATGGCTTGTTTGCTAGAAGCGCAGTAGATTATATAACATCCAAAATGATACAGGCAATAGAAGTTTATCATAACAAAATACCAATTGCGAATACAATGTGTTATTTAGCAAAAATAGGTGGTAATCCCGTTTTAATATTGGATAATATTGAAGTAAAAAAACAATACCAAAAAGACGATACTGTAAGAAATGCTATTTTTGATTACGCAAAGAAATTGGTAGAAGAAATAGGTTGTCCAAATATGCCAGTAATGTTAAGTAATAGACGAGCAGATGTAAAAACTGCAGATTTGCAATCGTATTATTATGATATAGAAATAATTGGAAATACTGGTAAAGATAAGATATATCTAGATTATAAAACAAAGAGTACTGTTGTTAATAATTCGACTAGTTGTATAAATTCAATAGAATTGGTTCCAATTACAAAGAATGCTCCTATAGGAAAACAAATAAAAATTAAGGAAAATGGTAATATAATTTATAGAGCGGGTGCATTAAATGATTTCTGTATTTATACAGAAGTCAATTCATTGCTAGCTGAAAATAACTTAAGTCAATATATTGACTCACATACAGGATTTTTTATAAGAGATTATGATAGTAGTTATGATTAAAACTACTTGCAAAATTCTTTAACTTCTATTAAGATATATATATATTTATTAAGAAATGAAAAGAAATGTAAAATAAGTTTAAAGGTGGTAACATGGCGGAAAATGAAGAATTACTAGAAGAGATGAGTGAAGGTGAAACTCGTCAAAAGGTTTTAGTAGCTGATGATGAAGCAAGTATCAGAAGAATCCTTGAAACTCGTCTTAAAATGGTAGGTTACGACGTTGTTGTTGCAGAAGATGGCGAAGAAGCTGTTGAAGTGTTTAATAAAACTAATCCTGATTTGGTAGTGCTAGACGTAATGATGCCAAAAATGGATGGTTACGGAGTAACTAGAGAAATTAGAAGAACATCTGATGTACCTATTATTATATTAACAGCATTAGGAGATGTTTCTGAAAGAATTACAGGTTTAGAATTAGGTGCAGATGATTATGTGATTAAACCATTCAGCCCTAAAGAATTAGAAGCTCGTGTAAAAGCAGTTTTAAGAAGAACAATTTCAAAAGATGTGATTATCCCTGGAGCAGCAGCAGCTCCATCAGCAGCTGGCGCAAAAGGTGGTAAAAATGTTATTACTACTGGATGTATCAAAATTGATACAGCTAGAAGACAAGTGTTTAGAAAAAATGAACGTATTAGACTTACTGGCATGGAATTTAGCTTGTTAGAATTGTTAGTTAATAATTCAGGCCAAGCTTATTCTAGAAATGAAATCTTACAACACGTATGGTCATACCCTGCAGACCACAGAATTGATACTCGTGTTGTAGACGTTCATATTTCTAGATTACGTTCTAAATTAGAAGCAGATCCAACAAATCCTGAGTTAATCTTAACAGCTCGTGGTATTGGATATATGTTCCAAAGAATAAACTAGGATGTAGTATTAAATTTTAGAGGGCGGGTTGCAAAGCAATCCGCCCTCTTGATTTATAATTTTGATTTGATATACTAGATTTTGTCGGAAATATGGCGCCTGTCGTCAAGTGGTCAAGACCTCGGATTGTGGTTCCGATATGCATGGGTTCGAATCCCATCAGGCGCCCCATTTTTAAAATCAGCACCTTCGGGTGCTTTTTTATTAGGAATGATAAGGGTTTCCAGGGTTCGAACTCTGCTATTTACTAGATCTTCAACTTGCTTCCAAACCTCGCTACTTGTAGGCTTTTCTACATATACACTTGCAGTTTAATAAAAGTGTTAAAAGGTTTCTTCGCAAGAGTTTTGGTTTGTTTAAAAGTTAACAAAATTCGGTTAGAATTTAACAAAAAAACGGCAAAGGTATTGAATATGCTTATGAAGAAGTTTCTGGATGGGTATCTAATTGCTGGCCATTCTAAATCTTTAAAATCATTAATACATCCGCATCTGCAACATTTTTTAGCTCAGGTTTTAATTGGATTGCTTTGCGGTAATCATCAACAAAACCTTCATCTTTATAATCTCGTTTTATAGCAGCTCGATAGTAATATGCATCAGCGTAGTTCGGATTATGTTGTAGAGCCATATTTAAATCTTTTAGTGCGCTTTCACGGTTTTGAAGTATGTATTTTTGAAGCGCTCGGATATAATAACACTCTGCTAATTGTGGATTTATTACAGGTTTAGCTTCTATTTTAGGCTCTACACTAACATTTGCAATCGGTAATGTTTCACTTGTATTGATTTTAGGCTCAACCTTTAATAAGCTAACTTTAACGGCTGTAGAACTAGCATTTTTATTTGTATTAGAAATTTTGTTGTAAGAAATTTTTTGAATATTATCTGTTGCAACTTTTGAGTTCTCAAATGTGGAAGCAGTAGTTTTTGAGTTTTTTTCGATTTTTGCAATATTATTTTCTAACTCAATTTGTTTAACCAAAGTAGGACTTTCTTCTGCTATAGCAATTGCTGATTTAAAATCTTCTTCAGCCCCTTCACTGTCAAAATATCGTTTTTTGAGTCGGCCTCTATTTGCAAAAGCTGTAATGTCCTCTGGGTTTATTTTAATGGCTATTGAAAAATCGCTTAACGCTCCGATATTGTAGTTAAGTTTTCTTTTTACAACACCACGGTTATTGAATGATGCTGAATCCGATGGATTTAATTTGATTGCAGTGTTAAAATCTTCTAATGCTTCTTTATTCTTTTCAGAACGAGCATTCAAACTTCCTCTATTATAATAAGCATCAGCATAGTTTGGATTAATTTGAATAGCAGTATTGTATGCGATGAGTGATTCCTGCTTTCTTCCTAATTCTGCTAGTACAACACCTTTATTATTATGTGCAAAAGCATAATCTGGTCTGATTTTTAATGCTGATTCATAATCTTTTAAAGCTTCTTCTCTTTTATGAGAAATGTGTTTTAAATAGCCTCTATTTAGAAAATATTCTTCATTGTTAGGGTTAAGTGAAATTAATTTATCGTAATCTAAAATAGCACTTTTTATATCGTCTAGTAGGAAATACAAAAAAGCTCTATCTACATAAGCTTCTTGGGAATTTGGGCTTTCATTAATTTTTTTGCTATAGGTTTGAATTCCACTTTGAACCGCTTGTGTATTTATAGTTTTGCCAACAGGTAGTTCAAATGCAAAACTCGGTAAAGCTATTAATAAAAAAACTAAAAATGTAATAAATTTTTTCATTCTAAGAACCCTAATCAATTGTGATATGTTAGGCTTTAATATTAACATAAAATATTTTTTTTGTAAGTAAACAAATGGATAAAATTTGCCGATAGCAGGAATCGAACCTGTGACCTGATCATTACGAATGAACTGCTCTACCTACTGAGCTATATCGGCAATTAGTTATAATCTTTTTATAATTTCGTTTGTAAATTCGCTACAAGACGCAGTGCCACCTAAGTCGGCGGTTTTAATCCCAGCTTCAAGGGTTTTAAATAAGGCTTTCTGGATTCTTTCTGCAGAGTCTCGCTCATCAATATAATTCAACATTTCAATTGCTGACATAAGCATTGCAGTTGGGTTGGCTTTATCCTGTCCGGCAATATCAGGTGCAGAACCATGAACGGGTTCAAATACTGCATAATCTTTTCCAATATTTGCACCTTGAGCGATTCCTAAGCCTCCGATTAAACCTGCACAAAGGTCTGAGACGATATCACCATATAGATTTGGTAATAATAAAACATCAAATTGGTTTGGGTTTTGAACTAATTGCATACAACAATTATCTACAAGTATTTCTCTAAATTTTATCTGTTGATATTTTTGTGCAACCTCTCGTGCGCAATTTAAAAATAAACCATCTGAAAGCTTGCAGATATTTGCTTTTGTGACGACAGCAACTTCTTTTCTATTGTTTTTTACGGCATAATCAAATGCAAATTCAGCAATTCTTAATGAGGCTTCTCTAGTTATTATTTTAATGCTTTCTGCAGTGTTTTCGTCAACTTGGCGCTCAATGCCTGCGTATAAATCTTCTGTATTTTCCCTTATAACAACAATGTCGACATTTTCATAACGAGTCTTTATGTTAGGTAGATTATAGCAAGGACGAAGGTTCGCATATAAATCTAAATCTTTTCTTAGTTGGACGTTAACAGAGCGAAACCCTTTGCCGATAGGTGTTGTTACAGGTGATTTTAGAGCTACTTTATTTTCTTTTACAGATTCTAAAACTCGTTTTGGAAGTGGCTCTCCTTCTGATTCTATAACATCCATACCTGCTGTTTGAACATCCCATTCAATTTGAGTACCTGATGCTGTAATTATTTTAACTACTGCATCTGAAATCTCTGGACCAATGCCATCTCCTTTTATCAAAGTTACTTTTTTCATACTCAACCTTATAAAATTATACGTTTACAGTTTCTTTTGCTTTGATATAAGCTTCTAACCCTTTTGTTAGTTGGTCTGGACAACTTGTAGGTCTACTACCACAAGGCAATCCGCTTAGTTTTGGAATAATATCGTTTATGTGCATTCCTTGTACTAAAATACTTATACCTTTTAAGTTACCGTTACAACCACCAATGAATTCTGCATCAAGAAGTCTATTATCTTTAATTCTAAAATTCATCATCTTTGCACAAACACCTTTTGGCTGATACTGAACAATATCAATACCATTCTCTTCTTTTATTGATATATTATCCATCAAAGCTCCTCCTATAAATCTGATTTATCTCATTATATCATATAGGTTAAATTTTTTTCAAATACTCAGCCGGATGTTATTAAATACTATTGTTCAACCCATAAGTGTTATACAAATTTGAGTAATGCTTAGTTGCGGCTGATGTATTAGCTTTTTGAGCATATGCTAATACTGAATTTACACCTTCATTATCATTGTTTTTAAGATTGGTTTTTCCGTTATCTAACGAGTTTGTTTTTGTAATATTAGGCATATAACGATTTTCATATTCTAAAGGAGGAAGAGAAGCTAAATAACTATCGTTAGCGTTCACGAGGGCCTCTAGCTTAGATATCTTATTATCTAAAATGCTTGTTAAATTATTAGGATTTGTTTTATTTTTTATTGGTTCTGTTGCGTAACTATTACCCTTATTAAAACCATTCTGAGAATTATTTAATTGATAAGTCATATCAATCTCCATACTACACACATTTATATAAAGTATTTTTTTATTAAAAAATTGCTTTTTGTGTAAAGATTGTTAACATTTTTTAGTTTTTTATGTAAATCAAAGTCGGTGTATTCTTTATTTGGGGCGCAGGGGACAGTCTTGTTCACTAGCGTTTAACGGCAATTCTGCATTTTGCTTCTTGGGGTTTGCCCAATTGCAAAGCTGCTCCAGCCTCAGCTCACTCGCGTTCGAACCACAAAAGGTGGTTCTCGTCCTACTGATAGCATTAAAAAAGGATAGGTATGAAACCTATCCTTCTTTAATCTGGGCCAAGGACTCCGAATGTGTCAGAAAAATAGTACTAAATGTACTATTTTTCGTGGAGTATTATTTATTTTTTTGAATTTAAACGTAAGCATTTGGAGGAAGACGAGAACCCTTTGAGCTTTGCTCAATGCGTGAGAGTCTACTGCATTAAAAAAGACCCCTTACGGAGTCTTCTTTAATCTGGGCCGCAGTAAGGACTCCGTTGCGAAGCAGGAAAAGGTGACTAAATGTCACGTTTTCCGTAAAATTACAAATTTAAGCAAGGCAGAATAATTGAAGCAATGGAGGAGAGAACCCATTGAGCAAAGCTCAATGAGTGAGAGTTCACAGCATTAAAAAAGACCCCTTACGGAGTCTTCTTTAATCTGGGCCGCAGTGGACTGTCTTGCTCGTTCGCGTTTAACGGCAATTCCGTGTTTTGCCTATAGATTTTCAATCTTCGGCAAAAGCACTCCAGCCTCAGCTCACTCGCGCTCGAACCACAAAAAGGTGGTTCTCATCTTATTGACAGCATTAAAAAAGGATAGGAATAAATCCTATCCTTTTTTAATGGGCCGCAGTGGACTCGAACCACCGACCTCACCCTTATCAGGGGTGCGCTCTAACCACCTGAGCTAGCAGCCCTCGTGTTTCGGCTATTCATTAACTGAACATAAAATAATTTATCATGGACATTTTTTAAAATCAAGCCCTTCTTTTTATGAAATAAAAAAGAGGTTTTTTTAAACCTCTTTCTATTTATCTAAACGTGTTTTTCAACATTCGTTATAATGGAACTTTTTGGCATTAGCCCAACTAATCTTTCAACAGCTTCTCCATTTTTGAACACCATCAAAGTAGGAAGCCCGCTTACTTGATACTGTTTTGCCATTTCTATATTTTCATCAGTATTTATTTTTGCAAATTTTACTTTTGACGAAAGCTCTGCTTCTACTTCTTCCAAAATAGGTGCGAGTTTTCTGCAAGGACCACACCAGTTTGCAAAAAAATCAACTACTACAACGCCTTCTTGGGATAAAACTTCTTGATTAAAATTTTCTGTATTTATTTCTAAAACCATAATCGATCTCCTTATTTTTACTAATCTTTTTTATTATATTACCACATGTTACATGTTTATGCTATCATCTTGTATAGGGAGAAGTAAGGGTAAGTCGAATTACCCCTAGAGGATAAAAAATGCCAAGAAAAAAAGAAATCGAAATCGTTTTAGATACTGAGACCACAGGTCTTGATTATACGAGAGAAAGAATTATTGAATTTGCAGCTGTAAGGCTTGAAAATGGAAAAATTAAAGACAAATTTGAAACTTTAATTAATCCACAGCAACATATCAGAAAAGCTTCTATGGCTGTGCATCATATTACAGAGGAAATGGTAGCTGATGCACCTACTGAAGAAGAAGTTCTTCCTAAAATTTTAGAATTTATTGGTGATTATCCAATCGTTGCTCACAATGCAATTTTTGACTTCTCTTTCTTAAACGAAGCAAAAAAACGTGTTATGGGAGAGGAACTTAAAAACCCCCGAATTGATACACAAGTTATGTTTAAAGAAATTGCACCAGATTTAGAATCACACGGTCTTGAAGCTCTTACTAATAGGTTTAATGTTGAGCTAAACAACCACCATAGAGCTATGGCTGATACAATGGGCTTGGCTCTTGCTTATCCAAAGCTTAAAAAACTTTATTTACAAAGACTTGATTGGCAAAGAAAACAGTTAGAAAATGTCGATTACTTATTCGATAGATATTTAAGAATCCAACAAAGCATCGCAACAATGCAAGCTGAATTACAGGATTTAAAATCTGTATTTAAGCTTCACTTTGAATTAGGTGGAGAGCCTTTAGAAGCTGAGACTGGCGAAATAATGGTTTATCAATCAAAACAATCTTTTGGATATGAGTTTAGTGATGTTAAAGAAGTGCTTGAAAACGTCGGTGCTCTAGAAAAAGCTGTTAAACTTAATAATGGTTTTATTGATAGGCTTTGCAACGGTTTAAGCTTATCTGAAGAATACAAACAAATAATTCGTGATGCACGTCAAGAACTATCTGAAACCCGCAATATTCAGGTTATAAAATCATGCAAATAACCAACAAAAAAGACATTCCCGAAACTTTAGTCGTAGACATAGAAAAACTGTCTAATTTGGGTTACGGGATTGCAAAACTCGATGGCTATGTGATTTTTGTCGAAGGTGCTTGTCCTGGAGATAAAGCAAAGATTAGAGTTGGCAAAAAAAACAAGAATTTTGCAAATGCAAAAGTGCTTGAAGTAATCGAGTCATCAGCTGATAGAATAAATACTTTTTGTCCAATGCAAAAAGTATGCGGAGCATGCCAGCTACAATTTATTGATTATGAAGCTCAGCTAAAATACAAAAAACAAATTGTAGAAGATGTGTTTTTTTCTATATTTAATGAAAAAGTCGAAATTAGAGATACTATTGCGAGTCCAAAAACTAGAGAATATCGACACAAAATACAATATCCAGTATCTGAGACTCGCGAGTCTAAAAGAATTCTTGCGGGGTATTACAAACCAGCTTCGCATGAGCTTGTGAATATCAAATACTGTCCAATTCAGCCTAGCTATTGTGACAATATAATTGAATTTATTCGTACAACAGCTCAAGAATGTGGAATAAGTGGTTACAAAGAGAAGCAACATGCCGGTGATTTAAGACACGTTGTAATTAGAACATCAGCATATAATGGTAAATCTTTGATAATTTTGGTTGTTAATTCAACTCGAGTATTTGATAAGCTTAAAAAACTCGCTTCAAGAATCTATAACGAGCTGGATAATATTGCAGGAGTTGGGATAAATTTTAACCCTCAAAAAACAAATTTGATTTTGGGTAAAGAAACTCAAATCCTTGAGGGTGAAGGCTTTATTGAAGAAAAACTTTGCGACAAAGTGTTTAAAGTCGGAGCTGATACATTTTTTCAAGTAAATCCATTTACTGCTAATAACATTTTTGAATATGTAAAAAAATATATTTCAGAAAACTTTGAATCACCATTGGTGCTTGATGCCTACGCAGGAATTTCAACTTTTGGAATCTGCTTAAGTGATGTTGCTAAAAAAGTTGTGACAGTAGAAGAAGTAAAAGCTTCAACAGATTTAGCTTCAAAAATAATTAAAGAAAATGGGATAAAAAACGTCGAAATACATAATATGGATGCAGGTAAGTTTTTTGAAAAAGAGCTAAACACAAAAGGGCGCTCTTTTGACGTTACTGTACTTGACCCTCCTAGAAAAGGTTGCACACAAGAAAGCTTAGATTACGCTTTAAAATTGACTAAGGGAAAAATAATATATGTTTCTTGCAACCCCGCAACTCTTGCTAGGGATTTAAAATACCTTACAGAAAAAGGTTGTAAAGTCGAATTTATTCAACCATTCGATATGTTCCCACATACATATCATATTGAGAATGTGGCGGTTATTACTGTTCCTTAGTTTGGCCAGCTTGTAAAAATTGTAGAGATGTCTTTTTTACCTTCTTTTACTTCTCTAAGATTTTTAGCAACTCTATAACTAGATTCATCTGGGCAAACATGATTATTTGATATTACGCAAAGTTGTGGAGAGACAAATAAATTTTTTATTTTATTTACAAAAGTTTTTGCTGCTGGCTTAGATTTTAAAACGATTTTAGTGCCAGTCCATCCAACTACAGATACAATAGCATTTACATCATTATCTTTAAAGAATTTGTTTACTTTAGCGAGTTCTTTTAATTCATCCATAATACGAGATTCTAAAGATGAACAGCGAAAACCCTCACTCACTTTACGCCAGCATTGTACCTTTTTTAAAGCAGTAAAATTGTTATTATATTTCTGTTGTCTAATTGGGCTGATTTGCATTTTTGCTTTTCCTTTTTTCTTTTGCTATCGAATTACTTTTTTAAAAATAAATCTCTGTGCTACTGTATCTGCTTTTACTTTTTGTATAATTTCATCTAAAGCACAGGCTCCTTTGTCTGTGAATCCTGAAATACCAAAAGAATACTTTTTAATATCATGGGAATTAGCAAATATTGCTAAAGCTTTAGATACTTTTTCCATTACTTTACTCCAACGTGAGAATAGAGGTTTATCGCAAGATACAATTTCAGCTGTTTTATTATCAATTTTTAATTTAACATTTCCAAGCCTTAATTCAGTCTGTCCAATAGCCATTTGTTTGCTATCAGCAACTTTCCCTACATAAAAACGACCATCTATAATTTCTGCATTAATATTGTCAGAAGTCATTCTTCCAATTAGTCTTGATGCAAAATGCATTCCTTCCTTATCTTCTGCATATTCGACTTCAGAATTCATTCTTTTTAATGTCATTTTTAAATCGTTATATTGTTGGTTATTCAAAAACCTTTGCTTTGCTTCAAAATTTACATTATTTTGTTGAATTGGACTGATTTGCATTTTTGTTTGCCTTTATTTATTGAATCTACTAAGTTCAGGGCAATTCTCTGAGATAAATTTCTTAATTTCTAAGTGAACAGGATATTCTGCGCTATTTTTAAACACCTTTTTATTTAATTTACCTTCACTATTTCTTCCATACCAAAATATTTCATTTGCATCCGTTCTTCCTCTATTAGTTCTTTTTAAATCGAATAGTCTAATAGCTTTTACTTTCCCATTTTCAAAACTTGATTTAATGTAATCCATTCCTTGATAAACACTTTTAGAAACTTCTTTTGCTACTACTTGACCATTATTAGTATCTCTTGCAGTTACGATTTTTGTTCCGTTGAAATTAAGGATATCAGTTACTACAAAATTATCTTTTTTGATATTTCTAACCCAGTTAATTAGTTTTCTAGCTTTATCATCTCTTAAGGCAACTTTTTTGCCAGTTGCTTTATCAATGCCTTTGACAACAACAGGTTTATATCCGTCAATGATATTAAGAATAGAATCACCCAGCCTTTGTAAACGAGACCATTCCTTAGGTTGTCTAAATACTTGTCCATTGATTGCTCTAATGTTTGAGTTTAGAGTTCTTGTAGAAAAACCAATTCTTGTAATCATACTCATAATACACCACTCCTTAATCTAGTGAATAAATTATACAACAAAGAATCTAAAATAACAAAACATTTGTTAATCCTTCTCCCTTGATGGTCGGGGATAAATATAAATTAAGCTTGGGACAATTTTACCCTCTCCCTTGATGGGAGGTGCTACGCACGTAGATATCTTTCAAGATTAATGTATTCATTCCTTCTCCCTTGATGGGAGAAGGTGCCTGAAAGGCGGATGAGGGTGGATATAGATTATTGTAATTTATCCCACAAATCTTGTAAAACACAATCAATATTATTTAAAATATCAGTATTATAATATCTGACAACTTTAAAAGTTCGTTCTTCTAAATATTTCGTTCTTATTTCATCTTCTCTAATATTTTCAGGTGTTAAATGTTGACTTCCATCAAGTTCTATTATTAATTGTTTTTCATAACATACAAAATCAACAATATACTTACCAATTTGTACTTGGCGACGGAATTTATAATTATTAAATCTTCTATCTCTTAATCTTGCCCAAAGAATTTTCTCTGGCTCTTGCATATTTTTTCTCAAATTTTTTACTAAATTTTTAAGATTTTTCATACTTATATTTTATATTTAAAAAAATATTATATCCACCCTCATCCGAGCTTCGCTCACCTTCTCCCATCAAGGGAGAAGGAATGAATACATTAATCTTGAAAGATATCTATGTGCGTAGCACCTCCCATCAAGGGAGAAGGAATGAATACATTAATCTTGAAAGATATCTACGTGCGTAACACCTCCCATCAAGGGAGAGGGTATTAATGACAATCTTATTATTACTTTCTTCTTAATTAGAACTAACGACTCAAAATAAACTCTTCAAAACGTCTAACAAACTCTTCTTTTGTCATATCAGGCAAAATGTCTTTTACTGTTGTTATAGACTCTTTTGTGACTTCTTCGTGGAATAAGCTTTCAAGAAGCTCTTTATCATACCCAAATAAAATTCCGCCGTGTTGCAAAATATAGCCTTGTTTACGGTACTGAGCAGAGCCAATAATTTTACGTCCTTGATAGCATACATCAGCACCAGTAGAAATCAACATACAGTAATCAAACTTCATTGAACCTTTAGTATGAGGAGCTTGCATAGGTCCAAAATTTACCCCTTTTGGCGCACCTCCTCCAAAGTCAAGTTCCACACCTAAAGTTTTAAAAAAATCTATCAAAATCCCTGAAATGTATTTATAAGAAGCAGAAATCGTCTCTCCATCAGGAATTATTGAAATTGGAGTCACATAGCTATAAGTAATTTCATCATCATGTAAAAGAGCACGACCACCAGTTAAACGTCGAACAACATCCTCTTTTACTCTATTTGCTTTAATAAAATCGTCTTTTTGATTTCTACCTAATGTAATACATCTTGGTTTCCAAGCATAAAGCCTAAAAACAGGTTCTTGAGCTTGTGTTTCGATAGCTTCATCCAGCAAATCTGAATCGATTTGCATATTTTCCGCCCCGGTATAAGTCCCAAATTTAACGTATCTCATCTTGAATCCTTCTAAATAAAGCATCGTCGTTAGACTGTTCTGCAAGAGGTTTTGGTATAAATATATCCATATAACGTCTAATTGCGTACTGATCTGACATGCCAGAAATATAGTCAGTTACCAGCTGTGGGATATCTTCTTTATTGCAATATGTAGCAAGCTTTTCTGTATAGTATTCATATAAAGATTTAACAATATTGCGAGCTTTTTTCTCTTCAGCTTTTGTTACAGGATCTAAATAAACGTGCTCAAACATCCAAGCACGAAGCTTAGTTACATAAGCCCAACCCTCTTCTGACATAGCGACTTCTGGCTTGTCCATAGAGTTTGTAATAACATCCGTAATCATTTTCCCTAATCTTGCGGACTGATTCATTGAGAAATATTCGAGACAGTCTTTGGGTAAATCAGATTCAGCAATTACTCCAGCTCGGACTGAATCTTCAATATCGTGGTTTATATAAGCAATTTTATCAGCATATTGAACAACTTGTGCCTCAGGCGTATTAGGTTTGTACCCCCAAGAGTGAGTTAAAATACCATCCACAGTTTCATAGCATAAATTCATATTCTCAAGTACTTCTACTACTCTAACACTTTGAATATTGTGAGAAAAACCGTCTGGAAGCAACTCTGCTAAAACCCCCTCACCGCAATGTCCAAAAGGAGTGTGACCTAAGTCGTGCCCTAGTGAAATGGCTTCAACTAGGTCTTCATTTAACCTCAAAGCTCTAGCCATTGTTCTTGCAATCTGAGCAACTTCTAATGTATGTGTCAAACGAGTTCTAAAATGATCATTAAACGGTGATAAAAAGACTTGAGTCTTATGTTTTAGGCGTCTAAACGATTTAGAGTGTAAAATTTTATCCCTATCCCTCTGAAAAGCTGTTCTTATAGGATAATCTTCTTTTCTAGGAGTTTTACGACCTTTTGATTCTTTGCATTTTGTAGCATATACTGAAAGAGTCTCATATTCCCTTTGTTCTAGGTGTTCTTTAATTGTTTGTAATTCAGTATTCATAAGTCTATTATACACAAATTTTGCCATTTAACAATATTGCTTTTTTTATTAACATGTTATAATTAAATCGATATGGAGATTTGAGGAGAAGGTTATGGAGTTTTTAAAACTTTTTAGCAACGAACATGTTAACAATGGTAGACAACCTGCTTTTGACCTATGCAAAACTCTTTGTATTATATTAATGATTTTATGCCACGTATTTTACGTTATAAAATACACAACTACAGCAACTTTGAATCCAACATATATTGCACACAATTTAGTACGTCTATTAGGTGCACAATTCTTTATGTTTAGTATGGGGATGGGGCTTGCATACTCTAGAAACGATACAGCAAAATGTTGCTTAAAAAGAGGAATTATCTTACTATTAACAGGTTATTTCTTGAATTTTATGAGAGAAATTCTTCCTTGGATAGTTACAGGAACTTATCCAATGTTTGCAAACATAATGACTTATGATAAGTTTCTAATGCTACTAAGCTGTGATATCTTACAATTTGCAGGCCTAGCTTTTATATTCTTTGCGATTGCTAAATATTTTAAATGGTCAAATTTAACAATATTTGTTGTTACACTATTTTTGACTGCAGTAGGCGCTTTCTGTACAAATGAAATTACAGTTAAATTAACAACTGATAATTTCTATTTCTCGTTTATTGGCTTATTTATTCCTATCAAAAACTTTACAATGTCAGATTATGTATGTTTTTCATTTTGTAATTGGATTATTTATCCTGTTGTCGGTTGGTTATTTGGAAAAGCTCTAAAAAAATGTCATGATTTAGATAAATTTTATCTTTATTTATTCTGGATCTCTTTACCAATATTTTTACTAGCTTGGGCAGCGTTTGATGCTGTTGGTAAAAATATGTGGCTAATTTTAATGAATCCTGTAGTTTACCATCAACAAAACCCTGTGATTTTAGCTGTTTATATGAATATTATTGCAATTGCAATTAGTGTTTGCCACTTGCTATCAATACACTTTTTAAAGTTTAGATTTTGGAATGTAATAAAACATTTAAGCTCTGAATTACCAACTTTATATATTGTATCTTGGATAATAATCGGTTGGATTGGAGCTTGGCTAAAGCACTCTAATAAATCTTTAAACAAAGACTTTGATAATATCTTTTGGGTATTTGTAATTGTTTTAGCAATCTCAGAAATTTATGTGTTTATTAAAAATAAATTAAAAAATAAAAAGAAAACAAATGCTTAATATTTGCCAAAAATTCTCCAATATAGTATTATAATTGGGTACAAGGGGAGAGGATAGATGGATTTTTTTAGTACAGATTTCTTAATAAGAATTGGCGCAGCTCTTATATTAGGGTTCTTAATTGGTCTTGAAAGAGAGCTTACAAATAAATGTGCGGGGCTTAGAACTCATATATTAGTATGTTTAGGAGCGTGTATCTTTACAATTATATCAATCTATGGATTTCCAAGCTACGCAACAGGAGACAACGTAATCGTTGATCAAGCAACTGGTATCCGTGATACTGGCCGTGTTGCAGCTCAAGTTGTATCTGGTATTGGTTTTATCGGTGCTGGTGCTGTACTTAGAAATGGTCCAATGATTATCGGCCTTACTACAGCAGCAACTCTTTGGATAAGTGCTGCAATTGGTATGACTTGTGGTGTTGGGATGTACTCACTAGCTACTATTGGAACTATTGCAAGTGTTGCTGTGTTAACAATAGTTAGAATTTTTGAAAGAAAGATCCTTCCAGCTGGTATAAAAAGAAATCGTAGGTTTAAAATTACAATATATAGTAACAATGAAGATGTTCAAAAAGTTCACGATTACTTAAAAGAAAACGTTGAACATATGGAATCTTTTTCTGCTAAAAAACTATTTGAAAACCCTGAAAAGACAAAAATTACTTCAGGTTTTGAATTAACTAATAAAAAAGCAATTCATGAAATATATGATAATCTATCATCAATGTTTTCTCCAGATGCAGTGACAGTGCAGGAATTAAATGATTAAAGAAAAAAAGAAAATAACTAAATATAATAGAGTAAAAACAAAAGCTCAAGTTGTTATTGAGTATGTTAGGACGTTTTGTATTTCAATATTGATATCTATTGTTATCACATCTAGTCTTGCTATTCATGCTAGGAATGAGATGATTAAAAATATCTATCTTGAAGCTGATGTTAAAAGGGCCATGGATAAAGAAACAGCGTTGAAGCTTATAAATCAATCTAACTTGTTGGAAGATATTTCTACTAAAAAGTATTCTGTATGTATGCATATTGCGGAGTTGTATGAAGCTGCTGGGGATTATAAAGATGCAAAATTTGTATATGAGCAAGCAATAATCAAAACAACTCCTAAAAATTATAATCCATACTATAGACTGCTTTGCGTATTGTTAGAATTAGATGATTTTAACTCTGCGAACGCTCTTATTGAAAATATAAAAGACTATAACAATAAAGAGCTCATTAAGTTTAAATCAAGGTCCTATTTAACCATTGGTGATAAGTATTATTCAAAAGGTAAGTTTTTATCTGCTGCAAAAATGTATGAAAAAGCCAATTATTACTACAGTAAATTTTCAAAAAAAGATAAAAAAATAGCTGAATCAATTAATAATCGCATTGTTAATTCTTATATTGAAGTAGCTGATATAATGGTTAAGTCTGGTTTGAACAGTGATGCTATAAGATTTTTAAAGAAGGCTGAAAGCTATGATTCTCAAAATTACACTATAAGGTATAAATTGGCTATTGTATTATCGGATTCAGACCCGGAAAAATCTGTAGAATATTTAGATGAACTTTTAGAGGAAATTCCACAAGAAATTGACTATTCGATTTACGGCACAGCTTTAATGAAGTCTGCAAATATAGCGGATTTAGATAATAGGCCAACTCAAGCTAAGTATTATAGATATAAAATCCATTCAATTGATATGTTTGTAAATAGAAAAGTTGTTTATAAGAATGATTTTGATGTAGTTTTACACTCATTTAAGTTAAAGAAAGAGTTTTTTAGATATCCATTAAAAGCAACTTATAGTTTTCTAAATGTTTCAAATATGGATGTAATAAATATGTATGCTGATTTTGTTCTTTTGAATAAAAATAAACCTGTAGAGACAATAACTCAGAAAATCTCAAATAAAAATAAACCTTTATTGTCCTACTCGTATGAGCCGAATTTTGTTGATATAAAGTTTGTAAAAAGATTTTTTACAAAGAAAGAGCTTGAAAACTATACAATAAAAGTTTATCTATATAAAGATGAAAAATATAAAACGCTAGTTTCTGAAACCGCTATTCCTTTATATTCTTTTTAACAAAAAAAAGCTTCTCTTAGAGAAGCGGATTAGGGATTATAATAGGGAAAGGATAGGTTTTTAAATCTTTGTTTTTACATCTTACATATATATAAAGTATATAAAAATTTGCCAATTTCAGGCTTGAATAAATCTGTTACAAATCTTAACAGAACTGTGCTAATTTTATTAATCAGTTAAAATTACAAAAGAAAAAGCTATGAACGAATCTCGTGCATAGCTGTTGATTAGGGATATGTGTATCGTCGTTTTTTAAGGAGTATAGGTATATATTAGCAGTATTTTTTTTAAATAAAATCATACATTCTGATGATTTTATTTACAAATCTTAATATTTTGATTTTAGTGTGTAAAAATGATACTTTCCACTTGAAATTCTTAAAAAAAGTGCTATACTGAATATATAAAGTAGCGATGTAACGAGAAAAATAGAATAAAACGGTTTACCCCCGTTATCGTAAGGCTTTTTGGCGCCACTAAATTTCCCTTACGAAAGAGAGTCTTGATGCTAATGCTGGCATTGAGAGAAGAGTATTATTTCCCATATCACCCGCTACCCATCGATGGAAGAAAAAACAGCAGGAAAAAATGACAATATCATTTAGCGGACTGGCGTCCGGGTTAGACACATCATCTTGGATAAAATCGCTAACTGCATTGAAGCAAGCGAAAGTAGAGACTCTGCAACAGCAGAGAGAAAATGTTGTGCTTTCAAGAAATACATTAAGCAGTATAAAGTCATTTTTTGCTACATTTAGATCAACCTTGGAGAGGATAACAGATACAAGATTTAATATTGCATCAATGAATTTATTTGCGCAAAACCTCGCTACATCTGCAAAATTAAATGTGTTGACTGCTACGGCTACATCTGAAGCTGAAGAAGGTAAGTATGAGGTAAAAGTTGATAAAGTAGCAACGAA
>JAZRSL010000022.1:0-57488 GCA_045651505.1 Candidatus Gastranaerophilaceae bacterium | reverse complement strand
CGATTTACACCAATAACATTTAAATCTTTTAAATATTTTAAATTAGCATCATCAGGATTTAATTCTAGAGTTGTCTCACAATTTTTATTTAAGTTGAATATAGATATTATTTTTTCTAAATATTTTAAGTCAACTAAAGATGGTGTTCCACCTCCAAAATACAGTGTATCTAGCACTTCTCCTTTGTAAAAATATTTAATTTCCTTTATCAAGGCATTAAAATAATCATCTATTTTTTCTAAACAAGGAAAAGAGACAAAGGAACAATATTTACATTTCTGCTTACAAAAAGGTATATGAATATAAACACTTTTAGCCATCTATTCGTCCAATTTTATATAATTAGAATCCCAACGAAGGTCAATATATTTAACTTTTTTGTTAATCATCTTAACTTGTGGCAACAAAGACGGTAAACGGCCAATTTTATCAAATATTCCAGAATTCATGCTTCCTAAACGAATACTTGTTGTTGGAATCTTTACATAAACATCTTTTGGATTACGATAATCAATATATTCAACCTTTTCTCCAGTTTCTGCTTCAACTAAATCAGCTAATTTTTTAAAATTTTTGACTTTAGCTACGTCCCAATTTCTATAATCATCTCCACTACCATATGTAATAACAGAAACTGTGTCATAAATATCACTTAAAGGCATATATTCCCTCCCAATCAATTTCCCATCAGAAGAGAAAAATGCTATCGGAGGTACATCAACATTCGGAGATATTGTTACAATAGGAGTTCTTTCAATTACTATTATTTGTAATCTTGCAGGAAACCAAAACCTTCTTATATAAACATTTTGAACAGGTTCTAATTGTGTAATACTCTTCTTTAAATTCTCAGTTTTGACTAAAAATATAGGTTCTTTAGGAACTTGATTTCTTCTTAATGCTGATAATATTTTTTGTTCTGGTACGATTTGATTATTAATAATTTCTAAAGCAGGACTTTCTATACTATCAAAAGCATTAGAATGTAATCTCCATTGAGGCATTTTTAGAATAAACATAATCAATAAAAACAGACCTATAATTAAAAACATTTTATAAAACATTCTCAAACGATTAAGTCTTCTTTGAGATTGTCTTATTTGGCGTTGCATTTTTGCTTGTTTTAATCGTCTATTTTGATTATATCTAGGTCTATCATTTGACATTATTTATTTAATCCTGCACTAAAAAGTATCATCTCTACTAAAGAATCATAATTTATTCCACAAGCAGCAGCTTGTGCTGGCAAATCACTTGTATCAGTCATTCCTGGATTTGTATTTATTTCTAAAATATATGGAGTGTTACCAACAATCAAGAAATCTACTCTTGAAACGCCAGAACAACCGCAAACTTCAAAAGCTTTTTCTGCATTCCATTTTACTTTTTCTGTCATCTCTGGTGATAATTCTGCTGGTAAAATAAATTCAGTCATACCTTTAGTATATTTTGCTTCATAATCATACCATTCGTTTTTAGGTCTTAATTCTAATATTTCTGTAGCAGAAGGTTTTCCTTCCTTTTCAAGTACTCCAACTGTTGCTGCTATACCGACAAGGTATTCTTCGATAAGAATTTCTGAATTGTATTTGCGAGCTTCTTCGACAGCTTTAACAAGTTCTGATTCACTTTCCACTTTGCTCATTCCAAAGCTAGAGCCTTCTGAAACAGGTTTAATCATTAAAGGATATGTTAATCCATCAACTTTCTTAATAGGGTCTTCATCTTTTAGTAAATAAATAGAAGAAATTAGAGGAAGACCAGCTGTTGCCATAACTTTTTTAGTGTATTCTTTATTCATACAAATAGCACTAGACATTACTCCACAACCAGTATATGGAATTTTTAGGATTTCTAAAACCCCTTGAATACAACCGTCTTCACCAAATTTTCCATGAAGAGTATTATATGCATATTCAAATCCTTTTAAATCATTCATAATATTTGGGGATACATCAACTATTTTAGCGTTAATATAGCCCAATCTTTGAAGTGCTGCTAGTACATTTTTACCAGAACGTAGTGAAATTTCACGTTCAGAAGACATTCCTCCACAAAGTACTGCTATTTTTGCTTCTTTTGATATAATATTTTGCATATTTTTTCCTCTTCTTTAGTCTTATCTCCTATGAAAATAATTTCAGGCTGTAATTCTATTTTATAATTTTCTTGAACAGCTGTAAACATTTTAAACATCAATTCTAAAATATCTTTAGATGTTGCGCTTCCCTTATTTACAATAAAATTAGCGTGTTTATCCCAAACTTTAACATTTTCTAAATTAAATTCTTTTACACCAGCCTTGTCTAAGAGTCTACCAGCTGAATCATTCTCAGGGTTTTTAAAAACACTACCAGCATTAGGGTGTGCTAGAGAAGGTTGAACATCTTTTCTAAATGAAAGGTTTCTATCCAGAAGTGCTTGGATATCTTCTTTATTTGATTTTTTTAGCTCAAACTCAGCTCCTAATAGAATATATTTACCTTCTTGCAAGATTGATTTTCTATAATCGAATCCCATTTCTGATTTTTCTTTATAAATAATTTCTTTTTTTCCTTTATCAAATAAGCAACAACGAACTAAACAGTTTGAAATCGCTTGACCGTGACAAGAAGCATTCATATAAACTTCTCCGCCAACAGTACCAGGGAATCCTATCATAAATTCAAAGCCTGTTAAAGAAGCTTCGCAAGCTTTTTGGGCTAATAAAGGTCCTTTTACTCCACAATCAGCTGTAATACGACGTCCATTTATTTCATAATTACGCATTTCTGTTGTTAAGATTACATCTCCATTATAACCATTTGAGGAAAATAAAATGTTAGAGCAATTTCCTAGTAGAATATAGCTCTTAAGTTCTTTCAAAAGATAAACCAACTCTTGTTGAGATTTAGGAAACCAAACTTTATTTACAATTCCACCAACTTTAAATGTTGTATGTTTTTTTATTTCGTAGTTTTCTTTAAACTCTACTTGCAAGGTTCTTCTCCTTTAGGTATTTGCCAAGGTTTGTTATTGTTCCAGCGCCTAGTCCAATTACAATATTTCCTGCTTTTAAAGTCGGTAAAAGTTTTTCTGCGACTTGTTCAATAGAACCTGATAAGTGCTCAAAATCAGCTGTTTTGGCAAAATTCTCACCAGTAATTCCCTCTATTGGGTCTTCTGACGCTTCATATACATCAGTTACAATTATTCGTCCTGCATTAGGGAAAGCTTCTTTAAATTCATCCCAAAGACCTTTTAATCGAGTATATCTATGGGGCTGAAATACTGCGACAATATTTTCTTTTCCAAATTTAGCTGAAGCTCCGTCAAGTACAGCTTTAATTTCAGTAGGATGATGAGCATAATCATCATAAACCTGAATTCCTTCTAAATCACATATTTTTTGGAATCTTCTCCCCATACCAGTAAATTCCGCAAAAAACTCTTTTTTGCAGTCTACAGTTAAACCTGCTTCATTCATAGCAGCAGCAATTGCAAGAGAGTTATAAATATTATGAGTACCAGTTAATTGTATAAAAATCTCAGAAAGTATCTCGTTTTTGTAATATATATCAAAAATTGTTCCAAGTTTTGTTGTTCTGATATTTTTTGCAACATAATCAGCTTTATTTAAACCAAAAGTAATAAAATCACCTTTTAAATTTTTTATACCAGCATCATCTGCGTTTACAATAACTTTTTTAGACTGAGAAATTGCTTGTTCAAAAATTTTTACAATATCAGCCATCCCGTTTTTATAGAAATCCAAGTGGTCTTCTTCTAAGTTATTTATAACTAAAATATCAGGGTGATATTTTACTAAAGTACCATCGCTTTCATCAAGTTCCGCTATAAAGAATTTACCATCTTTGCATTGAGCATTTGTATGAATTTCAGGAACAATTCCTCCAACTACAAAAGATGGTTCTAAACCAGCTTTTTCAAGTACAAATGATGAGAATCCACTTGTAGTTGTTTTTCCGTGAGTTCCAGCAAAGCCTATGAAACATTTACTATTTTTTTGAGCAGACTCTGCAATTTCTTTCAATAAATCAGAACGGTGGTATATTTTTATACCTAATTCTTTTGCTTTAATAAGCTCCGGATTGTTTTCTCTTATTGCAGTGCTTACAATAACAGCATCTACATTACTAGGTAAATTTTCAGCGTTGTGGCCTATATTTACTTCAGCACCTAATTCTCTAAGAGCGTTTATATATTTACTATCAACAATATCTGAACCTGTGACAGAATGACCTTCCTCTAAAAGGTACTTAGCTAAGCCGCTCATACCAATTCCGCCAATTGCTATAAAATGATATTTCCCCAATTTCACTACCTCTCATTCCCCTGCTTCTATTATATTACAAAGAGTTTTAATTGTATACTTAATAAAACTTAATAGATTAGCAATTTTTTTCAAAAAAAAGTTTTTATAAATGTAAGTGTAGAATAAAAAAGGTGTAGAAAATTATGTCATTATCAGTTTCTTTTAAATCAAACAGTGTTGTAGAGCCTCAAAAAACTGAAAAAATTAATCCTAAAGTTTCAAGCTTTGGTGGTTCTTTAGCAGCATTAACAGCAGGGGCATTAGTTCATCAAGCAGCTCCGTATCCTATTGCAAAAACTGTGTTGGATAAATTTGTGAAAGTTGGAACTTTTAATCCTGAAGAGGGCAAAGTCGTTCATGATGCTGTAAAGCAAATGCTTGTAGATACTGGATTGAAAGATAAAGGTGTAAGAATTAAATTTTTGAACCCTACTGTAAAAAAAATAAAAGATTCTGATATGATGGAAAAATTTTATAAGACCTTCTATGATATGCTTTATGTAAATCCTGTAAGAAAGGGACAGAATGCATTTTTTTCTCCAAAAGATTTGAAATTACCTAAGAAAATGGATTTTATGAAATTTACAGAATTATCTCAAAAAGGTGATAAAGATGCTCTTGATGCAATGATGAAAGAAATTAAAAAAGGTGGAATTTATATTAAAAAGAATTCTGTAGTTTTACCACAAAATAAAATACATGGTGCAGGCTTCCATGAATTAGGCCACGCTATGAACTGTAATTTAAGTAAATTTGGTAAATTTTTACAACATTTAAGACCAGTTGCATTGTTTGCTCCAATTGTATTAGGTATTTATTGTGCTGTTACTAAAAAGAGCAAACCTGCTGTTGAGGGCGGTGAGCTTAATAAAAAACAGAAAGTAAATAACTTTTTAAGAGATAATGCTGGTAAATTGACATTTGCGGCAGCAGTGCCAATGCTTTTAGAGGAAGGTATGGCTACAATCAAAGGACAAAAATTTGCTAATAAATTATTGAAACCAGATTTAGCTAAGAAAGTATTGAAAAGTAATTCAATAGCATACTTGTCGTATCTTCTAGTAGCTACAGCTGGAGCGTTAGCAGTTAGAACAGCTGTAAAAATTAAAGACAATGCAATTGCTAAAAAAGAAGCAAAAGCAATTGCTAAGGCTAATGCACAAGCACAGGCAGCGTAATTAAATGTTTAGCTATTAAGTTTTTCTTTTAGCTCTTGAACTTCGTATTTTAATCTGTTTAGTTCGCAAGCTATAGGGTCAGGTATTCTATTATGCATAAGAACTCCGTCTTCGCTAATACATTGTCTATGGACAACTCTTCCAGGAATGCCTACGACAGTTGAATGTTCTGGAACATCATCAACAACGACAGAGCCAGCGCCAATACGAACATTATCAGCGATTGTAATATTGCCTAAAACTTTTGCGCCCGCACCTATAATTACATTGTTTCCTATGGTCGGGTGACGTTTTCCAGTATCTTTACCTGTACCACCAAGAGTTACTTGCTGATAGATTAATACATCGTCACCAATTACAGTTGTTTCACCAATTACAACACCTTCTCCGTGGTCTATAAAAAAGCGTTTTCCAATACTTGCTTTTGGGTGAATTTCTATACCTGTAAAAATTCTTGTCCAATAAGAAATTAATCTTGGCAGGAATGGAACTTTCCAATAAGCAAGTTTATGAGCAACTCTATGCCATAAAAGAGCCTGAAATCCTGGGTAACAAAAAATTACTTCTGCAATATTATTTGCAGCAGGATCTTTTTCGTAAATTACATTTATATCTTCTTTAATTTTTTTTATTGCACGTATTAACATTATTGCCCTCTTTTTTTATTAGATTGTTGAAAAAATACTACCAAACCGATAAATAACGTTCACCAGAATCAGGAATTATTACTACAATTTTTTTGTCAGGATTTTGTTCTGCAATTTTTTTAGCTGCACAAAGGTTCGCTCCCGCAGAAATCCCCACAAAAATCCCCTTTTCTTTAGCTAAATTCTTAGCCTCATTCATTGCATCATCACTTTTAACCGTTAAAATATCATCAAGCTTAGAAATTTTTGATATCTCTGGTTTAAAATTAGCACCTATTCCTTGGATTTTATGAGCAGCAGCAAAACCTTTTGTGAAAAGAGGACTTTCTTCTGGCTCAACTCCAATAACACTAATATTTTGTGGCAAAACTTTTTTTAACCCAAAGGCTGTTCCGCCTGTACCAATACCAGTCACAATAAAATCGACTTTATTATCAGTATCTTTTAGTATTTCTTCAGCTGTGGCTTTATGTGCTTTTGCGTTATCCAAATTTGAAAACTGATTTGGAATAAATGTTTTTTTATACTGCGACGCTAATTCCTCTGCTTTTTTTACAGAACCTTGCATACCATCTTCTGCGGGTGTTAAAACAAGTTTTGCACCATAAGCGGAGATTGCTTTTTTGCGTTCTTCAGACATATTTTCTGGCATACAGATAATAAGTTCTAAGCCTAAATATGCACAAACCATAGCGAGCGCAATACCAGTATTACCACTTGTAGGTTCAATAATTATTGTTCCTCTTTCAATATCACCACGTTTAATCGCTTCATCAATCATTGAAAAAGCCGCACGAGCCTTGATAGAACCTGATGGATTTATATATTCAAGCTTTAGAAAAATATTATCTGAATATTTAACTAATGGTGTATTGCCTATTAAATCAAGAATATTGCTATAAATCATTTAACTTAATAACCCCTTTTAACTCTATAAATAATAGCAAAAACAGGAAGAATTGTATATATTCTTCCTGTTTATTTTTATTATAAATTCTTTTGGATTAAACTGCAGCATCTAATTCTAATCTTCTAGTGTCAAAAGGATCTTTTGAAGTGCTTTCAGAAACATCAGTACCCTCTGGATTTTCGTCTTCATTCTCCCCTTGGTTTTCTAGTCTTGCGATTTCTTCATCTGCCCTGGCAACATATTCTGCGCCAGCTCCTTCGATACTAGTCCAAGAACCAAGTGTTGTGATAAAAGGTTTAAAATTATTGTCAATTAATCCTAATACATTAGAGGTGTTATTATAGCTATCTAACATAGTATTATTTAAATTGCTAAATTGTCCAAGTGCAGAGCTTATAAATTTGCATGTACTTGTTATATTTCCAATAGTAATTGCGCTTTCACCTGTTCTAATAGAACCAGCTTCAATACTTTTTGTGCCCTTATTGACAAGTCTTTGGCCTGGTACTGCTGTAAAACCATTGGTCAACATTATTGTACCTTCTGCTACTTGAGTTGTTCCAGTTGCAATATCTTGAGTGCCTTGTGCGACTGTGCTTGTTACTGTTTGAGTTAGTTCTCCTGCTGCTTGAGCTTGTACCTCTTGGATTTTACTGCTACCTTCTTGAACTATTTCTTGACTTGCTGAATTTAGTTCTTCATTCACTGCAGTTGTTTCTTCAATCTCAGTGGTAAAAACTTCTGTCTCTTGAGTAGCAGTTTGTATAGCAACTTCAAGTTCAGTAATAGCATTTCCAGCAGCTTTAATGTTTTCAAGAGCTTCTCTTCTTTCAGCTCTTGTTGATTCTGGATTATTTAATACAGTTTTATTATTCTCAATAATTTCTTTTTGAACATTAAGTTCTTCCTGATGAGCAGCTATTTCTTCATTTCTTGCTTGTAAATTTTCTAACAAAGATTGAACTCTAGCAGCATTTTCTTCAATTGCTTTAATATTTGCTTCTGCCCTTTGATATGTTCTTGTTCTTATATCTTGAGCTTCTTGATCCAATTCTCTTGCACCATCAGCATTTTCTTGAGTTTCAGCTTTTGCGTCTTGAACTTTATCAATTATGCTAAAGACTGACTTTATTGTTGTTTTAGTTGCAGCAGTCCTGTCCTCTGGAGTTTTTGCTGTGGTAAGTGAGATTACTCCATTTGCTAAATTTGAAATATCTGTGAATTTTAGTGTCATTATACTTGTCCTGTCTTACATCTTATATATATAAAGTATTTACTTTTTATCGAATTTCAAGAAGGTTTGCTATCGTTACAAAAGTTAACATAATAAATAGCCGTTCTACCGATACAAATGATTTTTTAATTGAAGTACAACAGTATTGAAGAGAGATTTGAAAAGGATTTAATGTATGAAAAATATTTTAACAGAGCGAGAACAAAATGTTTTGTTCTATGTAGCTCAAGGTTTTATAAATTCAGAAATTGCTGATAAATTGCATATTTCTGTTCATACTGTTAAAGCTCATTTGGAAGCTATTTATGAGAAATTTGGGGTTAAAAATCGTGTGCAGGCGGTAATTAAAGCTGTAGTTTTAGGAGTTATTGATTTAAATATATTGGTATAATAAATATTTTATCAATAAAAAAGAGGACACCGTTTGGGTATCCTCTTTTTTATTTCATTTAAAACTTAGCAACTAGCACAAGTTGATAATGCTTTTTTTAAAGTTTCAACTTTATCTAATTGTTCCCAAGGAACGAATAAATCAGTTCTTCCTAAGTGTCCATAAGCTGCAAGTTTTTGATAGAATTTGCCACCATTTTTAGCAGGTAGGTTTCTTAAATCAAAGTTTTTAATAATAGCAGCTGGTCTTAAGTCGAAGTTAGAAGCTACTAAAGCAGAAATTTCATCATCAGAAATTCTACCTGTGCCGAATGTATCAACGAAAATTGAAACCGGTTCAGCAACACCGATAGCGTAAGCTAATTCGATTTCACATTTGCTAGCAAGTCCTGATGCAACAATGTTTTTAGCAACATAACGAGCAGCATAAGCAGCAGATCTATCAACTTTTGTAGGATCTTTTCCTGAGAAAGCCCCGCCACCGTGACGAGAGTATCCGCCGTAAGTGTCAACGATGATTTTTCTACCAGTAAGACCTGTATCACCTTGAGGGCCACCAACTACGAATCTACCAGATGGGTTGATAAGAATTTTTGTTTCAGAGTCTAATTTGATAGATTCTGTTTCAAAGACGTAGTCAACAACGTGTTTTTTAAGATCGTTATAAATAATTTCTTGAATTTTTGAGTTATCAGAAATACCGTTGATTTCTGCAGCGTGTTGAGTAGAAAGAAGAACTGTATCAATTCTTGAAGGTTTTCCATCAACGTATTCAACAGAAACTTGAGATTTTCCGTCTGGTCTTAAGTAAGTTAAAAGGCCTTCTTTTCTTACTTGAGTTAATCTGTAAGCTAGTTTATGAGCTAAGCTGATTGGTAATGGCATTAATTCTGGAGTTTCGTCACAAGCGTAACCGAACATAATACCTTGGTCACCAGCACCAATATTTTCTGTTTCAGAAACTGAAGTATCTGCGTTTTCAGATCTTGATTCAAAAGCTTTGTTAACACCACCAGCGATGTCACAAGATTGTTCGTCAATACTTGTTAATACTGAGCAAGTGTCACAATCGAAACCGCCACCTTGAATTCCTTCGTAACCGATGTTTCTAACAGTGTTTCTAACGATTTGTGGGATATCAACATAGCAGTTTGATGTGATTTCACCACTTACAAGAACCATACCAGTAGTTGCAAGAGTTTCTGCAGCTACACGAGAGCCAGGGTCTTTTGTAAGAAATTCGTCAAGAATTGCGTCTGAAATTTGGTCGCAAACTTTGTCAGGGTGTCCTTCTGTTACTGATTCAGAAGTAAATAAGAATTTTTTACTTGTCATTTTTCATATCTCCTTAATTTGATTTATCGGTAAGGTTTTTAATTCCGACCCGATGTACTATTCATATTAGCAACATTCTAGGATAAAGCATAACAAAAAGCAAGTGTTATAAAAACACTTGCTTGTTAATATTTTCATCATTCATTTTAGCACTTATCGTTGACTTAAAATCATCGACAAATAGTCATCTAAAGAACCATCAGTTACAGTTATCAAACCTTTAAAATATGCTAAAGCTTTTTTAGGATCGTGTCTTTCTGTAATTATATCCATAACTCTAGCAACACCTTTTTCAAATTTATCTGCATTCTTCATAAGAATATCAAAATATTCTAATGTTTCTTCAGAGTTAATATAATTATGAGCCCATACTGCATAAAAACCTTTAGCTACATCACTAATATCAGAATTATCATTTATATATTTTCTTATCAATTCAACTTTTGTTTTTTCAAGATTTTCATCATCAAGTCTTTCTATCAAACCTTCTGCTTCAAATTGTGGCATTAATGATAATGCTTTATTATCAACTTCGCCCCATAATTTACTATCTGCATAAACATGAGGGTTATCTATATATTTTGACTGAATTGCAATCATTTTAGTATCAACAATACTAACATCTTTTTCTAACCCATTAGCTTCAATTAATCTGTATATATGCTTTGCTCTGTCATAATTTTCATCATCTTTAAGGATAAAATCTCTTAAATCAGTTGTTCTAATCGGCTTATTATTAATTTCAATATCGTTCAAAAATCTTTCTAGCATACCTTTATCAGATATTTCTTCGGCAGCTCTGAAAACATTAGGTAAATTTTCATTTTTGATTTGATTAGCTTCCACAACCATAATTAATCTTTCAACCGCTTTTTCGTTTGGATTAAACCAATTTACAAGTTTTGCAGCAGTTTCAACATCAATTTTATCATTTTCACAAATTGCTCTTACTATATTATAAGTATATTGATTAACCCAATTTCTCTTTAATAATACATTCATCTTTGCATCATATAAATCAGGATTAAAAGTTTTTTCAACACCTTCTTTTCGTTTGATTGTTGCAAATGGCACAAATGTTGCAAGAGCTAAAGCAGCAGGTACAGCTTCTTTATTATCATTAGTAATTTTATCTTGTTTTGCACTAGCAACAATAGCAGAAGTCGCTAAAATTATTGATGCAACTAATGGAGCAGCTTTTTTAATAGGCTTAACTAACTTTTTGCTTAGTTCTAGTTGGCTTAGAGGTAGTGTTTTCATAATTCAAATCCCTTTCTATTGCATGCAATGATATTAAAACGAATAAAAAATAAATTTGCTACTACTCGTTGCAAAAAAAAAGACGTCTTTACAAAAGTTAACGGACACTAAAAAAAATAAGATGCCTTACTAGTAAGACATCTTATCTTTATTAGATATTTACACTTAGCCTTTAACTACAATATTAACTAGTTTTTTCGGAACTACAATAACTTTTACGATTTCTTTGCCGTCAGTAAGTTCTTTTACTCTTTCACTAGCTAGAGCAAGAGCCTGTAATTCATCATTATTAGCACTTTCGTCGGCTTCAAGTTTGTCTTTAACTTTTCCATTAACTTGAACTACAAGAGTGATTTTGCTAGCTTTAGCTAAGTTTTCATCCCATTCACACCAAGGCTCATCGTGTATAGAAGATTTGCCACCTAATTCTGACCAGATTTCTTCTGACATATGAACTGTAACAGGAGCCATTAGTTTTATTAATGAAATGATCGCAAAGCTAAGAACATTCTTGTCTTCGTCATTAAATCCTGATTTACATTTAGTCCCTACCCAATCATAGATTGCGTTAGTAAGTTCTCTGTATTTAGAAATAACCGTATTGAATTGGAAATCATTAGAAATATCATTCGTGATTCCTTTGATTGCCATATGAACAACACGCACTAAATCATCATTTTCACGAGCAAGTGGGAATGATAACTTATAATCACGAGTTAAATGTTCAAAGTTATCAGAAACTAAGCGCCAAACTCTGTTTAAGAATTTATAACAACCCTCAACACCGGCGTCTGACCAGTCAAAATCTCTAGCTGGAGGTGAATCCGAAAGGATAAATAATCTTGCAGTATCAGCGCCAAAGTTTTCAAAGATTTCATCTGGATCTACGGTATTGCCTTTAGATTTTGACATTTTTGAGCCATCTTTAAGAACCATACCTTGAGTTAGCAGGTTCTTAAATGGTTCGTCAAAGCTTAATAGACCTAAATCTTTCAATGCTTTAGTAAAGAATCTTGAATACAGCAAGTGAAGAATAGCGTGTTCAATACCGCCTACATATTGATCCACTGGCAACCATTTATCTACAAGAGTTTTAGCAAATGGCATTTCTGAGTTTTTAGCATCTGAGAATCTTAAGTAATACCAGCTTGAACATACGAATGTATCCATTGTATCCATTTCACGTCTTGCTTTTGCACCACAAATTGGACAAGTTGTTTCTGCAAAAGTTGGTGAAGTTGTAATTGGAGATTTTCCAACAACTGAGAAATCAACATCTTTTGGAAGAAGAACTGGTAAGTTTTCTTCTTTTTCCGGAACTATTCCGCAGTGGTCGCAATAGATTATAGGAATAGGTGCTCCCCAATATCTTTGGCGTGAAATCAACCAGTCTCTTAATCTATATTGGGTTTTGAATTCACCAAAACCATTATCTACTGCTTTTTGTGTAATAGCTTTTTTAGCTTCGGTATTTTTCATACCATTGAATTCATTTGAGTTAACCAAAAGGCCTTCTTCTGTATATGCTTCTCTTGAACAATCAGAAGGGCTCTCCGGATTTTGGATAACAACTTTCATTGGCATATTATATTTTTTAGCGAAATCGAAGTCTCTAGTATCGTGAGTAGGAACGGCCATAACTGCGCCTGTACCGTATTCAACAAGAGCATAATCTGCTGTCCATAGAGGGAATGTTTCTCCTGTGAATGGGTTTAAACAATGTGTACCCAATGGCACACCTGTTTTAACTCTATCAGTTGAAAGTCTTTCGATTTCAGTCATTTTACGAGCGTTAGCTCTGTATTCTTCAACTGCTTTTTTGTTTTCTTCCGTTGTAAGTTTTTCGATATCTTTATATTCAGGAGCTACAACAAGGTAAGTGATACCGTGAACTGTATCAGGTCTGGTTGTGTATACTGGAACTTCCATTTTTTCGCCATTAGGTGCATCAACTACTGGAAATCTAAAGATTGCACCTTCAGATTTTCCAATCCAGTTCGCTTGCATAGTCTTAACGTTATCTCCCCAACCGTCAAGTAAATCTAAGTCTTTTAATAATCTTTCAGCATAATCAGTTATTTTGAAGAACCATTGTGAAAGATATTTCTTTTCGACAACGCTGTCGCATCTCCAGCACTTGCCATCTATAACTTGTTCATTTGCAAGAACTGTTCCGCATTTTTCACACCAGTTAACTGCGGCTTCTTTTTTATATGCTAAGCCTTTTTTGTAAAGTTGAATAAATAACCATTGAGTCCATTTATAGTAATCAGGCTTACAAGTTGCAACTTCTCTTTCCCAGTCATAAGAAAGTCCTAGCATTTTAAGCTGTTTTGTCATGTAAGCAATGTTTTCGTCAGTCCAAACTTCAGGATTAGCTCCTCTTTGCATTGCTGCGTTTTCAGCAGGAAGACCAAAACTATCCCAACCCATAGGATGAAGCACGTTAAACCCTTGAGCTTTTTTGAATCTTGCAATTACGTCAGTAATTGTGTAGTTTCTAACGTGTCCCATATGTAATTTCCCAGATGGGTATGGAAACATTGAAAGCGCATAGTATTTAGGCTTATCTTCGCTATCCGGTGTAAAGAAAGCTTTATTTTCTTCCCATTTCGCTTGCCATTTTTTTTCTATTTCTTGAGGAAAGTATCCCTGTCTCATTTATAATTCTCCTTAACCAAAATTTATTCTGAAAGTAATTGTATCATAAAAAATTACACATTAATGTCATCTTCTGAGTCTGAATCTGGTGCATCAGGTTCGGCAACTGTTCTAGTAAGTTTTTCGTTGAGTTCTTGTAATGTCATCGATTTGTCCATTTTTTTCAACGCATTTAGAACGGCCAGCTTATAGTCCGCGTCGGCTCTGTTTTTAGGATTATCAACGATTTCTCCAATTTTATGTCCTAAAAATCCCATTACAATTATTGCAGGAACTAATACCCAAGCTGTTGCATAAACCGCATGTGCATCAATTGTACCAATTTTAATAATGCTAATAGTTCCTATTATCAAAATTGTCATTACAATGAAGAAATTTCTGATATTTTCTGTGTAGTCCATTATTTATTTGAATTCTCCATATCTTTTTTCATACAGAAATGAACGAGAGTCATTTTATCAACATTTGATAAGCTTGTGAATCTCCCAGAAATTGTGTATAAATTGTTATCCCCTTTTTCTATTCTGATAAGTTGGTATTTACAATGAATTGTTTGTTCGTCGCTTAATTTAATTGCAACATGATATTCTTTTTCCATATCAATGTTGTCTGTGGACTGAATTTTCATTCCACCAGCAGATAAATCTAATGTTCTAATTTTGTGGGTATTGTTTTCAAAAACTAATTCTAGTTCTTCCATAAATCTTATACGAGTGAATTTACGTCTTTGTAAAAATCTATGTTTTACAGGGTTTGCAATAGAAATTACATTGTTTTGTAAATCTTTTATATAAGACTCAAAATAGAGGTATCCATTGTCAGTTAAAGAATAAAAATCGCAAATATGATTTTTTATAAGTCCTTCTGGCGTATATTTTAATTCCATTCTAAAACCGTCTACGCTAACATCTAAAACTTTACCTTTATTTGAGTTTTTGAAGTCTTGTGGGACAATAGTTACGAGTTGTTCTTCTTTTATTAGTTCTCTCATTTTATACCTCTTTTTTTATAATTTTATAACACCAACAGATTTAACTTTTACATTTGGACTAATTTCATTATATGACATAATTGCAATTTGCGGATAAGTTCTTTCAACTAATTTTCTAAATAATAATCTAATTGGAGAAGAACATAGTATTACTGGCTGGTTTCCAGTTGCAGTAATAGCTTTTTCCAATTCTGCATTCATTTTATCAAACATATTTCTAGTAAATGTCGGGTCAAGAGTAACACTTGAACCATCCGGACTAGCACCTTTGGCGATCGTATTTTCAATATCTGGGGATAATGTTATTACATATAGGTCTCCTGTATCTGCTAGGTTTTGTTTACAGATATTTCTGGATAACGCTTGTCTTACATGTTCTGTTAAGAAGTTAGGATTTTTGTTAACTTTAGATTGTAAACTAATGGTTTCTAAAATACTTTTTAAATCTCTAATTGCAACACCTTCTTTAAGCAGATTTTGGATTACAAGTTGAACATCTCCAATAGAAATATCTTTCATTATGTCGTTAACATAGTCTTCTGAAACTTCTTTTTTGAGGTTATCAATAAGTTGTTGTATATCATATCTTGTAATAATTTCGTATGCACATTTTTTGATAACTTCTGTGATATGAGTAGAAATTACGGCAGAGGCTGAAACAACAGTGTAGCCTGACATTTCAGCAAGGTCTTTATCTTTACCTTCTATCCACAAAGCTGGGAGCCCAAAAGCTGGCTCGATTGCGTGTATTCCGTTGATAGTTAAGTTTCCAACAGGATCCCCTGCACACATTGCTAAATATCTTTCAGGGTATACTTCTCCAGATTCCAGGGCTACGCCTTTAAGCTTTATTTGGTATGAGTTTGGTGATAATTGTAAATTATCTCTTACCCGTATTGAAGGTAAAACTATACCCAAATCAAGAGCTGTCTGTCTTCTTATTTGAGCAATACGTTCAAGTAAATCTCCACCCATTTCAACGTTCAATAGTTGAACTAGTCGGTAACCAACTTCGATTTCAATCGTGTCAACGTTAAGAAGTTCCATAACGCTTTCTTTTGTTGCTTTAGCTCTTTTTTCTTTTTTACCAAGCTTCTCTTGTTTTTCTAATTCAACTTTTTGGGCTTCTTCGTTTTTAACATTTTCAATTTTTTCTTTATTTTTCAAATATGCCATACCGCCAGCTAAAGTTGCAATGAATAAGAATGGTGCTGTTGGCATTCCTGGAACTAATCCCATAAAACCTAAGAGCCCTGCGACAACACCTAAAACTCTTGGATCAGAGAACATTTCATTTTTAATATCAGTAGACAAAGATTCATCTTTGCCACTGGCACGAGAAACGATTAAGCCTGTTGCAGTAGAAATTAGTAGTGCTGGAATTTGTGAAACCAAGCCATCGCCGACTGTTAATATTGTATATGTACCCAATGCAGATTGTATTGGCAAGTGTAATTGTACAACGCCAATGATTAAACCACCTACAATATTAATAATAGTAATAACAATACCCGCAGTAGCATCGCCTTTTACAAATTTTGAAGCACCATCCATTGTACCGTAGAAGTCCGTTTCTCTTTCTAACTTACGACGTCGTTCTTTAGCTTGTTCTTCATCGATTAAACCGGAGTTTAAATCTGCGTCAATACTTAATTGTTTACCAGGCATTTTATCCAAAGTGAAACGAGCTGATACTTCAGCGACACGGGTTGCACCACCAGTGATAACCATGAAGTTAATTAATACTAGGATACAAAATATAACGGCACCGACAACGTAATTACCACCAACAACGAATTCTCCAAAAGAGCTGATTACATTCCCAGCTTCGCCGTTTAGCAGAATTAAACGTGTAGAACTAACGTTTAGCCCCAGTCTGAATAAAGTTGCGATTAATAGAACTGTTGGAAAAGACGAGTAATCTAAAGGTTCTTGTGTATATAAACAAACCAATAATATTACTACTGCAAGAGAAATATTGATAGTAAGTAATAAGTCTAAAATTGCTGCAGGAAGTGGAATAACCATCATGCAGACAATTACAACAAGACCTATTGCAAGGACAATATCGTTATTTTTTAATATATTTGATAATTTAGATAACTCCATCCTCTAACTTCCACCTAAGTCTCTCTTTTACTATTGTACACGTAAGCTAAGATTTCAGCAACAGCTACATATAAATCTGAAGGTATTATACCATCAACAGGAACTGAATTGTATAATGCACGAGCAACAGGTCTGTTCTCTACAATTGGGACATTGTTCTGTTTAGCAATATCTCTTATCTGAAAAGCTAGATAGTCAATCCCTTTTGCTACAACTATAGGAGCAGGTGCTTTTGTTTTATCATACTGAATTGCAACCGCATAGTGAGTAGGGTTTGTTACTACGACATCAGCTTGTGGGACAGCAGACATCATTCTTTGTCTAGCCATCTGCATTTGAATTGATTTAATTTTGGCTTTTATTTTAGGATCCCCTTCTGTATCTTTATGCTCATCTTTAACTTCTTGTTTTGTCATTTTAATAGATTTTTCATATTCGTATGTTTGATATTTTTTATCAAGATAGCCTAATACAAGCATAGCTAAGCACATGTTTATTATCATATTAATTAGTATTGAACCAATAATATTTAGTGCTAAAGGAACTTCTAGGCCAACCAGTCCGAGCAAATCACCTTTTCTGCTGTTAACCGCAGAATAACCACAAGCTCCAACAATTATAATCTTGAGTATTGATTTAGCAAATTCTACCATTGAACGAGGCTGAAATGGATTGACTAGACGCTTTGCGTTTTCTAACATACGTCTTGGGCTTAAATTCTCAAGATTAAATTTAGCTTTTTCTAGAGAAAAAACATGTCCTACATCCATACGAATAACGATTATTGCTAATATTGCAAGTAATACGAAAAATGGAACAACTATTATTCCTAAATATCTAAAATATGGGTAAAGAATGCCTACAATACTTGTTATATCAATAGAATCAGGGTTTAGGTTTGAAAAAGTTTCTTGCATCATACTGATTATTTGATTATACATATGCTTGAAAAAAACTAAAAGCAGAGCAATGCCTCCGACCATTACCATGGCGGATTCCATATCTTTACTTTTAGCGACGTTCCCTCTTTCGCGTTCTTTCTGGCGCCGTCGGGAGGTGGCTTCTTCTGTTTTTTCTGCTGCTTCGTTCCCCATTTTTAATAATTAATGATCAAGTCTTTAATTGATCAAGAATATTCCTTTCCTTTTGTATTATATTTATAGTTATTTATTTTAAAATATTGCTGCAATTTTTGTTAGGAACTGCTCTATTAGTACAGCCATGTGTTCGGCCATAGGGCGCATAAACATAAGCGATAATAATAAACCTAGATATATTTTTAATGGTAATGAAACCATAAAGATATTCATTTGTGGCATCATTTTTGAAGTGAAACCTAGTAGTACATCTGTAATAAATAAAATTCCAAATATAGGTAAAGCTATTCCAAGCCCCACTGAAAAAATTTGGCTAACTATTATAACAATTTGTTCTACTATACCTGGTGAAAAAGCTAAAGTATAGCCAATAGGCATACTTTTAAAACTGTTGTATATGGCTGCAAATAACCATTGGTGAGCACCTAAACCTATAAATAACATTGAAGCTAAATATGTGAACGCTTGTGTTATAACAGGAGAATTTCCCCCAGAAGCAGGATTCAATGCTTGGTCTGCTGATAATCCCATCTGAACTGTAAAAGTGTTTGCACCAAGTTCAATACCTACAAAAATTATATTTGCACAATATCCAATGGCATAACCAATCAGGTATTCTTTAAATAAAATTAAACTAAGAGCTGGTACCGAGTTTGGTGTTATAAAATTTGTATTTAATTGCACAATTGGAAATAATATAAATGCAATAGCCGCGCACAGCCATATTTTAACCTGTACTGGTATTGGATATTTAGAAAATAATGGAGCGCTTGCAAAAAGTCCTGACAATCTTGTAAATATCGCCATAAATAAAATGATATTACTTACTGAAAATAGGACATCAAGGTTGAACACTATAGAGCTCCTATTAATTGAGGAATCATTGCATTAAATTCATGAACAGTTGTTATAAATACTCCAAACATCCAAGGTAAAAGAAATATTAATAGAATAACGCAACCTACAATTTTAGGTACGAATGTCAATGTTGATTCTTGAATTTGAGTAACTGTTTGGAAAATACTTACCATAAGACCAATTACAACCCCAACGAGTAGGATTGGTACGGACATTTGTAGTGTTAATATAAACATTTTTTGTAAAAGTGTTATAACTATATCTTGCATTTTATTATCCTTTTTTAACCTTTTAATACAGTTAGGAGTTTTTCGACTGTACCCCTTTATTTGCTCCTCACTTGTCCTATTTTACAAAACTTTCGACTAATGATTTTACAATTAAATACCATCCGTCAACCATTACGAACATAATAAGCTTAAATGGAAGAGCAATCATTGTTGGTGGTAAGAACATCATCCCCATTGATACAAGAACAGATGAAACAACAATGTCAATAACTAAGAATGGTAGATATACAACAAACCCAATTGTAAATGCTGTTTTTAATTCACTCATAATAAAGGATGGTAGAAGGACGTAAGTTGGAACATCTTCTTTAGTTTTAGGTTTTTCTATTTTTGCCATTCTTACGAAAAGTGCAAGCTCTTTTTCATGAGTTTGTTTAAACATAAAATTACGTATTGGCTGAATTCCTCTATCAATAGCGACCTGTTGAGTGATTTGATTTTTCATATATGGTTGTAAAGCCTTTTCATTAATCTCGTTAAAAGTAGGTGCCATAATGAAGAATGTAAGAATTAAGGCTAGCCCTGTAATAACTTGGTTTGGTGGCAATGTCCCAGCCCCTAGTGCTTGACGTGTGAGAGCTAGAACAACAACTAGACGCACAAAACAAGTTGTAAGTATCAAAATACTTGGAGCAAGAGTTAAAATTGTTAACCAAATCAGAATTTGTAAGCCATTTGTAAAGTCTTGCGGAGTGTTTGCATTTTGTAAACCAATATTTATGTTAGGGAATGACATTGCTGCACAAGATGGCAAAATAGTCATAAATACGCCTAAAAATAAATATCCCAACTTCCTCATAATATTCATTTAAATTTCCTCAAAAAAATCAACTATCAATAAAGAGTACAATACTCCCCATAGTATTGTATATCATCTCGATTAAAAATACCAAACTGTTAAGTAATATTAACTTACCGAGACACTCTTAAATGTCTATCTTCGCCCTCACCTATTGAAGTGCTTTGTAAGCCATATTGTTCGACGAGCTCGTGTTGAAGCTTGCGTATCTGTGTGTTTTGAGGTGCTAACTCCACACATGGTGCGCCATCTTGAACTTGTTTAATTGCGTTTTTAACTTCATCAAGCGCTTGTTCGGAGTCATCTTGATATCCAGTATCTTCTGGATTATCATATGGTCTTATATCAAGCGCATCTTTTAATACTTTCTGTATCTGTGCCATAGAGTTTGTTTTTACATAGAAAATCTGAGCACGGTATTCTTTTGCGGTATTAAGAACTTTTGCTCCGCCTTTTGCAAAGTTTTTATGTGCTAATACAATATCTGCATCGTCCACATTTCTTGTAATTTCTACATTGAAATCAAGTCTTTCAATAATCTTTTCAACGATAGTTCTTGATACAGCGTATAAATACAATTTTCTAAGCGGCTTGTTTTGTTCGCAATATTTTTGGCGTGAGAAAGAAAAATTCATCTGATTTTCTTCCGGTTTTTGAACTTGTTGAGCAACTGGAATTACAACTTCCTCTTGTTTTGCAATAGCTTCTCCAGCAGGGTTTTTAGAATAATCTTTATCAACTTTTCTCAACTCTGGTCTAATTGGCCAGCCTCTTAGAATATAATCAACAGCTTCTGAAGTGTTTCTATATACGGCAAGCGTATTTCTATCGATAATTTCTATTACGATATCAAAAGTAGGTTGTTTTTCTCTTTCCAAAACTGTTTTTTGTGAAGCACGTCTTTTTGCCTCATCATCACCTAAAGTTACAGATTGAATTCCGCCCACTAGGTCTGATAATGTCGGGTTTTTAATTAAACTTTCTAAGCTATTGCCGTGAGCTGTTGCTATAAGCATAACGCCACGTTCTGCAATTGTCCTTGCAGCTTGAGCTTCTGCCTCTGTACCAATTTCGTCAACAACAATAACTTCTGGAGTATGGTTTTCAACCGCTTCAATCATAATATCTTTTTGGTATTCTGGTTGTGGAACTTGCATTCTTCTAGCAGCACCAATGGCTGGGTGTGGAGTATCACCATCACCAGCAATTTCATTTGATGTATCTACAATCACAACTCGTTTACCAAGTTCATCTGCAACAAGTCTAGAAATCTCTCTTAGTTTAGTGGTTTTACCTACTCCAGGTCTTCCAAGAAATAAAATACTTTTACCCTGTGTGCAAATATCTTTTATACAAGTAATTGTTCCTGTAACAACACGACCAATACGACAAGTAAGTCCTACTACTTTGCCTTGGCGGTTTCTAATTGCACTTATACGGTGTAATGTTCCAGGAATCCCTGAACGATTATCGTGAGTAAATTTTTGCAGATGTGAAGTTACAAAATTAATATCTTCTTCTGATATGAGATCTTCGCCTATCTTGTCAATTTTTCCGCCGGCATGTCTTATTTCTGCTGGACGACCAATATCTAGAACTATTTCAATTACATCTTGAAGACTGTCCATAGTCAGACCCGAAACAACTTTTTGGGGCATAATGCTAATTAGTCGTTCTAAATCGTTTTGAAGTTGTAAATTGTTTGTCATGTTTATATAGAATGCCTTTCTGCTTCCGCATTTGGCTAGGAACTATACAAGCTTATCTCCTACCATTATTATAACATATTTTTACATGTATTTGGGCTCTTTGTCACGATTATTAAGAAATATTAACATATCTTTTAGTGGCTAAAATACACTTATAATCTAATTTTATTGCTTTTTATTAGCAAAAAAAAAGGGCTACTGCCCTTGTTTTCTTTGCTCTCTCTCTTAAACTCTTTATTACGTTCGTTAAACGCCCGCTTTGTTTTTGTCTTTTATTTGATTTTGCTCTTCTTTTTCTGTTTCCTTATCTTTAGCCTCTTGTTTTTTCTCTAAATCATTAACATACAATGTTGCATATTGTTTGTATAAATCATCATTACCTAGAATTTCATCTAAATCTAAATAATTGTCTTCATCGAGATTTGCTTCAATGAAATCTTCAGTTTTAATACCTTGGTATTGTGCATGATTTTTATGAATTTTATTATCACCAATAGTTTGTACTATAAAGTTTTTTAGTAAATTAGAATTAATATAATTGCTCATTTTGGGCTCCTTATTATTATATCTTACATTTATATAAAGTATATGTGTTTTATATAATTTCAAAGGTTAGGTTTTTTGTAACAATTCTTTACATTATAACCTAAGTTACTAATTGAAAATCTATTAATTTTAAAGGAAATTTTATATATGTTTCGTATGTTAATATTATTGTTATCAATTTTAGTCCTTCCTGTTAACGCTTTTGATAGAGAGGAAGCCCAGATAATTGAACTATATAAAAAAATAAATCCTGCAATAGTTTGTGTTGACTCTCAATTTTCAGAAGGTATTTCTTGCGGTACAGGTTGTATTATTCATAAATCTGGGATTATATTAACAAGTGCTCATGTTTTGGATAATGGCAGTAATATTATTGTTACAACTTCAAACGGTCAGGATTATAAAGCAAAAGTTGTAAAACGTTTTGAAAATAATAAAGACATTGCACTGTTAAAGATAGAAGTTTCTTCTGATTTACAAATAGTTCAATTTGGTGATTCTGAAAAAATAAAGGTTGGGCAAAAAGTATTTGCTATCGGAAATCCTTTTGGATTTAACGGAACATTAACTCAGGGAATAATTTCTCGGATTGATTATTCTAAAAATAGAATACAAACAGATGCGGCAATAAATCCTGGTTCTTCGGGTGGGCCATTACTTAATAAAAAAGGAGAAATTATAGGCATAAATCAAGCTATATATAATCCTGATAACAATATTTCTAATATAGGTATTGGGTTTGCTATTCCGATTAACTTGGTAAAAGAGTATTTAAAAGAGGAGGCTTTTATATAAAATATTTACAATTCCGTTAAAAATATTATAATAATATTATGTTAAAAAGGTTATTATTAGTATTTATATTTCTTTTTGTTGGTGTAAGTATAGCTTCTGAGCCTGTTTTGAGAGATTATGATGAGTATAATATTCCATCGGGCTATTTTATTCCGATAATGTCATTACAGGAATTTTCCACTGCTTATACAGAAGAAGGTGAAATTTTAAATTTTGTAACTACTAATGATATTTATATGTTTGATAAAAAGGTTATCCCTCAAGGATCTAAATTGTCAGGTTATATCGAGAAAAAGAATGAACCTGTTAAAGGAACCAATGCTTCAATGAAGGTTTTTATTAATAAAATGTATTTAACTGATGGTTTCGAAGTCCCAATAAAGGCTTATATTTATACTTCAAACGGTAATAAATTTGGTGGAGAATTAACTCAACCACTAAAATATGATAAGATTCCTCATTATCAAAGATGGACAATGCATAGAGCAATGGGAGTTCTACAGTATGTTCCTGGTGCTGAAAGAAGAATGGGTGAACATATAACCATATCAGCAGGGGCAAATTTAACTTTGGTGCTAGTTCAACCAATAAATATGACACATATTGTAATAAATTGACAAAATTGTCTATAAATATAAAATAATATTATGGAGAGGGGTAAAATTTCATGAAAAAACAAACTTTTGGAATGGTTTTAGTTATAACTTTTTTAGCTTCAAATGTCGCTTTTGCAACTACTAATTATTCATATCAAGCGACTCAAGTTCAACCAGTACAAAATGTTCAATATAATCAACAACCATTACAATATATTAAAAATAATACTTTACGCGGTAGTGTGGTAATGGTTCCAGCTGGTGAAACTGTTAAGGCAATGGTAACTACACCATTATCTTCTCAATATTTAACAACTGGACAAACAGTTTCTTTGGCTATGAATGAAGATTTTTATTATGATGGTAAGTTGATTGCACCAGCAGGAAGTGTTTTTTATGGTACTGTAATAGAAGCATCAAAAGCTAAAAGAGGTAGTATTAATGGTAAATTATGTGTAAGATTTACTCAAATTTATACTCCTTATGGAACTCAGATTCCAATTTCAGCTGTAATAAAAACAAATGATTCTACAGGGGTATTAGTCGGTGGAACAAAGCTCGATGTTACTAAAGAGTATACGAAAGATTTAGCAGCAGGTTCAGCAGCTGGTGCGCTTTCAGGTTTAGTGTTTGGAGCTTTAGCCGGTGGAGATGTAGGTCGTGGTGCCGCTTTAGGTACTGCCTTAGGTGCTGGTGGTGGGCTTGCTAAATCTGTTTGGGATAAAGGCAATGATGTAGAAATTCCAGCAAATGCTAACATTGAGTTGATATTTACTCAACCAATAACAGTTGCTACATCAAATTATTATCAAGAAAATTAGTACTTGGATATGTAAAGTAGGATAATTTAAAAAAGTTTTAAATACATTATTCTATGAATATATTATAAGAGAGAAAGTTAGAGTGTCATTAATCAGTAATAAAAGTTTTATACTAGACGAAGAAGACGATAGGAATGAAGCGTCGTATGTTTTACCATCATTAGTCACGAATAAACCTGAAGTGATTTCTATAAAAAAATCGGTAACAGGTTCTGTTCTGATTCACGTTTTAACACCGACTTTAATATGGGTTATTTCTATCATATTACTTTTAATGGGAATAAACTTAAGCTTATTTAATAAAGTAAAACATCAACCAAAACGAGATATAGAGTTTGTTTTAGTTGATAAACCTGGTAAGCCAAGAGATCCAAATACAAAAAATAGAGCTGATATGGATTCAAGAAGTGGTGGGGTAAACGATCCAAAACGTAAAGTTACGATGCCTTCGCCAAAGCCTCAACCTCAGAAACCATCAGCAGCTGCAAAAAGTGCTAATCAAATTATTAAGAAACAACAACAGCAAGTCAAGCAACAGTCTGTTCAAAAACCAGTTGCAAAGCCTGTTCAGGCTCCAAAGCAATCAGTTGCTGTTGACAAACCGTCTCCGGCTAAACCAGCACCGCCAACTGCAAGGCCAAGTGCACGTCCTGTGGCTGCGCCAACTCCAGTAGAGAAACCTTCTTCTGCATTCACAGCTCCTGTTCCAAAGGCAGCGCCTGTTGGAAAAACATTAAGCACAGGGCCAATTGGTGGGACATCATCTCATACTGGTATTGCAAAATCAGGAGGAGTAGGAGGACCTGTTACAACTTCTGGAACTTATGCACCACGTCCTTCATTATCACCATCTTCAAGTGGTAGTGGACAGCTCTCAAGAGGGGCATCACCAAGTGGCTCTGGTAATGTAGGTAATCCAGGTGGTGGTGGAGGTGCTCCAGGTATTGATGCTCTTCGTGAACCAGATTTTGGTCCTTATATGAGAGAATTACAAAGAAGGATCAAGCTTAATTGGGATCCTCCAAAGGGAAATGAGAGCAAAACAGTAGTACTCTTATTTAAGATTGCGAGAGACGGACGTCTATTGTCCTGCAGAGTTCATAGAAGTTCAGGTTTACCATCAGCTGACCAAGCTGCATTAAAGGCAGTAGAGCTTACTGCACCATTTAGACCATTACCAGCGGATTTTAAAGGTCAAAACATAGATATTCAGTTTACGTTTGACTACCGAGTATTTGGAGCCTCAAAATATTAGGAGTAAATTGAAAGATAAAAAGAGAGTAACATTTAATTAAATATAAGGGGATTTAAATTATGGATTTATTACTACATTCAATACAGTTAGATTGGCCAGTTCTATTGCCAATATTCTTATGTTCATTGGCAACTGTTGCTGTTGCAATTGATAGATTAGCTTTTTATAAAGCTAATAAAAGAAATGTTATTGAATTTATTCCAAGATTGCAAAAAGAATTAGCTAAAAACAATTTAATGGGAGCTCAAAATTTAGCAGTTCAATGTGGCGGAATAATTGGAGAAGTTACAGAAGAAGCCGTTAGGATTTTTTCGGAGCAGAAAAAAGGATTTTCACGTTCTTTTGATATTGCTTCAGCATTAGCTACAAGAAAATTGGAACACAGATTAACTATTCTTGGTACTATTGGTGGTGTTGCTCCATTCTTAGGTTTGTTTGGAACTGTTGTAAGAATTTTGTATACATTCCAAGACTTGGCATCTCAAGGCAATCAGTCAGCTGCAGTAGCTATGGGGATTGGTTCAGCATTAATTGCCACAGCATTTGGTTTAGGCGTTGCGATTGTAGCTGTAGTTTGTTATAACTCTTTTCAATCTACTGTAAGAAGATTTGAAGATGATTTTCAACTTATTAAGCTATTGTTCTTAAGCTTTGCTGACTCTGATGAAGATGCCTCAATGCAGTCTAAATCTTCAGTAGCATTGTAGTAATAAGAATAGTTTAAACCAGTGGGCTTTCTGTTCAAAAGGCGTACGGACGGATTACAATAAAAACTGGTAGGAACACAAAATGTACGCCGCCCAAAGGTTGTAAAATATGGGTATAAAAACTGGTAAAAAAGCATTATTTACAGAAATAAATATAACACCGCTAACGGATATCTTTTTGGTGCTGTTGATTATTATGATGGTTGTTGCACCAACGTTCCAATCTGTTGACAATACTATTACTATTCCAGAGGTAAATAGTGGTGTGTCTATAGAGCAAGGTAAGGTTATTGTTTCTGTAACAAAAGATGGAACAATTTATGTTGATACAAAAAAATCTTCTGCAGAAAGTTTAGTAACGGATCTTTTAGCGGTTAAAAATCCAGATGAAAAATTGGCTGAAGTTGTTGTAAAGGCTGATGAAAAAGTTAAAAGTTCAGTAATAATGACAATAATGGATGCAGCACAAGATGCTCATTATAAAAAACTTATAGTTGCAGGTGAACCTTTAAATAAAAAGGATCAAAAAAAATTAGAAGATGTTAATAAAACTACAACATCAAATTATACATCTAATAATGTAATCAATGGAGCGACAACTCCGTTACCACAGGATACTCAATATGAGAATTGGAGCGATTAATGAGAGATAGTTTTAATGAAATAAATATTACACCTTTAACAGACATCTTTTTAGTGCTTTTAATTATTATGATGGTTATTGCTCCAATGCTTGATCAACAAGGTCTTAATTTAGCTGTTCCAGAAGTCGTAAATGCAGAGCAAATAAAAAAAGATACTAAGATTCTGAATATTGTTGTAACATCTGATAACCAATTTTTGTGGGGAGATGAAAGTATTCAATCAAATGATTTAGAAAAGTTTTTTTCTAAAAATGCAAAAGATTTTCCTGATGGACTATTGATACAAGCAGATGATAATTCAGAACATGGGGCTATTGTTCGAGTTATGGATAGTGCTAGGAATGTTGGTATTACAAGTATTTCTTTGTCTAGGGGATAAAGATTAGCAAAAATAATATTTACCTGTTTTATTCTTTATATGAGAATAATATTTAATTCCTCTAACAAAAATTCTAGTAATTATACTTTTCAATGTGTAAGCTTTCAGCACGGTGGAAAGCCTATTACTTTAGATTATGTTGTTCAAAAACATCATAAAATTATTCCTGAAAGAGTTTTAAAATCAGCAAAAGAAGTTTTAGCGACCAGTGCAAAAGGGGTATATCCTTCTTTATATGAAATACATAAGAAAATTTATGAACCTTTGCTGAAATGTAAAACTTTAGATGAGGCGAAGGATATATTCCCGGAATTTTCATTGATTAAAAATGAAGTTGTTTTTTCTCGAAAAACTCGCTATGCTAGAGAGTTTGCTGAACGAACTGATGGAAATTTCGTATTAAAAATGTTACAAAGAGTATGGGCTGAGATGAAGTCTCAATCTGAAATAGCTGAAGAGCTAGGGATGACAAGCAGTAGCTCTTTAGCTTGGCCTTTAAAACAGATAGGTTTTGTCAGTTATTCTCCTAATTATAAAACTTTATTAAAGGCTTCTGATGAAGAAGGTAATAAAGTAATTGCCGCAAAGACAACCGCTTGGAATGCTGCTCATCCAGATTTGATGTATAAAAAAAACAAATATGCTGCACAGTTTTGTAAAACTGATGAATATAAGCAAAAATTATCTGAAACGATGAAAGCTTATTATATGGAGCATCCTGAGAATATTGAGCAAAAGTCTCGAATAAGTAAAGAAATGTGGGAAAGAGTACCTGAAATAAGAAAAGCTATGTCTGATTTTATAAAAAATGAACCAATTGAAATTAGACGATTATTTTCAAAAAAAATTAAAGGTTATCCCTTAAGAAGCGAAGAATACCTGATTATTAAGTCAGTTTATGAAAGATTCTGGCAAAAATATCCTATGTTTAAAGAAAAGCTTTCAGAAGCAGCATTAGTAGCTTCTAGCGTTATAAAGAACTGATAAAATCTATTTGATAAGTTTTAAACAAATATCATCAAAAATATTAGTAGGTTTGATCCCAAGTTTTGCTTGCTTTTTAGCTTCTTCTAAAATTGAGATATGCTCTATTAGACGAGTTAAATACGGATTATTTTTTAATACGTTTAAAATGTAATTTTGTATGTTTTCGAGTATCTCAATAGTGGAAATTTCTTTAGATAAATCTTGAAGTTTTTGCGAAATATCAAAAACAGCTTCTCGGTTAAATTGCCAATAATTATCAAATATACCAATAATTTTTGAAAAATCGTAATTTGCTTTCTTTTTTGTTGGAACAAAAAAACATTGTGATCTTGAGACTATTGTAGAAAGGACGTCATCAATATATCTTGTTAGGAAAATGAAAGTTACTCCAGGTTGAGGTTCTTCTATTATTTTTAATAAAGAATTTGCTGTTTCTGCTTGAAAATTAAGCGGATTTAGTCCGCAAATATTATTGTCATCATCTCTATCGCAGAAAATGAACACCCTGTGAAATTCTGACGATGTTACAAGTAATTCTTTTATCATTGCAGATTGTTTAATTGAAATAACCGTTTTTGAGTCATCGTCTTCTGGTTTATTATCGTTTTTAGATATAGTCATAACTGCAGGGTGAGAGTCGCTATTTATCCATTTGCAGTTAATGCAATCGCAATCATCACTTTTGTCGTTTTTGCAGTTAAGAAACCTTGCGATTTCTTTTGATAAAATATACTGAGCCTCTAAGTCATTCCCGTAGAATAAAATACATTGTGGCAGAGGATGCTCTGAAGAACTTAATGCATTAGTAAAGTATTCTGTCAAAAAAGGATAATCATTTGATAAGAGCAATTTCTACCTCCGATATTAAATTAAGAGATTCTGCTGATTTTATTCTAGTTTCCACTTCAAAAAGATTTTGTTTAAGCTTAACTAAATCAGAAACTTTTGTTGATTTTAGTTTGTTTTGAGTTTGTTTAATAACAAATTCGTGTGTCCCAGTAAGTTTTGATAATTCAAGTGAAGTTAATGATGAAGACTTGGTCTTTATTATAATCCATTTCCTCAACATTGTTTGTATTGCTGATAAAATTTCTAACGGATGCTTTTTATCTATTAGTTTTTGAAATTCTAAAAGAGCCTTATCTTTTTGGCATGTCATTATAAGCTCAGTAATGTTGAACAAATCTTGGTTTGACACTGCTATTTCTTCTACCATTTTTTTTGTTATGTTGTTTTGTGGATATGCAATAAGTTTTAGCTTGTCTAATTCGCAATCAAATTGACGTAAATCACTTCCTATTTGTTCGATTAATAGTTCAATAGCGTCGTCATTAATGGTTAAATCCTTTTTTTTAGCTTGTTTTTTTATCCAAGCTGAAATTTCTGCAGTCTTGTATGTTTTAAAAGTAGGGAATTCGATAGTATTAAACTTACTAAGAATTTTATATATTTTTCTTCTGCTATCAAGTTTCTTATTTTCCCCCCTAGGAAGTTTTACAACGAAGACTATGTTGAGGCTTTCAGGATTGTTTTGTAAGGCATCTTCTATGTCTGAAAGTTCGTCATCTTCAAAGTAGTTTTTTTGCGATGAGAAATATTTCTCTGCGTTAATAATAATAAGCATATCTCCAAACATCATAGGAGGAGTTCGTAATGCGTTGATAAGGGTGGAATACTCAGGATTATCTAAAGTTTGATAATTCATTGCAATAAAATCTTTATTAAGCTTGGATTTCATTTCTTCCAGCTTAAGCTCTATATTGTAATCTTCATCCCCGTAAAAAAAGTATACTGCCATATTATGATTATACTACAAACTTAGAACTTTATATTATATGTAAATGTTTTATAATTAAATTTATAGTCTTAATAAAAGCCTTGCAGACGGTGCTATTTTAAGGTATTATAATTTTGAAGACTACCTTGTGAATATTAGGTATAACTTGGAGAGAAGAGCATGAATAAAATTCAAATTAAAGCAGAAATTTTGGCAACACTAAGAGTTCTCATGAGTACATCGTTGCCTAATCCTAGTTTGTTAACTGATTTAAAGGCGATTGAAGATAAAAAAACTGTTTTGGATGTTTTAATAAAGGAACTTGTAGGTGCTGAAGAACATAAAACGTTGCTTATTTGTTGGTTATTAACAGAACTTATTGAAAAAGAAAAGCTTAATGATGAATTATGGAATGTAATAAAAAGTCCTGAATACAATGATCATGTAAAAATGGTTGCATTTAATATGTTGAAAGATTTAGGTAATCGAATTGACTATGAAGTTATAAGTGGATATTTTGAAAAATTTAACGAACTTATTAACAAGGAAACAAAAGAATTACTAGAAACTGCAATTATGAATCCTGAAGCACAAATAGATTTTATGGATTTTTTAAATGCGTTATCAGATGATGATAAAATTCTTTTAATAAAGTCTTTAGAAGATGATTATGCTAATGATGCGTTAGCGAACATTGTTATACCAGTTTTCTTATCATATTTGAATTCAAAAGTCGGGGATACTGCGTTAGAAATTTTAGGTAAAACTAAATCACAACTTGCATTTCATGCGTTGTCTAATGTTCAAAAGTATGTTGATGAAGATTTGAGAGCAAAGATTAATAAAGCTTTGTCTGAATTGAAGTTATCTGGAATTAGGGTAGATAATACTCTTGATTTTTACAAAGAAATTTTAAAAGATTCAAAACCCTTTAAATCTTATGTCTCTTTCCCTGACGGGCATGGAAACCTTGCAATTATATTCTCTAGAATTCGTCCTAATAAGACTTTACAGTTTTTAGCTGCTGTAATAAGTCCACGTTATGGTATTCTTGATGCTTTTGGTTTTAATTCAATGACAGAACGTGATTTTTATAAAATAGTAGATAAATTTTATAATTACCAGGAAAAATACGAAGTTGAGGCAAGTTTTATAAAACATTTATTACAAAAATCTTTAGAAATTTCGTATGATATAAACGAACCATTACCTTATGAGTATATTTGTTGGGAAAGCATTTTGCTTGATGTTGAAGCTGTAAAACCAGAAATTAATATAGAACGCATGGAGTTAAATCAAAAAGATGTAGATAAGCTTTGTCTAAGTGATTATGTACAGAACTGGTTTTATGATGAAATTACTTCAGATGATTTTAAAAATTTTATTGACAAACTTTCTGTTAAATTTAAAGAAAATAATTATAATTTAGATTTAGATAAATATATTGCAGATAATTTTGACTCAATTTTTGATGCAAAAGAGTTAGCTTATTACTTGGTGACATTTAATGTCGCGGCATATCTTAGATATTTAAAGGGTGATAAAGAATTTGCGCAGTTGTTTTATTCGTTAGGTTCTAATTATTCGTTTTTAACAAATATTTTAAGAAAAAGTATATATGAATATTATGTTGGTAAACGTTATGTTTTAAAGAATCAGAGACAAGCAACTAATATGTTTGAAAAAAGGTTAGCTCCAAAAGTCGATGACTTTGAACTTTTACACCTTGATATGATAATTTCAACAATAGAAGCGAAATGGGTAGATAATGTATAAAGTAATGGCATTAGATATTGGTACAAAGCGTGTAGGTATAGCTTTAAGTGACTTTTTAAGAGTTATAGCAACTCCTTATAATACTATATCTCGAATACCAGAAAAAGATGCTATTGAAAAGATTATAAAGATTGCAAAAGAAAATCGAGTTGAAAAAATTGTAATAGGTGTTCCTATTAATATGGATGGGACTTATGGGTTTCAAGCTGACGATTGCATAGAATTTTCACAAAAAATTCATGGTTTTGATATAATACAAGAAGATGAAAGGTTAACTTCAGAAGAAGCTGAAGAAAGGCTACGCTCAAGAAAAGTCGACTTTCGTAGAAATAAGGGACTTGTTGATATGGAAAGTGCGGCAATTATATTAGAACAATATTTAGCTCGTAAAAAATAGATTATATATTTGTATAAGGGGATTTATTATGGTAAATGAAGAACAAAATTTTGTAGAATTATGTGATGAAGAAGGTAACGTTACTAAGTGTGAAGTTTATGATGTTGTTGATTTTGAAGAAAAGACTTACGCTTTATTACTACCATTAGAAGATGAAAACGTCGATGATCCTGAATTAATTCTTTTAGAATATGTTGAAGAGGGTGAAGATGGATACTTCCAAAATATCGATGACGAAGAAGAGTTTGAACGTGTCAGTGAATATATAGAATCTCTAGCTGAAGAAGTTGAAGAAGGCTAATATTTACGTATTATTAAGTTATTAAGAGGTAAAGATGTTTGAACGTTTTACAGAAAAAGCTGTCAATGTTGTAAGTGAAGCTCAGAGGTTTGCAAAAGAACTAAGAAGTTGTGAAGTTTACCCTGAACACTTATTGTTAGCTGTTATTTCTGAAGCAAAGGGCGTATCTTTAAAACTTTTTAGGATGTATGACATTTCTTTTGAAAAAGTACAGGATGAAGTTCTGAATAGAGTAACTGCTTCTTTGAAAGAATTAGAATCAGTGCCTTTTAGCTTAAGTGTAAAGGATATCTTAAAAAGAACCCTAGACCTAGCGTCCAAATCCGGTAATAATAATATTTTATTTGAACACTTATTTTTGTCAATTATTACAGATAAAAATTCAAATATTCAAGCTATATTAGAAAAATTTGGTTTTCAGATTTCTACAGCAAGAGAAATTCTAACAAAGCTTGTTCAAAGAAAAATAAAACGTTTGGAACATCCAGAAGTTGAAGAAGATGAAGAGAAGCAAAATTCATTAGATTCGTTATATGACGGAGAGGCATTAAAGGATGTCTTTGACCGTGCAGTATCAAAGCTATCCGCAAAGGGCTATGAAATACTTGGTACTGAGCAAATATTAGCATCTATATTAGAAGCGGAGAAGTCATCATTAACTACAGTTTTAGAAAGTTATGGTATTAATCCTGAAACTTTTGAAGAAAAGTTAAGGCATATAGAATCTCGTCAGTCTGAATATGAGGACAAAAAAATCATATTTACGCCAAATGCGTTTCTAATGATGAACTTAGCTATGCAGATTGCTAAAGAGCTGGGCTCTTCTGTTATTACACCAGAGCATATTGTTTTAAGTGTTTTAAAATCTAAAAAAGGTTTAGCATATGAAATAATAAATTCGTTTGATGTAAATGAAGAAAAATTAGTTAATGAGATTGTTAAACCAATTGAAAAACAAATGCCAGAAACATTGTTAATATTAAAGCTAGCAAAAGAAGAGGCGAGAAGACTTGGGCGTAATGTTGTAGGTACTGAAATGTTTTTGTTAGGTATTATAGGTGAAGGCTCTAGTATTGCTTCAGAGGTTTTATCTGGCTTAGAAATAACAATGAAAGATGCTAGATTTGTAGTTGAAAATCTTGTAGGTTATGGAAATGAATATTTCGACAAAGAAATAGTTTTTACTAAAAGGGCCAAACGTGTATTAGAAAAAGCTTGGTCACTTGCTAAGAAAGCCCATAAATCTCGCATAGAAGCAGTAGATTTATTATTGGCTATACTTGATGAGCCTGAATCTTTAGCAATGAAAGTTTTAGATAGTCTGGGTGTCGATTCGATGGAAATAATACATGGTATTCAGGGGATAAAGTAGCGTAGGTGATAATGACACAAATACAAACAAGAATTGCCGATTTTTTAAGAGAGCATAATTTATCTGATAAAACTATTGTTGTTGGTTTTTCTGGCGGTTTTGATTCGATGTGTTTGTTAGACGCCTTGGCTAAGTTGCGTCAAAAACAAGAAGAGTTTTTTGATTTAAAAGTAGTTGCTGCTCATTTTAACCACAATTGGCGAGGAGAAGAAGCTCAAAAGGAACAAGAAGTCTGTAGGCTATTTGCTGTAAGTAGAGGTTTTGAGTTCTACACTAAAACCGCACCGATAGGTTTGAAAAAATCTGAAAATGAGGCTAGAATTGCGCGTTATGAATTTTTTGAAGAAGTTTTAGAAAATTTTGATGCAGATGCTGTATTTACTGCACATAATAAAGATGACAATGCAGAAACTGTTTTATATAGAGTAATTAAAGGTACTGGTGTTGTTGGGTTAAAAGGGATTTCAATTAATAGAGGTTGCTTTTATCGTCCGTTATTAAAAACAAAGCGTAGTGAAATTGTAGAATATTGTGAAAAAAATAATCTAACCCCTAACGTTGATTCTTCTAATTTTGATACTACATATCGCAGAAATTTTTTAAGATTAAATGTGATTCCAATGCTGGAAAAAATTAATCCAGAAGTTAAGGAAGCGTTGAATAGTTTAGCTGAAGTGGCAAATAATGAGAATGAAATTATTGAAGAGTATCTTTCAACTATTAAAACTAAAATTTATGAAAATGATAGGATAAGATCTGCTGAATATGTAAAATTATCAAAGCCTGTCAAGTTGAGATTTATTCATGAATATCTTCAAAAATTTGATTTGGATTATGATTATAAAAGAATAAATGAAATTTATGAATTCATCGAATTAAATCTTTATAAAAGAAATGGTGCTACGCTATCATTGGCAGCTGCGCAGTGGCTTTATGTAGATGATAAAATTATTGAAACTATACCTCATCGCCAAGAAGCTTCTTTGAAATACCCAGAAGAACTACTTATATATTCTGAGGGAGAATATGTTTTTGGTGATAAAAAAATTGTTATAAAGCCTTTTGATATCGAAGAGGTCTTTGTTTTTCCAGAGTCTACAGCTTCATTTGCCTATGTTGATTTATCAAAAATGTTCATGCCATTAACATTAAGAACGCGTAAGGATGGTGATTTGATAAATCCATTCGGTATGACAGGTTCTATGAAGTTAAAAAAATATTTTAATTCTAAAGGTGTTAATAGACATAAACGTGACGAGGTGTTGTTGCTTACTAAAGACGATGATGTTTTATGGGCTGTTGGCGTTGGTTTAAGTAATAAAATAGGTGTTAAAAATTCACCTACACATGTTATTGAGGTTTTGTGATATGGATATGATAAAAGAATCAGACTTGAAAGAATTGTTTGCAGAAAATGAAATACAACTTGCCATTGAGAAATTGGGAAAAAAGCTCAATGCTATCTATGGCGAAGAGGAGCTTTATTTAGTTTGTGTTTTAAAAGGTTCAATATTGTTTATGACTGATTTATCAAAACATTTAAAAATGCCTTTAAAAATGGAATTCATAAGACTATCTAGCTATGGTTCTGGTTTTACTTCTACAGGTAGAGTGAGTGCTGTAGATATATCACTGCCTGATTTAAATGATAAAAATGTATTAATAATTGAAGATATTATAGACACAGGACATACTGCAAAGTTTTTAATAGATTTTTTACAACATAACTTTAAACCTAAAACTTTAAAATTTTGTTCTTTACTTGATAAAAAGTGTAAAAGAGAAGTCGAAATAGATGCTGATTATTATTGTTTTGAAGTCAATGATAAATTTTTAGTAGGGTATGGATTAGATTATGATGGATATTATCGTAACTTACCTTACATTGGTTATATAGAAAATTAGAAGGATAAAACATGAAAAATATTAGAAAAATAACGGATGAATTGTTGTATATTGGATGTTCAGATAGAAGGTTGCAGCTTTTTGAAAGTGCATACCCAGTGCCTGATGGAGTATCATATAACTCTTATTTGCTAAAAGATGAGAAAACAGTACTTTTTGATACTGTAGATAAAGTTTGTGCATGCCAATTTTTTGAGAATTTAGAAGGAGCTCTTGAGGGTAGAGTTTTAGATTATTTGATTGTTCAACATATGGAGCCTGATCATGCCGCTTTGATTGAAGAGGTTAAACGACGTTATCCAACTTTAAAAATTGTTTGTACAGCAAAAGCTAGAGATATGATGAAGCAGTTTTTTGAGTTTGATGTTGATACTTCCGTGATGACAGTAAAAGAAGGTGATGTTTTAAACACAGGCTCTCACGAATTAACTTTTGTAATGGCACCAATGGTGCATTGGCCTGAAGTTATGGTAACATTTGATAAAACAACAGGGATTCTGTTCTCAGCGGATGCATTTGGCTCTTTTGGAGCTATTAATGGTAATCTTTTTGATGATGAAGTGGATTGGGAAAGAGACTATTTAGATGAAGCAAGAAGATATTATACAAATATCGTCGGTAAATATGGTGTACAAGTTCAAATGTTGCTTAAAAAAGCCTCTTCTTTAGATATCAAGATGATATGTCCGCTGCACAGTTTAATTATAAGAAAAAACATTGGTTTATTTGTAGAAAAATATGATAAATGGTCTAGTTATACGCCTGAAAAACAAGGGGTGTTAATTGCATATTCATCCGTCTATGGAAACACAGAAGCTGCTGCTGAAATACTAGCAGGAAAACTTGCTGATAAAGGAATAAAAGACATAAAAATGTATGATGTGTCTTATGCTCAACATTCAAAAGTTTTAGCAGATGCTTTTAAGTATTCACACATTGTACTTGCAACAACCACATATAATTGTGGAATCTTTGAATCAATGAAGACGTTTATTGATAGTTTAATTTCTCATGGACTTAAGAATCGTAAGTTTGTCTTTATAGAAAACGGTTCTTGGATGCCAACTTGTGGGCTAACTATGAAAACAGAGATTGAAAAACTTGCAGGGGCTGAAATTTTAAACGAAAAACTGTTCAGTATTAAATCTGCTTTAAAAGAAAATCAATTAGTTGACTTGGATAATGTTGTAATTACAATAGAAAAATCTTTAGAAGTGTAATAGTATTCATATGTAGAGTAAAAAAGGGATAAAAATCCCAAAGTAAAGGAGAAAATTTATGCAAAAATATGTATGCACGGTATGTCATTATGAATATGATCCAGTAGTAGGAGATCCAGATAACGGAGTTGAGGCAGGAACTGCTTTTGCTGATATTCCTGATAGTTGGGTATGCCCACTATGTTCTGTTGGTAAGGATATGTTTGAAGAAGTTTAAATTATATTATAAATTCATTATATGGCGGTAAGTTTTAACTTGTCGCCATTTATGTTATAATGTTTCAAGAAAGAGGATAATCTCATCCATATTCATTATTGTTTAATCGATTTTGTAATGTATAATTATTGTGTGGCTTATTATACATAAGAAGAAAGGAATAAGAAAATGAGTTTTGTACCTGTAGTAATAGAACAATCTAGTAAAGGTGAAAGATCTTTTGATATCTTTTCAAGGTTGTTAAGAGAAAGAATTATTTTCTTGGGAACTCCAGTTGATGACATGGTAGCTAACCTTATTGTTGCTCAAATGTTATTGCTTGATAGTGAAAACCCAGAAAAAGATATTATGTTATACATCAACTCTCCTGGAGGTAGCGTAACTGCAGGTTTAGCGATTTATGATACCATGCAGCATATAAGAGCTGATGTACAAACAATTTGTTTAGGTCAAGCAGCTTCAATGGGTGCATTCTTATTATGTTCAGGTCCTAAGGGAAAACGTTTTGCGCTTCCTCATTCAAGAGTACTAATTCACCAACCTTTAGGTGGTGCTCAAGGTCAAGCTACTGATATCGAAATTCAAGCTCAAGAAATCTTGAGAATTAAGAAAACATTGAATGAAATCATGGCTTCTAATACTGGTCAATCAATTAAGAAAATTGAAAAAGACACTGACCGTGATTATATCATGACACCTCATGAAGCTCTTGAATACGGTATGATTGATAAAGTTATTACAAAAGAGGGGTAAATAAGGGTCACCCCACCCTAGCCCTCCCCATCCAGGGAGGGTAGTAGGTTAAAACAACAACAAATTAGGAGAATATAAATGTCAGGTAACGACAGACTAAAATGTTCATTTTGTGGAAAAACTCAAGACCAGGTTAAGAAATTAATTGCTGGCCCAGATGTTTTTATCTGCGATGAGTGTGTTGACCTTTGTAATGAAATTCTTGATGAAGAATTTTTTGAAGGTAAAGGAAAACACGGAGAACAAAAAGAAGGAGAAGCCGTTGAGGTTGAGAGTGAAAAAGCTATACCAAAACCTCATGAAATTAAAGCTTATTTAGATCAACATATTGTTGGACAAGATGATGCTAAAAAAGTGCTTTCCGTTGCAGTATATAACCATTATAAGCGTTTAAGACATAATAAAAAAGACGATAAGAATGGTGTTGAAATACAAAAATCAAATATATTACTTGTTGGACCAACTGGTAGTGGTAAGACATTGTTAGCTCAAACATTAGCAAAGATGCTTGATGTGCCTTTTGCTGTTGCAGATGCTACAACTTTAACAGAAGCTGGTTATGTTGGCGATGATGTAGAAAATATTTTACTAAGATTGTATCAGAATGCAGAGTTTGATGCTAAAAAAGCTGAACGTGGTATTATTTATATTGATGAAATTGATAAAATTGCCCGTAAATCTGAAAATACATCAATTACTCGTGACGTATCTGGTGAAGGTGTTCAACAAGCTTTATTAAAGCTTATTGAAGGTACTGTTGCAAATGTTCCGCCTCAAGGTGGCAGAAAACATCCTCAAGCCGAAATGATTCAGATTGATACAAGTAATATCTTGTTTATAGTTGGTGGAGCTTTTGTTGACTTAGACAAGATTATTGAACATCGTGTAAAAGACGGTTCTTCAATAGGTTTTGGTAAATCAGCTCCTACACAAGCTGAAAAAGAGCAAGCCGCAGCTAAGATGCTTAAAAAATTGCAACCTGAAGACTTGTTAAAATTTGGTTTAATTCCTGAGTTTATAGGTCGTATTCCGGTTTATGCTGTATTGGATGCTTTAGATGAAGCTACTTTAAAAATGATTTTAACTGAACCAAAGAATGCTGTTCTAAAACAATATAAATGCTTGTTAGAAATGGATGGCGTTGAACTTGATTTTGAACAAGAAGCCGTTGATTTGATTGCTCAAAAAGCGATAAAACGGAAAACAGGTGCAAGAGCTCTTAAATCTATAGTAGAAGAGTTGATGCTTGATGTTATGTATGACATACCGTCAGATGAGTCTATTAAAAAGTTTGTGATAACTAAGGAAATGGTAGAAGCAGAGACGGAAAAAGAAGAAAAGCAAAATGCAGAGCTCATACAATTACCAAAAAAATCGAAAGCAGAAAGCGCATAATAATAAAAAAAGATGGTAAATAATTACCATCTTTTTTATTTGAAACAGTGCTTTATTATTACTTTTAATATAATTTTAAAATGGAATGATTTTAATAGATTAAGTTTTATTGTTGGTAGAAATAAAATTATAGTTAATTTTATAAAATACATGATTTGTTCAATAGTATGTTTAGCAGGTTTAATATTAGATTGTAATTTGTTTGTTTGTTGAATAAATTTTTAATTTGTTAAATTATAGCAAAAAATTTTTTTTTTGAGTTTTATCTTGTACAGTGAGATGTTACCAAGTAATACATTGCTATATTTAGTATAAAAAATTAGTTAAGAAAGGAATTTATATGCACGTATCAAATATTTCGTCTGATATGTTTAGAAATAAATACTTCTATCAATCAAAAAAACGAGAGATTAATTGCTCTAATTTAAAAGAAGGATTATCACAAGTTTCGCCTAGTTATGAATATTTTGTACCATTTAAAGCAAGTGTTTCTAGTAAGCATTTAAATAATTTTGAAAAATTAATTGATAAATTATATGAAAGAAACAGTAATTGTGATATCCAAAAAGTGATATCAGATATTGATTTTTATTGTGCCGGATGGAATTTATCTTTTTCTAGGCTTTTAAATAACAAGTTTGAAGTTATAAGCAAAGATATCTTAAATGCTCAGCAAGATTTAATGCTAAGTGAACATTTAATTACAGGAGCAACCGCACAAGGACTTGATAAAATTAGATTACGTTTTAAAAGAATAAAAGAATTTTCGTATAGTGAAAATTTTCCTTTAAGCGCAGATGAAGTCATAAAAAAGATGATGAATTCGGGAAATTTAAATCAAATGGATTGTCTAGATAAATCTGAACAGAGTCTAGGAATTAGAAATGCTATTATTCAAGAATTACTTGAACCTTTAGAATTACCAGATGTAGCAAAAAAAGTTTTGAAAAATGATTTTATACAAGGCTATCAAGAATATTTAAGAAAAAGTAATTATCCTGTATTTAATGAAACAAAGAAGGATTTACTTAAAGAAATTTTAAAAGATGAAGATTTTATATTATATTCTCAAAAAATGGATAAAATTGAAGCAAACGATAGAAGATTAGGAGAAAATTATCTTAATAAAACTATAGATGATATCTATGAGGATTTGTTGAAAAAGAACATTTCTCCATTTGAAAATCCGAAATACTATGATTATTTAAGTAAAAATGAAGAAAAAGTAGATTTAATACTTGAAAATTTATTAGGTTTTCAAACGGACCTTATAATGTTTAAATTTGATAATTCGTCAATAGCTAAAAAGCATAAAGTGTTACTAACAAATCCTATGTTTATTGACAAGTTTGATAAATTTATTGAGTATGTCAATACCCAAAATATTGATACAGAGGGGTTATCTCCAATTGAATTACAGAATAGTTTTTCAGAATACTTAGGAACAGCAACAGTGTATTGCAGGGCTATGGTTGAAAATCCAAGTGGATTGATAAAAGATTTACAAGAAAAACAAGGACTCTATAATATATTGAGCCTTCCTAAAGAAGATTTTGTAAAAAAAATGAAATACTATTTGGATTTAAACCCAGAATTTTCTACTATAAAATCTAATCTAGATTATCTAAGCTATGGAGTAAAAAATGAATTTATTCCAGTTTCTTCAAGTATTGATAGCATTAATTTAAATATATTTAGTGATTCGTATAATAAAAAACCGGTACTTATAAAAATGACTGTACCAAAGCTAAATATAATAAAGAAAGAAGGAAACTCTCGAGATAATAGAGAAAAAATGTATATACCATTTACATTGCCGTCAGATAATCTAGAAATTATAAATTTATAATATAGGATCTATGTTAAGTAGAGTAGGTTGGGTGAAATCCAACAAATAAAATATTTCAAAAATTCCAAAAGTGACTTTTATTACTCTTGCCCCCTTGTGGACGTGGGTGGGCAAAGCTCGGGTGATGGATATATAAAAATGGAAAACAAAGTCCATCAAAAGACCGTTTTTGTCCAGTTTAGTTTGTAGGTTAGAGTTTCTATCCCAACAATAATTTGATTCAAGCTAGTAGTGTGCGTTTATATGCACGGGATTAATTTTAAATCTCCCTACTACTTTTTTACATAATAAACGGCGTATAAATTTTATACGCCGTTTATTTTTATTTGTTATTATTACTTGTTAATTAACTCTATAGCTGTTTCTTGAAAATCATCTGGTAAGAAGTTTATTTTCCAGCTTAATCTTTCTTTTAGTGCTGAGTTATCAATAGAAGCTAGTTTTGTATAATAATGTTCTAATTTTGTAATAGGTAGCATATACACAGAACTTGCTAAGTGCTCAATTGATTCTGGAACAGCATATTTCTCTGCAATTTCATAGAATAGAAGTAATTTTTCAGGTAAAATTTCCATTAATGAGACATGAACGTCATCAATGATTCTTTTATCTTTATCAAAACGTTTTCCTAGTAGAGGAATTTCATTAAATAACACTACTTGAGTATCTTTATCACCTCTAGAAGCAAGTTGTTCAAAATACTTTAAAGCTTCATTTTTTGTTAAATATTTAAGAAGATATGCTAGGCCGATATCAACTCTATTACTATTGTGCTCAAGCAACTTATCAATATGTTCAGATTTATTTTTTAAATATTTAATTCCTAATGCTAGAGCTTCCAATTTTGTTTCATTTTCACCCGCTGAAGCGTAGGTTTTATTCCATAATTCTTGACGTGCTTCAGGTGTTGCACTTTCCATTTTTTCTAAGAAATTACGAGCAAAAGGTGATTTATTTTTGATAATATTTACAACAGGCATTCCACTGTGCTTATAATTGTATCCTTTCATTCTGCTATCATATACAAATCTGTCAGTGAATTTTGGTAAATTGATTCTATCATAATTAATACCGAATTTGTATGGTGAAACATATCTTTGAGGTGCTCTAGAATCTTCATCAATAATGTTAGTTACCATATAACCAGTTTCAATATCACCAAAATAGAATTTACCCTTTTGCGTATCTTGTCCGGCTTGTTTTCTCCAGTATGCAGCATTATTTAGCTCTGCGTGTATACCCTTAGTTTTTGCATCGTGCCAATTTGAATTCTCAAGTTGATAATATACTTTTAATAAAAATTCATCATCTTTTTCGTCGTCAATAATCCCAGATATTTTGAAAGCTTGAGAAGAAACACCGCTACCGAAGTATTCTAGATTAATATCAGCATCTCTTTCTTTTAATATACCATATTTCCTAAATACATCAGTCAATAAATCATTTGCAAATTTTGGACGATGTCTGTCTGATTCTGTGTAAGAGAAGAAATTTTCTGCATTCAAAAGCGGAGCTTGATATTCTCTAATTGCTTTTGATACTATACCGAAAGTTTTGATGATTTCTGGAATAGCTACTGCACGCAACTCAGCTGGAATCTTTTCCATAAGTGATTTTGGGAATTGACCAGCTACTAAGCTGTTTCTTGTTCTTTGAGCTATAACTGCATTAATTTCTCTTTGACCATCACGATAGATTTGTTTTTCTAAAAGTCTTGTAATACCTTGAAATTGAACATTCTTGAGGTCAATGTTGTTGTTTTGGATTGGGAAAATATTCATACTACACACTCCTTTAAAAAATATATCTCGATATTTGTATATAGTATGGTATATTAAACAGTATATAGAGTCAATATATTTGTTGATTTATTAAGATTTATGTATTAAATAATATAAGATGATGTTAAAAAATATCTAAATCAATGTTTTTGCTTTTTTCCAAAGGTTATTGAATTCATCATAGGAGTATTTTTCTAATGGTTTAGTCGCAATTTCTTCCATCTTTTTAAATCTTTTTGTAAATTTTTTATTTGTTTTTAAGAGAGCTTGTTCGGTGCCAATTTTATACCAACGTGCGAGATTTACGGTAGCAAAAAAGATATTTTTTTGTTTTTATCTAATTATAAAAAAAGATTATTCATGATTGATTTTTTCAACAACATTAATTTAATACGAAAAAATTGGACACCTAGTAAAAAATGGGAGTCTGATTTGCGTGCCAATGAAGAAAAAGACAAAGTTTTAATAAAAAAATATCCCCCGAATCAAAAAGAAAAAAATTACGCAAAGCTATATGGTAAAACTATTATAAATGTTATTGATAAGCTTGATCAACAAAGCATAAATAAATCTACTGATGCATTAATTGCAATAAACACATTATTTTCAATTCCAACACTATTAGCCCCAATAATCGGCGGGCTTGGAGGATATTTTTTTTCTAATAAAAGTAAATCCTTACAAAATCAAAAAAAAATAAATGCTTTTAACGGAGCAATGATAGCGTCAGGAATTTATTTTGTTATAAGTCAATATATTAGATCGCAATTAGAAAAAGAAACTACAAGAATTGCAAGATATCAAGCAAGGGAAAAAGAGTTTAAAGATTTATCAAATTTTGTAATACAAGAAAAAGAAAAAATTAATTTTAATTTACAAGAATCTTTTATTTTAGAAAAACAAGAAAAAATTTCTGATTTTAATACTATAAAAACATATAAAAATGCTTTTAAAACATTAAATGAAATAAAAAAAGATTATAAAGAATATCTAAAATGGAGAAAAATTTTTCAAATAAAAGAGAATGAAAATAAAAAAAATAACGAAAAAATATTTTTTACAGAAGTTGAGCTATCAAAAGCTCAAAAAAGTCGTAACAAATTAATTAACACTATTTATAAACTTGAGTTAGCCGCTAATAACGAAGAAATAAATTTTCAATTTGCTCTTGATTTAATTCAATATGCCGCAAAAATGAGTGGTGCTGTATTAGCAACACTATTGTGCTTTTTAATTCCTAAAAATACAAATAAAATAACTGCTACATCAAATATATTGAAAAATTCGAAATTATTAATTCCATTTACAATACCAGTTCTTTCTTTGTATTTAACTGCAATATTAGCAAAAATTCAAAAAGATTCTGCTAAACTTGGTAGATTTGAAAAGAAAAAAGAATTAATTAATAATGAGGAAAATTATATAACTTTTGAAGATTTAAAAAGAAATGAAATAAATTTATTAAGTAAAAATTTTAAAGAAAAAAATATTTTAAAAAATTTAATTAATGATATAAAATCTATTAAAACAATGCCAAAACGTTTAAAAGATATGTATTCTGAAATAGAAAATTTTAAAATTGAAAATAATAAACAAAAAGATTTTATAACAGAAATGCAAAAACAAGAAGCTGAAATATTACAAAAACAATTATTTTATACTTTTGAAAAGATTGATGAAAAATCAGAAAGTTTTAGTGATGATATTGACGTTGTTCTTAAAACTCTAAAAATGGGAATAGGAACTACAGTTAATGTTGGCTTTAATATATACATGCTTAACTTACTAACAAAAAAATTAAAGAATTTTAATGGACAAAAAATGCCAGGATTTTTTGAAGGATTAAAACTTATGAAACATTTAGGTCGCAAGGACATGATTAATATTTTTGTGCTCCCTTATGTGATTAAATCAACTCTTTGCATAGTTTTGGATACGTTGTCGGCAGTTTGCAGAAAGAAAACTAATAAAATAGGTGTCATGACTGCAATAAAAGAACTTCAAGATGAGCGCTTGTATACATCTGAATTTCTTAAAAATACTATTTAATAAATGATTCAATTAATTCAATTAAGGCGTTGTATTTTTTAAATAAACCTTCTGCTTCAGCTCTTTTTTTTAATCATTTCTTCACTATCACCAGGAAATTTATCTGGATGATATTTTTGTAGGTTATCAGATTTGTTTAGTTTGAAATTTTTTAGAAATAATGTTGCTTTTGCATTTAAAAAATTAGAGCGTGCATTATTTATACGGTCTATATTTCCAAGGATTCCGTGTTTAGGAACTTCTTTTTCTGCTAATTCTAATAAATTCTTGTAAAAATCAAAAATTTCTTCTGCACTGAAACCATTTTTCTTGTAAATAAACACTTGGTTTGAGAAGAAAGAATGGTGAGTTTGATAAATTTATATCATAATTATTTTTTTTTATTTTATAATGAAATTACACTAATCATGTAAATACAAGGAGTATATTTATTATGAAAATATCACCAATCAATAATACACAAACATCTAAAAGTACTAATTTTAAAGGAATTGTTGGTAAATCAGTAATAAAATATCTAGATAATGCTTGTTTGAATAATAGTAATCCACAAAATGCTAAAATTGTTGCAAATAGAATTCTAGAAAAATTAACTAATTTTATGAAACCTTTACATAATGATACTGTATTTTCTGTAAAAACTGCTCCTGTTTTACAATCAATAATACTACCTTTTGATGATAAATGTGCCAAAATTGATACAGAAACTCATCTAACTTATACATTATTTTCAAATAAAAAGACTCGAACCCAATTTACTTTAAGTGACAAATTTGAGTTTTTAATGAAGGGCAAACAAATGATGCTTGAAAAAGGTCGATTTATATACCCTTTTGCTTCTGAGAATTCGTTAGAAAAATTTGAAGAACATGTTGATGCGACAATAGAATTATTTTCTAATAACAATAAAGATGTTGATAGAATATTATTTAATAATATGTTGATAAGTAAACGAAATAGATATTCAAATTTACCAGATTTTATTGGAAAATTAAGACAAAAAAGAATAGAAGCAAATATTTTTAAAATGTCTAAAGAATTTGGAATGAAGCCAACAGAAGAAAAAACAACAAGAAACTTTGTAAAATACAAAGCTAATGAAGAATCTAGTACTATGGGTAATTCTTATACAGTACGTGTAGCAATATAATAAACTTATTAAATTTTTTATTTACCTCTTCAAAATCCCAAATAGGACTTTTTACGGACTTTTGGAAAATGTAGTATAAAACTAGGTTTCCTCCCTGGATGGGGAGGATTAAGGTGGGGTGATATGGAATTTAAAGTCCAATAAAAGTCCATTTTCGTCCAGTTTGGATTTCTAAACTTTCGACCAGTTGAAATCAGCAAAAGCTAGATTACTTCGGGCTTTCGCCCTCGCAATGACAAAAAAAGACTTCCGAGCAAACTGGACAATAAAATACACTGGGGCTGATTTTTATGTATTTTAACACTCGGTTTGAGAAGAAAGAACAGTTAGTTTGATAATTTCAAATACAAGTCAAGTATCGCTTGATATTAATTCTATTGTCTGGCAGTGCCTGACCTACGAACTCTACATTGTAAACTTTTGTAAATAATATTTAAAAATTAGTCAATTCTAAAAATTCAACAAACTTATAGGGGTATAAAATGTAGAAGTGAATTGACAAGTTCGAAGAAAGGTGTAGTTATGTATTTATCTCCAATTAATTATCAATCAAGCATTATTAACAATAGGATTAACCAAAAGAATCAAAAAATAGGCATAAATAATACTGATACCATTACATTTAAAGGCGTTAAGATTAACCCAAAGGTAACAAATGAAAGCAGAAATATTATAGCTATGGCCTTAGCCGGAATTGCAACAATGATGACTACAATAAAGCTTTTTTGTTCTTGTGATAAAGAATTTAATCAAGCATTACAAAACAGATTAAATACTATGACAGAATGTGATTCATATGGAAAATTACCTGAGCATGAAGCTAAATATGACAAGAAAATTTTAAAAGAGGCATATTCTGAAAATCCTGAACTTGTTAAACAATTAATGGTTTCAACAGTGAAAGATGGAAATACTACTTGGATAGAATATTCAGCAGATGCTATTAAGTTAATAGTTGAAAATAATAAAGAACATCCTGAAAAAACAGAATTACTAAAAAAATGTTTATCACGTTCTTATGAATTTAATGATAGTATTTATGCAGTAAGAGATATTATTAATACAGGTTCCGATGAAATAATACAAAAAGCTTTAATCGAAACTGGTTATCAAGAAAATGGTGTTTATAATTATCCTAAAACTTTTTATAGTCCAGATTTATTTAAGCAACAACAATTTAATAGATAAGATAATTTTGATAATAAATAAGGTCGGCTTTACCAAGCCGACTTTATTTGTAGTTGGCATAGTAATGCCAACCTATAATTTTTTATTTACTCCTTCAAAATTCCCAAATGGGACTTTTACGGACTTAGCTCAAGTCCCCTCTCATTACAAGAGAGGGCTAGGGTGAGGTGGCAAATAAAAGAATTCAGTGAGTAACAAAAGTCACTTTAGGAGTAGCTTGAAAACATTTACTTCCTATCTATAATGTCATGCTGAACTCGTTTCAGCATCTTACCAATATGGCGTGTTTACTACATTTTAGAAAGATCCTGAAATGAATTCAGGATGACATTTTTACTTTTTGCTTCCTAGCAAACTACTCATTAAAATACATTTAACGTAACACTTGAAATGAGAAATTGTAACAGTTGAAATGCGAATTTTGGAAAACTTCGTTTATAAAATTTTCTCAAAATGACAATCATTAAACTAGCAAAAAAGATTTTTAGAGGTTTTATTATTTGTATAACTAGAAAGTAGGTGTATGTATGCAAATAAATTTAAATCCAAGTGTTAATCGACAAGGTCTAAATTTTAAAGCTCTTAAACCTCAATTTTTGAGAAATTGTTCTGGTAAAGTAGTCTCTGTTCCTATGGAACTTGAGAATAAAATAGCAAGTAATCCTGAAGTTAAAAAGGCTATAAAATATTTTGAAACAAAAGGAAAAGATATAGCATATCGAGCAAGTTATTATAAAACAGGACAACTGTGTCATATTAATTTTAGTACAATTGACCCGTCTAAATCACAACAAGAGCTAGAAAGTCTTTTGAATGAATATTCTTATCCAACAACCGCAGTATTAAATTTGAGCACTAGAGAGCTTAGCTTAAAAGCTGAGTCTTTTATAAAAGGATATGAAAAGTTTGTGGAATTACAAAAACAGCCTAAAACACCAGAAGTTAGACAATTAGAAATGATGTTCAAACAAGAAATAGAAAGAGAGCAAACATTAGAGAACGTTTGTACAATTTTTGATGATTGTTGTAGGATCTTAGACTTAGATCCAGATTTTCATTCAAGTGTATTAAACGATGTGCTAAATACAGTTAGAAAAGAAAGATTGGGGTCAATGAAGTACTAAGAAGTCGGGTTGAATCCGACTTTTTACTCATCCTCCCCTTCTGGGGAGGAAAATTTTTCAAATGTCCTGTACCAAAATTCGCATTTGAAGTGTTACAAACTCAAATTTGGTGCTAACAACTGCTATTACTAACTTAAAAGCAAAAATCCAAGCTCGGACACCATTCGACAGCTCAAGGACTTATCAGTACATTTGAAATGCGGATTTTGGAACACTTCCAACCGCTACAATTTAAACAACAAGCCACTTTATACCCAATTCGCATTTGAACTGTTATTTCGCAGAAGTCCCGTTACAATACATTTTAATTAAAATACAACAACAATTTGTAAATATACGTAGGTATCCAATAAAAAAACTCTCCGAAGAGAGTTCTTTTATTCGCGCTCGGAGGGATTCGAACCCCCGACCTTTTGGTTCGTAGCCAAACGCTCTATCCAACTGGGCTACGAGCGCTCACTTAATAATGAGTAATCATTACTTATTTAATATATCAGCAACATAAAAACTTTTCAAGCATATTTTGCTTTACTTTTCTTAAATTTATATTGTTTAACCTCTTTTTTTTTATTAACATTGTCATATCACAAATCGTTTAAAGGAGAGAAAATGCAAGAATTTACACCTCGTAGCCCATTTATGGACTATCGTAATTCAGTTCCTTTTATGGATTTATCAGGGTTTGTTCTAAAACAGCCAAGTATTGCAGAAGAAATGCCAGCCATGTCACTTCAACAACATTTGCTTAAAAAGCGTTTATCGACTATGATTAACTTAAGACGTTTACAATATAGAAGACGTGTTGAGGATTATAGGAATGGTAGAATATAATTTTATAGAATTTGCTAAAAATGCAAAATTTGCATCAAAGAAGCTAGCAGTATTATCAACCGAAATAAAAAATAACGCGTTATTGGCTATTGCAGAGGCTTTAGACGCAAATAAAGCGTTAATATTTGAAGCAAATAAAAAAGATTTGGAACTAGCTGAAGGAAATATTTCTCAATCAGTGTTTAACCGTTTAAAGTTAGACGAAAATAAAATGCGTGATATGATTCAAGGAATTGTTGATATCTATAACCTTGATGATCCAATTGGCAAAACTCTTATGCAACGCTCTTTAGATACAGGTTTAATTCTTTCAAAAATCTCATGTCCAATAGGGGTTTTAGGGATAATTTTTGAAGCTCGACCAGATGTTATTTCGCAGATTTCAGCTCTTGCAATAAAATCTTCAAATGCTGTAATCCTAAAGGGCGGAAAAGAATCTATAAATACAAACAAAACTATAATGAATATTATTCAACAAGCATTGTCTACTATAGAAAACTTCCCTGAAAATGTGTTAACACAAGTCTTTACTAGAGATGATGTAAAAGAAATGCTTGTTCAAGATAAGTATATTGATTTAATTATTCCTCGTGGCGGTAATAGTTTGGTACAGTTTGTTAAAGAAAATACGAAAATTCCAGTTTTAGGCCATGCTGATGGCATTTGTCATATATTTGTTGATGAATCGGCTAATTTAGAAAAAGCCAAGCGTATAGTTATAGATGCAAAGACTCAATATCCAAGTGCATGTAATGCCGTAGAAACTCTTTTAATACATAAAGATTATGGTTATAAAGATGAGTTACTAACCAGTCTTAAAGAAGCTAATATTGCCCTTGAATTTAACCCTGAAAGCTGGCATAAAGAATATTCTGATAAAATACTAGCAGTTAAAGAGGTTAAGTCTATAGAAGAGGCTATAGAACATATTAATGAATTTTCTTCAGGGCATACTGAATCAATAATTACAGAAAACAGAGAAAATGCACAAATCTTTTTATCAGCGATTGATTCTTCTGGGGTTTATCATAATGTATCAACAAGATTTGCTGATGGCTTCAGATATGGTTTTGGAGCTGAAGTAGGAATTTCAACAAACAAAACTCATGCCAGAGGCCCAGTAGGTTTAGAGGGGTTGACTATTTATAAATACATACTTCAAGGTGGCGGTGATATTGTAGCAGATTATGTGAGCGGAGATAAAAAATTTAATCATAAGGATTTATTATGAAAATAGGTGTTATAGGTCTAGGTTTAATTGGCGGATCAATATTTAAATCACTTAAAGCTCTTGATAAATATGAGCTTGTTGGGGTTTCATCTTCTGTAAAAGAAGAAAATGTTTCTAATGATTATAATACTCTCAAGGATTGTGATTTAGTTTTTGTATGTTCTCCAATGAACGCAACTTTAGATGTGTTAAACAAACTTGATTTAATTTTGACTCCAAAAACGGTTGTAACAGATGTCTGTAGTTTAAAAGGATTCGTGTCCAAGAAAAAATATAACTATAAATTTATCCCATCTCATCCTATGGCAGGTACTGAGCATAAAGGCTGGGAGAATTCTTTTGTAGGACTCTTTAAAGGGGCTAAGTGGGCAATTACTCCTATTGATTCTGTAATTATTGAGGAACAAGAGCTTCTAGAAATTGTAATAAAAGAATTAGGTGCAATTCCTATTATTACCACCACAGAAGAACATGATAAAGCCGTTGCATTAATTTCGCACATGCCAATGGTTATTGCTCAAGCGTTATGTGAAAATATTCGAGAAAATAAACTTGCACAAGAACTTGCTTCTTCAGGATTCAGAGATACAACAAGGTTAGCTTTATCTAATATAGAAATGGCTTCTGATATGGTTAGCTTAAATACTGAAAATATAAAACTTTCCTATTCAACATTAAAAAATTGTGTAGAAAAATTACTTAGTGAACGCTATTCTCAACAAGCTGAAGAAATAAAAGATTTTCGTAAAAATTTATATGATTAAATAGTTTTTAAGTTTTCTAGATATTCTTTATTAGCATTTAATGTATCTTCAGATGCTGTAATAGAATATATTGGCGGATTTTTGAATACTTTTTCTGCCATTTTTTGGATATCATCTCTAGTTATGCTATCAATTAGTTCTAGTCTTTTATTATCTTCATCAATTCCATCTTTACTATTTAAGCCAGATGATACTTGTAAAATTTTAGCAGGAACTCCTTCGTTTTCTAAAAGATAAGCTTTTAATATTTTTTTAGCGCATTCTAAATCTTCATCTGTATATTCAGAGTTTCTTAAACAATTAATTTGTCTATGGAATCCATTTATTGATTTTTGAAGATTTTCAAAACTTTGTTCGCCAAGTTCTTTATTGTCTGTTGTTGTTAATATATTTAGAGATATTTCACCAGTATTTCCTATTCTAGAAATGTTAGAACCTACTGAATATGCTAATTGTTCTTTTTCTCTAAGAGTATCAAATAATCCTATAGATGTGGATGACGATAAGATTGAATTCATTAAATCTAATGTGATTTGATCTTTCAAATTGTCACTATATTCATAATGATAAACTTGTTTTATATCCGCTTGAGAATTATTATAAGCTTTAGTTAAAACAGTAGGAGTTTCATTTTCTCTATAAGTTTTTTCAACATTAAATTCTAGTGGTTTAGCAATATTAAACTTGCTAAATTCTTTTATTGAAATATCTTTAACTTCTTTGTGTTTTTCTGGTACGTTAATAGCTACTGTCATACTAGAATTGTTTAAAATATATTTATGTAAATTTTGAACATCTTCTAATGTTACTGTTTCTATGGCTTTTTCAAGTTTTTCTTTAGAAACAACTGAAGGAATTCGTTCTCCTAAGTATGCATCATAAATACTATCAGCAGAGTCTTTATGACAATTGATGAAGTCTTTAATTCTGTCAATAGCGTTATCAAATTCTTCTTTCGTGATTCGAGGAGTTTCTAATAGTTCCTTGCTATAATTAATTGTATCAGCTAAAGTTTCAATATTAGCTCCGCCCTTTATTGATAATCGTTTTCTGCCTAAATCTGCAAAAATAGAAATATCTTTATTTTCTTTGATTAAATCAAATTCTTCTTCTGTTTTATTCATAGTCCCCGCTTGAAGTATTTCATCAAGAATTTCATAAGCTGCAGGATTAATATTTTCATTATGAGGATAATTTAATATGATATCGTATTTTATATTATTATTTTTTGTTTCAACAAAACCTATGTTTATATTATTATCTAGCTTGTGAGTGCTGACGTTCTCCATTTTTAAAGCAACTCTTTTGCCTTTGAAGTTTATATTGTTAGCCTTATTGTAATTCTCTTTAATTTTTTCTGCTGTAGTTTCTGGATGAAGTACTGTAATCGCAGCTTTGTCAAGATTGATGTATTTTTTTATGTAATTATTAATATCATCTTGGGTAATACTATCTAAAATATCTTTATAATTAGTTAAATATTCTGTATTATTATTTAAAATACTATTTCCGATTATATTGTTCACAGCCAAAGAATAATCAAGGCTATTGTCAAAATCTTTAGCTAATCTTTTTTTAATTTTTTCAAGATCTTTTTCAGTTGGCGAACTAAGAGTATTGATTTTATTATGTAATACTCTAAGAGCTTCTTCAGATTTTTCTTCAGGAGTTCCTAATTCAAAAAATAACATATTAGGAGCACCGGATTTGTTACTAATTCTTTCGATTCCTAAATGCGTCATCGTATTAAAAGGTTTTAAATCTTTTCTAAAACCTGATTTTACGCTGTGTACGTGCTCTTGTAATATTTCAGTAATGATTCTAGCTTTAGCATCATTATTTTTAGGACCAGCAAATGCAATAAGCATATTTGTTGAGCTTGCTTTGTCACTAATAATATCCTTACGAATAGTTTTATTTATTGGCGTTAACTCTTCGTGGTAAGCATTATTTTTTGACACTTTTTTTGAATGAAAGTTTTTAGATACAATTTTTATAACTTCATCTGGATTTACATCACCAGTAATTACTAAGTTCATATTATCAGGCGTATAGTACTTATCATAATAATCTTTAACGTCCTTCTGAGTTAAATCTTGGATATGTTTAGTACTACCACCAATTAAATCGTCTGCAGAACTTTTAATATTAAATAAAGTTCTAATAGTCTGATCATGAGCAGTTATTACAGGATTGTCTAATATCATGTTTATTTCTGAACAAACAGGGCCTTTTTCTTTTTCAATCATTTCTGGTGTTAAAGCAAGGTTTTCTGTCATCGCTGCAATGACTTTAATTTGTTCTTCCAAATCTTTATTTTCTAATAACGGAGTTGAGTTAACATAATCTGTAGTTGCAAGACTTGTGCTGGCATTTATCCAACCACCAAGTTTATCAATTCTACCAAAAGTCTCGCCAGGATTTAATTTTGTATACCCATTGTCGCCGATTGTCCCATTAAAAGCCATATGTTCTAGAAAATGGCTGATACCTTTAATGTTATCAGTTTCATTCGAAGCTCCGACATTAACATAGTTTTTTACTGTAGCTGGCGAACCTTCCATTGGCACAATAGTTACTTTATATCCATTAGCAAGCTTGTAAGAATGTACTTTTAGTCCGTTTGAAAGCTCTTGTTCATCCAGTTTGTTATAACTTTGAGGTATTTTTACAGCAAAATCAGGTGTTATCTGACCTAACTCTTTAATTTGTGGATGTTGAATTCGAGCTTCACTAGGTCTAGTAACAACGTTATTGCTTCTAAATGTAATAGGATTAAGATTATAAACTTTCATGACCATATTATAATAAAAACATTTTTTAGATAAAAATTGCTCCATTTAGTTCTATTATTACTGTTTCTTTACAAAAAAAAAGCTATCTTTTATAGGATAGCTTTTTTTTTGTAATATGAGAATTGTTTTACTCTTCATATTGTTCTGCAACTTCAAAAGGTTGCTCTGCAAGTTTAAGAGTTTCTCTATCAATAATACCTCTTTTAAGTTCTGTAAAAGAAGCTTTTTTAGAGTTAAACATTTTCTTTAAAAATTCATATGCAACTTTTGGATCACATTTTGTTCCGCAAGTGAACAAATCAACTGCCGCATAGCCTAATTCTGGCCAAGTATGAATTGCCAAATGACTTTCTGAAATAATTACAACACCACTAACCTCGTATGGATTAAACATGTGGAAACATTTTTGTACGATTGTAGCACCACATTCTAGAGCGGCATCAACCATGTGTTTTTCAACTTTATCTAAACTATTCAGAACGTTTGAATCACATTCAAAAAACTCTGCAAGGACGTGTTGTCCAAGATTTACCTTATCAAGTTTTTGCTCTTCTAAAGCGTCAATTGAAGATGAAACTATAGCCAATTCATGTGCCTCCTTATATTTTCTTTGTATAAAACTAATTTCTAATATATTTTACTATAAAAATCAAAAAATTTGTATTTTTTACACTTTTTGTATGATAGCTTAATAAAATTTTACAATTAAAAAGGTAAAAACTTTTTTTATTGTTATAAGGAGCTTTTAATAAATCTTAACACCTTGCAACTTGCTTAAATTTAGTCTATACTTGAGTTATAAGGAGAGATTGTAAATAAATGTAACAATTTAGGGAAAAATGTGTTACATTTGCTTCTAAATGTGGAATATGACACATATAGAGCAATAATGGAATGTTGATATTGGTTAGGACGAAAGAGCTACAATTAAATAAAAAATATATAGCCTCAAACCCTTGTGGTGTTTTGACTTTGTCTTGCGTTGATGGTGTTGAAAAAGTCTGCAATTCAATCTTGACTTATCAAATACAAACTACAGAGAGGAGTGTAAGATATGCTAAGCATTAACACCAACCTCGCTGGCTTAATAGCTCAAAACTCCATGAAAACCAGTACTGATAAACTCAATCAAGCGATTGAGAGAATGACTACTGGATTAAAAATCAACCATGCAAGCGATAACGCAGCAAATTATAGTATTTCAACCAATATGACAACTCAACTTAGTGCATACGACGTTGCAGCCGATAACGTTGCAATGGGTATGGACTTGGTTAGCTATGCAAGCGATATTATCTCTCAAATGCAAGACAAAGCAGCAAGACTGAATGCATTATCAACTCAAGCAAGAAACGGAACTTATGGTGCACAATCTTTAAGCGCATTAAATTCTGAAGCAAGTGCTATAATGGCTGAAATAACTAGATTATATAATACAGCAGAGTATAACGATATCTCTCTATTCAACCAAAAAGAATATACAATTGCCTCTCATTTACCTCAGCCAACAGAAGTGAACCCTGGTGCTCGAGCTGGTGGTGATCCAATGCCAATAGCTAAAGAAGAATACAATGGCTTTATTGAAGACCCTTGGGCTGGTAAAGACCAAACACATATAGAATCTTTAAATACTGTCTCATCAGTAAGCGAAGCAACAGGCTTTACGGAATCAGAATACAAAGTCTCAACAGTAGAAGATCTAGTAAAACTAGCAGAACTTACAAATGCTGGCGTGGATACAACAGGTAAAACATTCTACCTAACAGCAGACCTAGACCTTGGTGCGTATTGCGAAGCTAATATGGCAATAGGTGGCTGGACTCCCATTGGTGCATCTTCAAAATCTTTCAAGGGTACTTTTGATGGTAATGGTCATGTTATCAAAAATCTTAAAATTGACAGAGAAACTTCTGATTATCAAGGTTTGTTTGGTTATGCACAAAATGGTGCAATAAAAAACATTGGTATAGTTGATGCTGAGGTAACTGGACAAGGCTCTGTCGGCGGGTTGGTTGGTTCTTCTTTTTCTTTAATAAGTAACAGCTATGCGATGGGGAATGTAACTGGACAAGATTATGTCGGCGGATTAATTGGGCAAAATCAGGGTAGTGTAAATAATTGCTATGCGACAGGAAATGTCTATGCGGAAGCTTCTTCTCGTAGACCTGTCGGCGGGTTGGTTGGTTTTTCTTCTTCTTCAATCAGTAATAGTTACGCGACGGGTGATGTAACTGGACAAAATCAAATCGGCGGGTTGGTTGGTTATTCTGATTCTTCAATCAGTAATAGTTACGCGACGGGTGATGTAACTGGACAAAACGAGGTCGGCGGGCTGGTTGGTTATTCTTCTTCTTCAATCAGTAACAGCTACGCGACGGGCGCGGTGACTGGACAAAATATTGTCGGCGGACTTGCAGGATTTGCTAATACTATTTCTAATTGTTATGCAACGGGAGATGTAACTGCAACAGGTATCTATGCTGGAGGTCTTGTAGGGCAATCCGATACTATTTCAAATAGCTATTCTGTCGGTAATGTATCTGGACAAGCTCAAGTCGGAGGTCTTGTAGGACAAGCTAATAATTCTACTACAAACTGTTATGCCACAGGTAATGTTACTGGACAAACTCAGGTCGGAGGTCTTGTAGGACAAGCTGCCCGTCGTTATTCTTTACAAAATAACTACGCAACGGGCAATGTTATTGGACAAGCTCAGGTCGGAGGTTTAGTGGGAGAAGTTTATGCATTTAGTGGAACATATAACATAACAGATTCTGTTTCTTATTCAAAAGTTAACGGAGCTGATTCATCATCAACAGGCTCGCTTATTGGTGGAGCAGTTATGACAGAAAATGGGACAAGCTTCGGAGCATTAAACATTTCAAACTGTCAAGCGCGCGCAATCGATGGTATGAATACAATAGGCGGTGCGTTTGATGGTAATAACAATCCAATTACGTTTGATTTATCAACTCAACTAGCAGGAATAGGCGAAGTCGCAATACGTGATATTTCAACAAATCTTCAAGTCGGTATTAATGGTGACAATTCTTGTAGAATTAATTTCAATACAAATTTTGAGTTTGACCTTTCTGGCTTT
>JAZRSL010000021.1:0-56783 GCA_045651505.1 Candidatus Gastranaerophilaceae bacterium | reverse complement strand
TTTAGCTACAGTAGAGGGTATGACCGCTGGAGGCTTAGTTGGCTACATTTATCAGAATAGTTCTACGACACCATATATTACTAACAGCTACGCGACGGGTAATGTGACTGGAACAGGAAATGAAGTCGGCGGGCTGGTTGGGTTTTCTTCTTCTTCAATAAGTAACAGCTACGCGACGGGGAATGTGAGTGGTCAAAGCAGGGTCGGTGGGCTTGCGGGGAGTTCTTCTTCTTCCATTAGCAACAGCTACGCGACGGGGAATGTTACTGGACAAGGTAACTCTGTCGGCGGGCTGGTTGGTAATTCTTCTTCTTCAATAAGTAACAGCTACGCGACGGGGAATGTAACTGGACAAGGTAACTCTGTCGGCGGGCTGGTTGGTTATTCTTATTCTTATTCTTCTTCAATCAGCAACAGCTACGCGATGGGTAATGTAACAGGACAAGGCAACAATGTCGGCGGGCTGGTTGGTTATTCTTATTCTTCAATAAGTAACAGCAACGCGACGGGGAATGTAACTGGACAAGGTAACTATGTTGGCGGGCTGGTTGGTTATTCTTATTCTTCAATAAGTAACAGCTACGCGACTGGTGTAGTGAGTGGAATTTCCTGTGTAGGCGGGCTTGTGGGGGAAACTTCTTCTTCTTCTCCTTCTAATCCTACATATCTTTTTTCTTCAATCAGCAACAGCTACGCAACGGGTTTGGTAAATGGAACTAGCTCTGTTGGTGGACTTGTAGGAGCTATTTCTACAACTGGTGGGACAATGGAAATAATAAATTCTATATCATACTCAATAATTAAAGGAACTGATTCAGCTTCTACAGGTTCATTAATTGGCGGAGCTGTGATGACAAGTAATGGAACAAGTTTTGGTACTTTAAATATATCAAACTGTCAAGCACGACCAATTGATGGTATGAATACAATAGGCGGTGCGTTTGATAGTGGTAAAAATCCAATCACCTTTGATTTATCAACACAACTAGCAGGAATAAGTGAAATAGCAATACGTGATATTTCAACAAATCTACAAGTAGGCATTAATGGTGACAATTCTTGTAGGATAAATTTCAATACAAATTTTGAGTTTGATATGAAAGGCTTTGGAGATATTCAATCTGTTGATACGTTTGATGCAATAGTTGCATTTGAGAATATGTTGAGCGAAAAAGCAACACAACTAGGTGCAGTACAAAACCGTCTTGATAGCGCATTAGAATCAATTGAAGTGAATATAAATAATTTGACTTCTTCTCGTTCAACAATACGTGACGCTGATATAGCAGAAGTCTCATCTCACTATATCCAACAACAGATTTTACAACAGGCAAGTGCAACGCTTATGGCAACAGCTAACCAAAGCCCTGCAATTGCGTTGCAGTTAATCTAGCTCTCATAATCACCAAAGAACTATCAAACTAATTTCTAAAATCATATTAAGATTATGTAAGGAAATCTAAATTTTGCAAAAATTTATCTTATAATATGAATAATAAAAATATTATAGGAGATATAGATATGCATTTTGTAGACGAAATCTTAGTTAAATTAGAAACAGCTGATAACAATTTAAAAAATAGATTAGAAAATGAGCTTGTAGAACAAGGCTCTGCGGTCGTTCCAACATTAGTAAGTAAATTACAAAACATAAGTGGTGTTAAAAGAGGTGTAGTAGCTATGACACTTATAAGAATCGGAGAAGCTTCTGTAGAATATTTAAGAAAAGCTGCATCTGATAATAAAGATTTTGAATGGGTAGCAAGATATTTGATTTCAGAAATACAAGGAATTGCTGCTTAATAAGTGTAAAAATAGCCTTGGGTAATATTCCCAAGGCTATTTTTTTATGCTAATTTTATTATATGGATGAAAAAATAAAAGTTACTTTATATACAGATGGAGCTTGTAGCGGAAATCCTGGAAAAGGTGGGTTTGGAAGTATTCTTGTTTATGTTGATTCAAATGGAAAGAAGCATGAAAAAGAAATTTCTGAAGGTTATGAATATACAACAAATAATCAAATGGAATTATTAGCGGTGATTATAGGGCTCGAAAGCCTAAAAAAACCTTGTTCTGTAAAGATTGTTTCTGATAGTAAATATGTTGTAGATTCAATTGAAAAGGGCTGGTTAGATAATTGGGTCGCTAAAAATTGGGTGAAATCTGGTAATAAGCCTGTTCCTAATGCTGAATTGTGGAAGCGTTTAATAAAAGCTATGAAGGGGCATGATATTAAACTAGAATGGATTAAAGGGCATGCTGGTTATGAGTACAACGAGCGTTGTGATAGACTTGCGGTAGAAGCTTACAAACAAAAAGATTTAAAGTCCCAAATTTTTTAAGGCTTTTTTTAGTCTGTCAAGTTTAGCCTTAGAAGTTCCTATGCCGCAAAGCAACATTGTTGTTTTATTATTTGTGCGTTCATCTTCTATTTTATAATCATTAAAAAGTTTTTCTGATAGTTGATAACCGCCTTTTAACAATATTTTTGTAGGATCGTCATTTAAGCTTTCTATATTTAGAGATTTTATATCTTTTATTAAATTTTCTATATGTTTGCGTCCTTTTGATGAATTTAAGTATCTAATATTAGCTTCTATTGTTGCAAGCATAGGATATGATGGCGATGTTGTATTAATCATGCTTAAAACTTCAGAAGGGTCTATATTATTAGAATGTAAGAGTGCGGTAGGATTGATGCCGCCAGCAGTTTTGTGTAAAGATTGAACAGTAAAGTCTGCGTGTTTAACCGCCGATTCTGGTAGTAGTTTACTAAAAGGGTATAATGCTCCATGAGCCTCATCAACAATAAGTATAATGTTTTTTGACCTACATAGCTCACTAATTTTTGAGATATCAGCAACAAAACCTTCATAGGTAGGCGATGTTATTACTATTACATTTGGGGTGTATTTTGTTATTAAAGTCTCAAAATACTCTACAGTAATAGCTTTGTATACCCCTAACTCTTTATCTAAAGGCAATGAATATTCTATAATCTCTGCACCCGAAAGCTTCGCTCCATTTTTGTGGCATGGATGAGCGTTGTCCCAGATTAAGATTTTTTTAGGTTTAGAGGCTAAAATAGCTGTTATAATACCACTAGTAGAACCATTTGTTAAAAATTTAGTATATTTTGTTCCGTAAATTTTAGTAGCCTCAAGTTCTGCATGTTTTAATTTTTCTTGTGGCAAATGAGTATCGGTTTCTGATATATCAGATTTGTACCATTGATAAAATTTATGTAAAATACAAAAATTGCCACCATGACTTGGGGTTGTAAATAGAGTATTTCTACTTTTTCTTTTTAGCATTGATATTAGACTCATATAAATATTCTATCACAATTTATTCTTTAATTTTGATAGCTCCCCAAGCTCGAATGCATCCTTTTTCATATCTAATAAGATAATATCTACCTTCTTTTATATAATCAATACTGGCCTCCATGTGAACATACTCTTTTGGAGGCGGTGTAGCACCAGTCTCAGCATACTTTGTTTCAATAATTTTCCGTATCTTATCTTTTTTTTGTTGTTTACGTTCTTCTTTTTTTAACTCTTTTTTCTCAGTTCTAGTTAGTTCTTTATTTTTGTTTCTATATTTTTTTAATTCTTTTTCATTTTCTGCAAGTTTGAATACGGGAATTACAGCTATTAAATTTCTAGATTCAATTAGATATAAAAATTCTTTGTCATCAGAAAGTGCAAGCTGATAATGGCCAGGTTTTATGAAATTACCATTATAGTCTGGAATATAATTTACTATTATTAAGTTTGGTTGTTCATCTGTAGGTATTGAGTATCTATAAATAGTCTTTTCGTGGACTGTTATACCCGAAGGTGTTCTTGGGTATGGAGCGCAAGGTGCTAAGTATTCGATATCTCTAAGAGCTGGAGTTAAAATTCCTTCAAGCATTTATTTTACTCATTATTTTTTGTATTGCCATATCGACATCGTTAAAACTTTTGCCCAAAACTCTTTGTGTTGCAACAAATACAATTGACATTTGTTTTGGATTGAAGTCTGGTTTTGATTTGATGTAAAGTCTAATACTTTCACGCATTAGTCTCTTTATTCGGTTTCTTTTGACGGCTCTTTTATGTATTTTTTTACTAACTACAAACCCTATTTTGGTTATACAATCAGAGGTTTTATTCTTACCGCAAAAAACCGTAATTCCATCCTTGTGGAATGAAGTACCAGTTCGATAAGTTGCGCTAAAAGCATTTCTTTTTTTTAGTCTATATTCTTTAGGTAACATAATTTCATGATAGCTTAATATAAACTCTTTGTAAATATTTGTAACAATATTCCTCTTTTTTTTAAAGTTTCAAAGAAAAATGCCGTAATTAAGAATATATAGGAGTATATTTATGTCAGAAAATGAAAAAAAAGTGATTGACGAAGCTAATTATCAACAACAAGCCCCAAAACCTAAAAATTATATTGGTCCAGCCGCTGTTGGTAGTGGCGGAGACCCTTTGTTTAGAAGAATCAGAGCTTCTAAAGAACAATTAATTGAATTATTAGATGAAACAACAACTGTTCAAGATTGGGTACAAAGAGAAACTAGTAACAATGTTGCTCTTGCTTGTTTGGATAATCAAAATTTAAAAGAAATATATTTTAAAATAAAAGATGGTTTTGGCGAATATGGTCCATTAATTTTGATGGGATTTAAAACTCCTCAGGGAGTTGAAATTCCTAGATTAAAGTTGTTGGATTTTGAAGGGAATGTTTTACAGGTATTAACAGGGCCATTAGCTATTGATGAGTTAAATAAAAGAGCAAATGCTTATAACGAGACTCTGCAACCATATGAAGTTTTGCAAAATGTTGAAGAAGTAACTGAAGTTTTACAAGATACTCCTGAATTGATTGCAGATTATTCTGGTAATCCCGAAGATTATATCTAATTACTAGCTTCTTTTTTTAAAATAATACCATTAAGCTTACAAAAAGATGTAAGGATTGCTAATTCTTGCTTTATAGTTTTTTGAAGCGCAGGTTGTTCTTGTACGCTAGGGACATTTTTTGCAAGTTGGAACATTTTTAACGCTTGTTTAATGTATTCATTTCTTGAAGCTCCTTTTGGCAATGCTAGTTCCTGATATAATTTTGCGCACTGTATGTATACTTTTACAAGAATGAATTCAAGTCCAAATTGCTTGCACAAAAATATTGTTTTTTCAAAATATACCTTTGCAGATTCAAAGTCTTGTTTTGCGAGATAAATTTCTCCAATAAGCTTATTAAACAGAGTTATGAAATAATAATTATTAATATTTGGACTGCTAGCAATATCTAGAGCTTTTGTGGCAATATCTAGTGCGAACTGTGTTCCGCTCGTAATAAGTTTAATTTCAGCAATTAAGTACCAAGAAAGTAGTACTCCTGTGGCAACTTTTTCTTTTGCAAAGTACGCGACTTGTTCTTCTAATATTTCAAGACCTTTTTTCGTTTGATTATTGACTTTTAGAATTTGTGCTAATAATGTTTTTAGTATGTTTTTTGTAAAAGCATCATTTGCATTATTTGCGTAAGCTGCTACATTAAATAATTCAGAATGAAGTGTGTTGTATTCTTTTAAGAAGAATTTATTGAGAATATCAATAAAATTCCATCTTGAAACAATGAATGAGTCCATATCATTGATAGAATATTCTTTTAAAAGGTCATCTAATATCTTGGCAGAAAGTTTAATGTCGCCTTTTATGGTGTTAGCCAAAGCTAACAATAAATTAGCTCTACAAGATAAAACAGGGTTAGAGTCTTTGTTTTTTTCAAGTACATCATAAATATTTTGAATAATATCAAAACATCTGTTGTCACCCTGAAAAACAAGGGCTTCTGCAAAATCAAAATAAACACTTAACCAAATTTCATAAATATCCTTAAGTCTTATCGGGTGAACTCCTTTACCTCTAGATATTGTTTTTTCTAAATCTGGTAAAATTTCAGTTTCTACTAAATTGATTAATTGTCCATAGTTTCCAAGTTTTAATAAAGGAGTTACTAATCTTGACTTAATAAGCACCTTGCTAAATAACATTGTGTCAGGAAGCTTGTTTAGGACGCCTTCTATACATTCGATTGCACCCCAATAGTTGCCTGTTTTCATTGAACAAGAAGCTAAATATCCAAGCAATTCGATATGCTCTAAATCTTGATTGTCATCTAACATCATTATTGCATTTTGTAGAAATTCAAATGCAGAGTTATGTTCAATAGGTTCTAATAGTTTACCAACTCTTGTGTAAATATTTTTTTTGACATTTTGGTAGAAATCACTTGTTTTGTTTTCTATAAGTTTTAGAGCTTGTTTTTGAGAAATAATATAAAGTCCGATATCGCCAATATATGCCGCTTGTTTCATTAGTAATGTCCATATTTCAAAAGCTTGATCATTATTGTTTAATTTTTGTATGATATAGGCTAATAATGCAATAGAGGATTGTTTATACTGCTCTAGGGTTTCAAGTAAAATGTTTAATATTTCCTCAAAACAATCGTCGTTTTTGATAATTGATACAATAGTTTTCCAAATATATGAACTTTTAAATTCATACGACAGGTTAGTTAATTGGGTTATAAATCCGTTATTAACAAGTGTTTCAATACAATGTTCATAATCATTTATAGAATTGTTGTCAAAATTACTTAGTATTGCAGGATTAAATTTTTCACCTAAAACTGATAATGCAATGAGTAACCTGTAAGCTTTAGGATTTTGTTTCAGCAAGCCTAAACGAAGTTTTATTACATTTTCAAAGTTTTGAAAATGTATGTTTTTTAAAGAGTGTTTTTTTATTTCGTTATTTAGCAATACAATTTGTTCTAGTATTGAAGGATTACCATTTGAAATTTTAGTTGCAGTGTTTATAAAGTTTTTATCGAAAATCTGATCTGGGTATTGTTTGAAAAATGTTTCGACTTGATTTTGAGTAAAAGGGGCTATCGTTAAATCAAGGTAATTCTTTTCGCTAAATGTAGGTGTAGAAAAAATTCCTAATCCAGGTCTTGAGTTCTGCAACGTGATTATAAATTTACATTTGTCTCTAATAATTTCTTCTGTTAAAAGATCTTTTATGAAATCATAAGACATTCCATCTATGAAATCAAAATTATCAATAATAAAGATTATTTTAGTTTTTTCAACAATAGTAAAAAAGACTTTTTTTATAATATTAAACATTTTAAACTTGTTGAAATAAATATTTTCATATTTATCAATGTTGTCTGGATATAAAAAATTCAGCAAATCTAGGATTTCATTATTAGTTAGTGTAGGAAAATCTTCTTTAAAAAATTTTAAAGAATCTTTTTTTAACTGAAGTGTATCTGGACAATAATTGTTAACGTTAAAAAATGTTAGAAATAAATCTTGTATGTAACCAAAAGGAGATAGTTGTGATACTTGAGTGCAAGTACCTGCCATCCAAATAATTTTAGCACCTTTAAGCTCATTTATAACATGGCGTAAAACCAAACTTTTACCAATTCCACTATCACCGCTTAGAGTGATGATTTTCTTCTCAAGGCCTTTTATCCCTTCCAATAATCTAGCTTTTATGTTTTGCTGAGAACTCATGTTAGTTTGATAAATTGGCTGAGTTGATGTTAAAACATTTTTGTCTTCAATTAAACTATTTCCACATTTTCTGCAAGTAATTGTTTTTGGTAAGTTCGCAGATTTGCAATTAGGACAAATTTTAAGCAATATCTTGCCGCAATGTTGACATTCAGTGGCTGTTATCGGATTGTATTTGCCACAATCTTTACACAAAGCTCCAACTTTTGAATTACAAAAACTGCAATTCAAACTGTTATCTTCAATTTCATTTTTACATTTGGGACAAAACATTTATTTGTTAATCCTTTACCTCATTAATTATTTTGTTTAAGGCCTCTATTACGTTAGATTGTGTCATTCCTAATATATTTGCAATATCTACAATAGATTTATTTTGATAAAATTTTAATTCGCAAACTTTTAGAATAAAAAGTTCTGAATGAATTGAATCAAGTTTTGATAATTTTTCACAAATGTTAGTAGAATCATAGTCGCTGAAACTCGGTTCAAAATTAAATGTACTGAATCTATCATAGAATTCGTCTGGAGCTATAAATTCAGAATGTTCAGATTCGTTAATATTGTTATCTACAATAACGTCATTAGAAAATTCTTCATTTAAATCTGTTTCACTATAAATGCTTGCAAAATCTTCATTTATTATTTCTTCTATAAAGTCTACTTCAGGCTCTATTCGAATAGGTTCCATTTCGTCTTCTTCAATTGTTAAATCATTTTCAATTGATTCAAATATATTGTCTTGTACAATGTCTTCTTCTTCTTCTTCTTCTTCAACGGTATCTATAACTTCAATTTTATCGATATCTTCTAAGTCTTCTATTAGATCTATGCCGCTTTCTGTGTCTTGAAAATTTTCATCAGAAAAATTCGATAAGTTTTCAGAATTGTCCTCTTCATAGTCCTGTATGTTTGTAGTAACTCCGTTAATCATCTTTTCAACTAATGATTGATCAACTAAAATATTCTCTTCAGTTTCTTCATTTGCTTCTTCGTGTACATCAATAGATTCGAGTTCTTGTTCATTTTCAAAAGGTTTGAGCTCTTCAATTGAGTCTTCTACAAGGGTTTCATCTAAATCTTCTTCTTGCTCATCTTCTATAATATTATTAACGTCATTATAATCTTCTTCTTGCGTTTCTATAACATCAAAACTTTCTTCTAAAATTTCTTCTTGTAGTTTTGTTTCTAATGAAAACTCTGGTTCTTTTGATGTCGTTTCTTCTTTGTCACCAGCTTCTTTTAAAATGCTTTCAAGAGAACTCGCATTTCTTCTGTTATTTATATTTAACTTTCGAGGAACTGTTATTATTGATGTCGATACAAGCTTTGCTAAATAACCATGTAGGACATCTTCATTATCAATTGTTGACAGCACTGCATCTGCGTGATTATAGACATCTTCTACAATTTCACTAAGAATTTCTTCTAAACCTAAGAATCGATGATGTTGTTTTACTATTTCTGTAATAATATTTGTGTATTTTTCTTTCATAATTGTACTATATCTCTTATAAACGTATTACTAAGCTTGGGTTTCCTTGTAAATTATTAAATATGCCCATATTTGAACTCATATTCATTGATAAAACATTATTAATTGTTTTTATAATAATATCATCAATAGATTTTTCACCGCTAGATATAGAAACACCTTTAACTGTAAATTTTTGAAGGCTTTTATTGAATTCTAAATCTAAAACAATCTTATTTGTAATTGGAGGTTTGCTAAGCAAAAGTAATTCAGTTTTTAAATTAAGTTGAACAATTTTTCCTAGCTTTGTAAAATATCTTTTTGCAGTGATGTTAGAAATGTATGAACTTGGAACTTCCCAGTTTACAGATAAATTTGAAACCAGGATTGATGCATCTAAGTTTTTTTCTATTGCAGGAAGAGAAAGAGCGTTACCTTCCTCTGTTTTTTGCTCTGGTGTAATATTTTCAATTGTTTCGACAGGCATAGCTATATTGTTTTTTTCTTCATTTTTTATGACTTGAGACTTTACTGTTTTCTCTGGAATATTATTATTTGGTGTAATGAGTTTTGTGTAGCTAAAGTATCCGATAGCACCAATTATTGCTATTAAACTTAAGAAAGACATAGCGCTACGTTTTTTAGGCGCTTCTTGGGTTAATACTTCGCTTTCAACTTGGCTTTCATTAGTTTCAAACAATGTTTCTATTTGTGAAGTATTTTCATTCTCGTTCAATGCTTCTTCTATATAATCTTCACTTATTACGCTATCGTCCTCTTCTTCGGAAGATATATCATCTACTACCGGTATATTTTCCCCTTGTATATTATTATCACTGTCTTCTATAATTTGTCTTGAATAATCTTGTTCTTCTAATTGTGGCTCAGTTTCTGCTTCTAGGTCTTGAGGCCCAAAATTTGCTTCTGAAAAGTTGGCATTTTCTATTGATTCATTACTCTCATCTAGAATTAAGGCAGGTTCTGTAGTAATTTCATCTGTAATATCTATATTTTCAAAATCGTCTTGGTTATCTTCTGAAATTAATATACTAGCTTCTTCAATTAAAGATTCATTATCTTCATTGTCAAGTTCTACTGTTAGATTAGACTGCTGGTCAGTATCCATTTCATCGGAATCCAGAATATCGGTATCTAAAGATGAATCTTCTGTATTGATATCTATTGCCTCAATAATATCAGATTCTTCTTCTGAAACGTTTTCATCAACAATTTCTTCTAGTGGATACAAACTGTCAAGTTCTCTCTCGATTTCTTGTATACCAGGAGTTGTTTCTGTTGGAAATTCATAACCTTCATTACCTGAAAGAATGTCAGTAGTTTCTGTAGTCTCTAAATTTTCTTCGTTAAAAGAGTCGTTTTCTATTTCATCTTGCAAGGTTAAATCAATTAATTCTTCCGATTGTAATAAATCTAACTCTTGGGTAGAGTCTATAATTTCTGAGGGATTTTCATCATCTTGAATAAATGCTGAATCGATGGAAACAAAATTGAAAATCGTTTTGGTTTTAGCAATATCTATAAATTTAAAACGGGCTTCTTTTGATTTTAATAATATTTTAAATAAGTTGCTTGTTAAGTCTATTTTGCCATCTAAGGAATCAAAGATTTGTACGTCTAGATCGTCGGGAAGGTTAATGGTTTCTGTTGAAAGTAAGTCTTCAATTTCATAAAGTGGTAAGAGCTCATTTTCTTCTATAAAGTAATATCCTTCTGCTTCTTTCTCTTTTGTGACCAAATCTGGTGTTATAAAACCTGTTACAGTTGCACTAGATAAATCTTTTTCAAGTTTTAAAAACATATATGCAACAGGGAGTAAATCATTATCAAAGTGCAATTTTGGTATGCAAAGATCCTTTTCTTCAAAGTATAGTCTAACATCAATATATACGTTATTAATATAGATATCTGAAATTTCCCAATTACATAAAATTTGGTGTATGTTGTGTAGACTTGACGTTGTATCTATTTGATATTCAGAAAAGTATTGTTCAGCAATTTTAGCTGCTAAAACATTTGCGACAGCTTTATTCCTTATATCCGGTTCTGAGAGATATTTACAAACCTCTCTGCTTTGTTCTAGTATTTCATCTTCCAATAATATAGTTTTAATAGTCACTTGTACACTCTCCCAATTACCAGATTATGATATCACATTATAAAAAAAAAAGCTATTAACTTAACATTTTAAACAATATTTGACTAAAATTGTTTTATTATTAAACCATTTAGTGGATTTACTAAGGAAATTATTGTAGAAAAAATAATTTTTGACGTAAATTTTATTGAAAGGATATAGTAGCCATGTTTTCATCAATGATACAAAATTTATTATCTTCTTCTGGGCATACTGCTGCAATGCAAAGAGCTGTTCAGATGAATAATTATGTAAATAATTTAAATACCCAATATTCTCCTGTTGTTAAATTGAATGGTGATACATCAGCTATTAAACCTCAAAGTTCTTTTGATAATGTGCTGAAAACAACTGCTAAGACAAAATTCGGAGAATTAATAACAAAACCAACAACAAGAGTTGATGCTAAGATTTACTCTAATACAGCTCAATCGGCATCAAAACCAACTGATATAAGAGTTAAAATTAAAAATTGGGTGACTGAAGCTTCTGCAAAATATGGCGTGGATGAAAAGCTTGTAAATGCTTTAATTAAACAAGAATCAGGGTTTAATCCTGCGGCTAAATCTAGCGTTGGGGCTATTGGGCTAATGCAGTTGATGCCTTCAACAGCTAAAGGGTTAGGAGTTACTAATCCTATGGATCCCCAACAAAATATTGAGGGTGGAGTTAAATATTTAAAATCTATGCTAGATAAATATAATGGCAATATTATACTGGCATTAGCAGCATACAATGCCGGTCCTGGAGCTGTTGATAAGTACGAGGGTGTTCCTCCATATAAAGAAACTCAAAATTATGTAAGATCAATATTGGCGAATTATTTGTAATTTATGCAACTTTTGCTTCTGCCATTCTTTTCTCATCAGCTTCTTGGTGAACTTTTCTAGTGCGAGCATATGTAAGTCTAGGTATAACCCAACCTAAAATGTAAGGTGAAATTATAAATGTTGTAATTATTGCTGGGATTGAGTTTAATCCTTTTGCGAATGCTGCAATTTTGTTATTTTTTACACTCTTAGCATTTCTCATTATTTTTTCAACTAATTTATCAATTTCTTGTTTGCTTAAATTATTATCTTTACCTAAATTTTCAAAGAAAGATAATATTTTTTTATTTCTATCAGATTTACTTATTCCTTTTACATCAAGGTCTAGGGCTTTTTCTTTTGCTAGTTTTAAGAAATCATCAGATTTAGATAAGATTTTTTGTAAATCTCCGTTATTTCTTTCAATGAATTTACAGAAATTTAACATTTTTTCTTTTGAATTTACACCGTTGTATAAAGAATTAAGCTCTGTATTTGACAATACTTGTGAACTGCTATATGGGTTTAATAGGTCTAAAACTTTTGCAAATCCTGTTTTAGCTCTGTCTTTATTCATAAGAACAAATCCAGATGCTTTTTCGTATGAAGTTACAAAAGCTCTTGTTGCCATTGGAACAAAGAATACAACTGATAAACTTGATGCAATATCCCTAATTAATATTTCATATAATTCAGTAAGATCTTTTTTACCATTTTCGTCTACCTGTGCACGATTATAAGCTCTCATGCCACGTGGTGCTAGTAAACCAAACAATGATAGTCCAGCCATTAAAGTGTTAGTAAAGTTATGTCCATTATATTCTAATTCGCCAGCTAATTTATCATTAGTGAATTTTGAAATAATTTGGCCAAATTTTGACATAATCTTGTTGCCTTTGCCTTTAAAAGCAACTTGATTGTTATTTTGTTCAACTTCTTGGTTTGCACTATCTGCTGTTGAAGCGGAATTTGCTTCATTTTGTTGTCTTAATTGCATTGCTGTAGCAGCCCCTGGTGAAATGTTGCTACGTGCGTAAATTTTAGGAAGAACTCCCATTAAACCTAATGTCGCAGCAATAGTTGAAACATTTGCACAGAATCTTTTGGCTAAAGCTGCATTTTTGATATCTTCAGCTGCAACAGTATTCAATTCTTCTAAATATTTGTTAAACGTGATAGCATCATCGCTGTATTTTATCATGGCTTCCATTGCTTCTTTGGTTGAGAAATTCATTAAATTCTGTTCAGAACCAACTGTAATTTTACCAAGATTTTCAAGACTTGATGATGTGCTAAACTTAATGTCATCAATATATTCTACAATTTCGTTTAAAATCTTAGAACGATCTTTTTTTGCACCGGTTTCATATTTCCTTAACTTTTCCAAAATATTTTCAACGTCAGTTGCTTTAACGTTTTCTTTTCCTAGGGAATTATTAAGAATTTTTTCGATGTTTATTTTAAAGAATTCTGTTTTAAATTTTTGTTTATCTTTTAATAATGTTTTGTCAAAATTATTTTTTGAAATAATTTCTTTTAAGCTGTCTCCAAATCTATTAATTAGTCTAGAGTTAACACTAGTACTTTTACCAAATTTTGCGGCTAACATAAACATAACAGGCGCAACAGCCATCATGCAAGGTCCAGTAAGTCCTTCTCGCCCAAGAACTTCAAAACCTTCTTGAACGTTGTACTTTCCAGTTACTTCTTTATCTCTAAGGAACGCAGCATAAACGCGCGGTGCAGTCATGCCTAAAACATCTTGAATTAAAAATGATGCTAAAAACCCTTGGTCTTGAATCCACTGCATTGAACTACCAAGTATATTTAAAAGACTATCAACAGGTACAGCTCCTGCTTTAAACGATGGAGACGTACAAACAGGAACTAGATTGTTCTTCTGTGCTTTTAAATTCGCAGATTTATTATTATTTTCAATTGTACATTTTTGTATTTTCAATGATGTTTACCCTTTTACAAGTACTACGACACAAACTAATAAAGTCTTGAGATATTAAATAATTGCTATTATGTTACAAATTTCGGCAAAATTGTTACATGTTTAATTAAGTGTATTAAGTATACTTATTATTGTGAACAATTGCAAGTTTTTTAGGCTTTTCTTTACAAAATATTACATTTAAACAAAAAAAAGAGTCTGAACGACTCTAAAAACTTAATGTGTGAAGTGTAGTATAATGAAATATAAGTATATGTTTTAATTAGTACAAACTATTGAAAATATCCCTGTATATATAAAAAGTGTTTTTAGTTATGTAAATTGCTATTTTTAAGCTGTTTTGTAATATTTCTTAATAAATGTTGATATTAAATAAAAAATCTTTATAAACAAAATATGGATATTATTAATTTATTATTAAAGACAATTTTTAATTTTTCTAGGGCATGCCAACATGATAAAATATTGCCAAATTTAGAGACTGCTTATTGTCCCGATTGTGGCAAATTGATAAAAAATGAATGGTATATCGTTAAATGTGCTTGTTGTGGAATGAAATTAAAAGCCAGAAGGCATAGTGTTGAAGTAATGCCTCAGTTTAACTATTGTACAAATTGTGGAGCCTCTGAATATGTGGTTGAAAAATTAGATCAAGTTAATTTTCTAAATGTGAATTATGCAGTTTTAATAAAAAAAATTATTATGGATGAAAATCATAAAACATTTACCACCCAGTGTTGGCAAGAAAAAATAAACGAGCAACCAAAATTGCTAGTACAATACCTATAGCATCAGCAATAATACCTGTTAAGATCGCATATCTGAACTTCTTGATGCCTATTGCTCCAAAATATACAGATAATACGTAGAAAGTAGTTTCGGAACTTCCAACCATAATGGCTGCAGTTTGAGTTACATAAGAATCTGCTCCATTTTTATTTGCTAAATCTGAAAAGAGTCCTAATGTAGCAGATCCTGATAAAGAACGTGTTAACATAACAGAAAGTATGTCTGCATTAAGGCTTATTTTTTCAAGGTGATGACCTATTGATGAGGATAGCAAGTCTAATGCACCAGAAGCTCTGAACATTGATATTGCTACAATAAGGGCAACTAAATATGGTATTATTTCTATAGAAACTTTAAAACCATCCTTTGCTCCCTCTACAAATTCTTCATAAACAGAAACTTTTTTAATAATTGCAACCGTAAAAATAAGTAATATTATTATAGGGAGTATATATGTTGAAATATTCTCTATCATATATTACCCCTTTTATTCCATATTTTTTTTAATATGAGGCATATTAATATTGATATAAGGAATGTAAGTGTAGTTACAACTAATGTTGGTAGTATTATTTTACTTGGATTTGTAGCTCCAAGTCCTACTAATATTGCAATTACTGTTGCAGGTATTATTTGAAAGCCAGCAGTATTCATTGCTAAAAACATACACATGTTATCTGTTGCAACATCTTTATTAGGATTTTCCTCTTGAAGTTCTTTCATCACTTTTATTCCAATAGGCGTGGCGGCATTCGTAAGTCCTAAGGCATTTGCGCCGATACTCATTGATATATTACCAAGGGTTTGTGAATCTTTTTTGATATTGCTGAATAGATTTTTAATAACAGGATATATTATTTTAGAAAGCATTTTGATTATACCTGCACGTTCAGCGACGCGCATTATACCTAACCAAAAAGCCATTATTCCAATTAGTGAAAAAGCAACTTTGATTGCTAAATTACACCCTTCAAGCATGCCAGATACTAATTCATTACAACTTCCATTAAGAATTGATACAGTAATTGAAATAAAAATTAGTAGAAAAAATATATAATTCATATTTCAATATTAAGAAAAAAAATATAATTTGTCACTATTTTTGTATTAGTATATAATATATAGATGTAGTATGTAAGATGTGGGATAGTACTTTTATGGCAGAATACGAAAATTTAACCGAAATAAATGAAAATTTTGATACAATTAAAACTCTTTTGAATTCAATAAGAGCCCAGGGTATATTAAATACTTCTGATGTTGATAAGCTTTTAAGTGGTATTAACGCTAAATTAGATAAAATTAATACAGATGAAGATATTGATTTAATTAAATTGTTTTTATCTGAGTTAAAGCAAAATCTTGATGAAAGACACAGTGTTTTAGTTTCAAAATTTGGTGCTATAGAGGCTTTGTTTTCAAATTTATTGAAAAATAGTACTGAATTACCTAAAGCTTCTGACATTAAAGAACTTTTCGACATTGTAGCTACTAATTTATCTGTTTTTTCAAGGGAAGTTGTGTCTCAAAAAGACTTTTTGTCAGATATAACACTACGTCTTGATACTATGCGTTCAGATGATTCGCAAAAAAAAGATATTATTAAAAATATAGCTTTATTAAAACCAGATTTAGAACGCTTGAATAACGGGTTCGATTCTATAGTAATAAGCTTAAATGACAATTTCAAAACAATTGTAAAAACAATATCAACTATTGACAAAACTGAGTATTTGGATAAGTTTGGGAACGTTTTATCAAATATAGAAATGTCTTCAAATACAATATTATCTGCATTACAAATGCTTGATAAAAAAACTATTCAAGTGGAAGATTCTTTAAAAGATGTTGCAACAAAAAATGATATAACAGATGCTAAACAAAAGATTTTCGATTTAACAGCTCAACATCATGAGTTAACTGCTGCTGTTTCTGAGTTGTCTGGTAGAACTGCAAGATTTGATAGTTTAGCTGATAAAATTGATGCTTCTGTTAATATAGTTGCAACATTAAAGTCTACTCTTGAAGAAGTTGATGATAAGAATTTACATACAATCATAGAGAAAATTAATAGTTTACAGGATGATGTTCAAAACTGTGTAGCTGAATCTGATTTTGAACAATTTAGATTTTCATTACAAAAAGTTTTTTCTGATATTACACAATATGCAAGTTCAAATTCTCAACAGGTTGCAATTTCGCTAGAGGAATTACGCAGACTCATAGACTTAATTAATTCTCTTGATATTAGTGTGAATTTTAAAGATTTATTATCAAGTTTTGGGAAAACTGAAGCTGAGTTAAAACAATATATTAATAGTGTTGAGCAGAGAATAACTACATTATCAGATGCAAATATTTCTAGGGTTTTAAATGACATATCAGCTTCTGCTGATTCGTTAAATTCTAGAATTAATCAAACTCAATCTGAAATTGCTGTTTTGTGTGAAAAGAATTTTGGTTCGGTATTTGAAAATATATCAAACATAAAAACTTTATTATCTCAAATAGAAGAGGATAGCCTTTCTGCTAATAATGCAATATTCTCAAGTATTACTGATAGATTAACTGTCTTTGAAGAAGGATTACGAACTTCTCTTGAAGCGCAAGAAAAGACAGTAAACTATTCATCTTCTCAGATAATTGAACAAGTTGATAATATCAAAAATTTATCAAGTGTTTTAGATTATAAGATTGATGCTTCTGTTGTAGAAATTGGCAATGTAAAAAAAGAATTTTCTATGTTGCAAAATGCCGTAGAAAAAGTTTTAGAGCTTGATTTTGTCTCTGTCGTTAAGGATTTGAGGGTTGATTTATATGCTTCAAAACAGGAGATGATGAATACTATTGAAAGCTCAGATTCTGATTTAGCAGATAAATTTGCAACAGATTTATATAGTAAATATGAGTTGTTAATAAGTAAGATTGATTCCCTTGAAGATGAAATTAAAAAAACTCAAACAGCTTCTTTCTTTGATTTAAAAAGTATTTTAGAAAATATTTCTTCATCAATAATAGACGTTTTATCTTATGTTAGTGAGAGAGATAATAGTGGCTCTGATAATTATGATGAAAGGTTTGATTTAGTCTCTGAGAGTATAAAGGAATCAAGTATGAGCGTCCTTGACGGTGTCAGAGATATTGCAGAAATTACTAGAGAAAAAATAGATACTGTTTTAAGTGCTTTAGATGAGAAATATTCAGCAAATACAGATAACATTAAGAAAGTCATATCTGAAAACACAGAAGACATTAGAAAAGATATAAAATACTCTTACTCAAAACTTTTAGAAATACAAGATTCGTACTCTGAAATTAAAGAGATTTTAAGTGTGAATAACACTGCTTCTAATGATAAATTAGAAACTATTGTTGCTTCAACAAACGGGGTGAAAACAGAATTTGATTCTAAGCTTTTATCTTTAAAAAATACAATTCTTGATAAAATAAATGAGTTTAAACAAGATTTTACAATTGAAAATGCCGACAAGGCTTCTGAAATTAAATCTGTTATAGAAAATTTAAGTTCAGATAATTTACAATCTGTTATAGAGCGAGTGGCAGATATAAAGCAAGCACTATTCGTTTTATCAGATAAAAATACTTCTCAAAGAGATGAAACTGTAGCAAGCTTAGGCCGAAAGTTTGATGAACTAAAAGAATTGCTTGGAAATTTAAATTCCAATTCTGAGACTACAATTCTTGATAGAATTAATCAGCTAGGTAATGATAATACTAAGATAGAAAATTTATTGGTAGATTTAAATGCCAAGTCTGACGCTATTGTAATAGAGAAGTTTGATTCGCTTAATGATAAAAACACAAAATTTAAAGATTTAGTTATAGACTTAAACTCTAAAGCTATTGCATCTGTTAATGAGCAAATAAAAACTGTAAATGAAGGTTATAATAGTATTAGGGATCTTGTAACTGATTTAAGTGATAAATCTGAAAATAAAATTTTGAATAAATTTGTATCTTTAAATAAAGAGTTTGAATCAATAAGAGGAATTCTTGAAAAAGTTGATGAGAATGTTGATGGAGATATGACTCGACAGCTTTCTATTATTGAAAGTAATTTTGAATCGTTGGTATCTCAGATAAATATTTTATTTGAAAAATCAGATAGAGATTTGGCTCAAAGAATAAATGAAGAATTTACACTCGTATCCGAAAAAGTGAATTCAGCTGTTGTTGAGAAGATTGATTCATATAAAGTTAACTTAGAGAATTCGTTTAAGGTTTTAGAAGATAAAGCAAACTCCCAATATGAATATATTCAAGGTCGTATTGCCAATTTGAATAGTGTGCTAAAGTCAATCTGGGAAGAACAAGCTCAAGAAAATTTAAAACAGTTTGAACTTATAGCTGAAAATTTAAAAACTATAATTGATGGTAATATTGAGGCAACTACTGCTGATTACTCTGAACTTCGAGCAAAAGTCTGTGATTTTGCGGAAAAAGTTGAGAGTGATAATCAAATTATTTTGGAAAATATAAAAAAACAATCAAACGAGCTTCTTGAACAAGTCAATACAGCGTTTGATGCTTACATTAAAACTACAAATGCTAATCAGCAAGACTTAAAAGTTGCTGTAAATAATGTATCAAATACGGTTGATTTTAAAGTTGAAACTCTAGCAGAGAATCTTGAAACAGTAGCTAATTGTGTAGAAAGACAAAGTGAATTAATAATTTCAGTAAAAGAAGCACTTTTAGAGTCATTACTAAAAGAGTTAGATTCTACAAATAAAAATGTTGAAAAAGAAACTGATGCGATAATAAATGAAATTCTTGAACAGTTTGAATTGTTAAAACAAACTCAGGCTGATGATGTGGTTAAAATAACTACATCAATTGAGGGGGTTATTAATGATCACTTGTACAATAATATAGAAGATTTGAAGTCGTATTTAGATGTTAAAACTGATAATTCTGTACTTGTATCAAAAATTGATAATTTAAAAATTGAGGTATCAAATTCAGTAACAGATATTATTAGTGATATGAACAAATTGCTAGATACTGGTGTTTTTACTTCTGCAATTAATGATTATAAACTAGCAAATGAAGTTCTTATTAATTCTGCAATTGATAGAATTAATGATAAAATAGAAGTGTTTTTCAATGATAACTATTCAATTATAGCTGATGCTATAACAACAAACGGTACTAGCATTGAAGACAAGTTTGCAATATTTAATTCTAAATTAGCTGAAACAATAGTTGAAAAATATACTGAAATTAAATCACTGTCAAATGAACAAGTTTCGGCATTTAATTCCGTAAAAGATTCTATTTATGTTGTCTTTGATGAATTTAAAACTACTAGAGAAAGTCTTGAAAACAAAATTGAGACTTTAAAATCTTCAATAGAAGCTTCTTTTGAAGCGTCAACATCAGAATTACGCCAGTTGCAAGCTGCTTTTGATGGGTTACGCTCTCAAATATCAAATAAATCTTTTGACGAAGCTTTTCAAGCATCGATTAATAAACAGATAGCTGGACTTGAAGAATTAATTACTGAACAGTTGAGATATGTTGAAGATATTAATGAATTATGTGCTGTTAGCTTGCCGGATGTAACTGAGCTTAATACCATTGTGAAGCATTCAATTCTTGAATCAATTAAAGAATTATCTAATAAATTAGATAATCAAGATATTGAAGGTATTGTTGAAAGAGAGCTTAAACAAACAAAATCTGATATTATTACACAATTATTGAATGTATTTAATCAAATTTCATTTGTTTCTGAGCAAGAAGAAATTCTTGATTTTATACAGGAAAAACATGATGATTTAATTTCTGTATTAAGCCATATAGTTACAACGAATGATGAGATAGAACAAGTTAAAGATTCTGTATCTCAATTAAATGAAAAGATTAATGCAATAATTTCTTCTGATGGAAATATTGATTATATTTATAGTCTGCAAGATTTAGAATCAGATATTGCGAATTTAAGACTAGTTCTTAATGATTTAAAAGATTCAAGTAGGAGTGAAGAGTTTTCAAATTTAGCACGTTCTACAGAAGAGATTTACAATTTAGTTGAATCTGTTAAAAAAGATTTGCCAACAAGATCGGATTTTGATAGTTTAACTGAAGATATTGTTAGCATAAGCTCTAGAACAAATAAATTATTACTTGCTTCTGATGAATCATATAAGACTCTGCAAGATAATTTACAAGAGTTTAAATTGGTTATTAATGATATAGATGAAAGAACTCGTAATTTTGCGCAAGAATCTGGCATGGATAGATTAGATGCGAAGTTAAATGCTATAAATTCTATGATGCAAAGTGGTGCAAAAACAAATCAAGTATTTAACCAAGTGTTTGAATATTTAGCGGAATGGGTTGATAATGCTAGTGTTCAAATTAATAGTATTTCAACAAAAGTGGACTCTTTAGATGATATTAGTCAAATAAAAACAATGATTACTGATATGAAAGCTCAGGATGACATTGAAAGTGCAGAGCTTGTAGATGCTTTGGGAGTTGTTTTTAATAAACAAACTAAAAAGATATCAACTTTAGAGAAAAAGTTAGATAAGATTATTGTTGAAACGACTATCAATAATAAATCAATAGATTTATCACCAATGGAAGATACTCTGAATAAATTTTTAGTAGCTATGGATGAAAAAATATCTTCTCAACAAGATAAAATTAATACATTAGAGGCTAAATTAGAATCTGTGATGAGTCTTTTAGATGATAAAGAAACTGCTCAGCTAACTAAAAAAGTTGGGGGTATGGATCGTCAAATTGCAAAATTAAATAAGAGTATAGAAAAAATAGCATCTCATGTTATTGAAAAATAGACTGGAAAATCTCAAATCGTTTATAAAAAATGATAACGTTCTTACAAAAAAGGAAGAACGTTATTGTTATGCAAGTGATGCATCAAATAATATGTTTGAAACTAAATGTCCAGATATTGTATTATTTGTAGAAACTATTGAAGAGGTCCAGAAGGTAGTTCAATATGCGAATACACATAATATCCCTATTATCTCTCGTGGGGCAGGGACAAATATGGTTGGAGCTTGTTTATGCCCCCAAGGTGGAATTGTTTTAAATTTTTCTAAAATGAATAAAATATTAGAGCTTTCACCTGAAAATATGACAATTAAAGTGCAACCTGGAGCTATTTTAGGGGATATTAAGGATAATGTTGAAAAAATAAGCCTCTTTTTCCCCCCAGATCCTTCTAATTACAGAGTCTCAACTATTGGTGGCGCAATAGCTCAATCTTCAGGTGGAGCTTTAGCTTTTAAGTATGGAACAATAAAAGACTACGTATTGTCTTTAAAAGTAGTTACTGCTGAAGGTAAATTAATAACATTAGGAGCTGAAACAATAAAAGATTCTTCAGGGTATCATTTAAACCAGTTAATGATCGGTAGTGAAGGGACTTTAGGTATAATTGTTGAAGCAACTTTGAAATTAATACCTATACCAGAAGCAAAACAGACGATAGTGTCGTATTTTAATGATGTAGATAGTGCAATTAAAGCAGTAAATAAAATTTTAACTAGCAATATTTATCCGGCAGCTATTGAATTTATGGATAAAAATTCTATTAATACTGTGGATGATTTTATGAATAGTGGTTTAAATAGATCAGCAGAATGTTTAATTTTAATTGAACTAGATGGGGAATTCAATTCCGTTAGCAAACAAACAAAAACTGTGTCTAAAATAATTAAGCAATTTGATGTTATTGAAACTTTAATTCCTGATAAAAAAGAAGCAGAGCAGATTTGGAGCGCTAGGTATTCATCCTTTGCAGCAGCATCTAGATTAGCGCCAGACGTTATTTCTGATGATATAATTGTTCCTCGTAAAAGCTTAGCGAGAATGATCAAAGACTGTAATTCTATTTGTAAAAAATATGATTTACAAGTCTGTTTGGTCGGACATATTGGTGATGGTAATATACATCCTCAAATTGTTTTAAATATGGAAAATGAAGAAGAGTATAAAAATTATTGTAATGCTAAAGCTGAAATCTATGAATCTGTAAGAGCTTTGGAAGGTACTATTTCTGCTGAACACGGGATAGGATTAGAAAAATTGCCATACTTAGAAAAAATGGTAAGTCCGGATACTATTGAGTATATGAAATTAATAAAACAACTTTTTGATCCTAATAATATATTGAATCCAGGTAAGATTTTCAAAATGTAAAGGAGTGCTTATGGATATTATCGTAATTTATTGTACAGTACCAAATAAAAAAATTGCACGTCAGATTACTAAGGTTTTAATGAAGCATAAGCTCGCAGCTTGTGTTTCAATGATTGAAAATGTGAAATCTGTATTTTCTTGGGATGGAGAAATCTGCGAAGAAAAAGAGATTCTTATGATGATTAAAACTAGGAGAAATCTTTATGGAAAGGTTAAATTAGTTGTTGAAGAGTTGCATTCTTATTCGGTACCAGAAATTGTTGCACTTCCTATAGTTGATTGTTCAGAAGATTATTTAAAATGGCTAGTAAAAGAGACAGAATCGTAGAATTAAAAAAATATATTGAATCTTTTGGTATAGATGTTAATATTTCTAAAAACAAAGCACAGGGAAACAAAGGCTTTTTTAAAGCTAGAAATGACCGCTATCGAATAGACGTGGCTAAAGGATTAAATGATGCAAGTATAATCAACACTCTATCTCATGAGTTTTCACATTTTATTCATTATAACTACGATAAATCTCTGAATACATTAGATTTTATCTTTGATGATTATAGTGAGGAACTTCAAAATGAGCTTATTGAAGTAACTGTAAATTTGATTCCTAAAGAAAAGATAAAACCTTTATTTGAAGCAAAAAAAGAACTTAAAGCTGAGATAAAGACTATAGCAAATGAATTATCGCTTAGTATTAAAGATTTTAAATTGAGCACTGGTAGTTTTACTCTTGAAAAAGCTTTAAATAAAACACCTTATAAGCATTTACTTAAACATGATAGAGTAAAGGTTTTAGGCTTTTTTTCATGCAAAATTTATACGATTTGTGATGTTAAGTTATCAACAGAAATTTCAGAAAATGAAATTAAATACTTAAATTTAAAATCAAAGCAAAGAGCTTTGAAACGGATAAATTCAAAAATAAGTAAGTTAAATCGTTACTATAATTCAAAAACAGAATTGTTTGCACGTGCTATTGAATTGTATATATCTGATAAAGACACTTTTAAAAATAAAGCTCCCATTTTATATGATAAACTTGCTAATATAATTAAGAATAATAAAATACCAGAATTAACAAAGTTTGTAGAGATAGTTGAAAAATAAATCTTAATATTAACTTTATGTTTCTTTAATTTGTTTGTTTTAAAATAGTATAATACCAGGTAAGAGGTTTTTATGAAACATTCAGAATACTCAGCTGTAATTATAGGTAGTGGTGCTGCAGGGCTGTATGCTGCTCTTAAAATTGCACGTAGTGGTAACCTCCCTGACGGGGTCTTGTTGCTAACTAAAGCTGAATTAGGGGAAAGTAATTCTAAATATGCACAAGGTGGTATTGTAGGTGTTATGAATGTGAACCCTGAAGATAATACTGAATTACATATTCAGGACACTTTGAAGGCCGGTGCAGGTATAAATAATGAAAAAGTCGTTAAATATATTTCTGAAATATCAGATAGTGTTATTAATGATTTAATTAATATTGGTGTGAAGTTTGATTCAGATTCGAATGGTACTTTAAAATTTACTTTAGAGGCTGCACACAGTATAAAACGAATTTTACATATTGGTGGTGATGCTACAGGCAAAGGCATTGTTCAGGCTCTTGTAAAAAAAGTCAGAGAGACTTCTAATATTACAGTAATAGAGCATTCTATTGCTGTTGAACTTTTAACGAATTCAGATTCTGAATGTAAGGGGATAATTTTATTTAATGACTTTACTGGTGAACATGAAATTGTATACACATCAGCAACAATTCTTGCCACTGGTGGTGTCGGACAAATATATAAATATACAACAAATCCTGATGGTGCAACTGGTGATGGGATTGATTTAGCTTATAATGCAGGTGCAATGATTCAAGATATGGAATTCATTCAGTTCCACCCGACTGCTTTAGCGATTAGTCCTAATAGCAAAAATAGATTTTTAATTTCTGAGGCTGTAAGAGGTGAAGGAGCGAAGCTCGTTAATAAAAAAGGCATAGAATTTATGTCAAATTATCATGATAAAAGAGAGCTTGCGCCTCGTGATATAGTTACAAGAGCTATATATAATGAAATGCAATCAAGTCAATCTGCAAATATGTTTTTAAATGCATCAATTATTGATAAGACTAAGTTGTTATTGAGATTTCCAACCATATCAAAACATTGTATGGATAACGGGATTGATATAACAAATTCTCCAATACCAGTAGCTCCAGCTGCACACTATACAATGGGTGGAGTTAAGGCTACCGTAGAAGGAAAAACTTCAATTAGAGGTCTTTACGCGATAGGTGAAGTTGCTTGTACAGGTTTCCACGGTGCTAATAGACTTGCGAGTAATTCTTTGCTTGAATGTGTAGCTTGCGCATATGAGCTAGCGGATTACCTATCTTTTGCTAATTTACAGCCACCAAAGAAGATTGATACTCAAATCCTTAAACTTATTGAAACTTATTCAGCACCACTTAGCGAACAAGATTTTGATATTGAGTCATTAAAACAAGAACTTAAGGATTTAATGTGGGATAAAGTTGGGATTATGCGTTCAGAAGATAAACTTCTTGAGGCACAAGCTAGGATTAAAGAACTTAAAAATAATTTTACAAGAAATAGAAAATGTCTTAATTTAGATGAATATGAATACAGAAATATGCTTACAGTGGCTGGATTAATTATAGAAGCATCTTTGAATAGAAAAGAGTCAATTGGCGCTCATGCAAGAGTTGACTCAGTAAAAACTTTAAATAAGGAGTTAGAATATGTTAAATAGTTTTTTTATAGAAGAACACGTTAAAAGAGCTTTAGAAGAAGATATCGGATTCGGTGATATAACAACAGATTATTTAACAAATGAAGATGATACAATGAAATGCGAACTTAATTCACGTGTTGAAGGGGTTTTGTGTGGCAGAGCTGTTTTTGAAATGGTATTTAAAATCCTTTCATCTGATGTCAAAGTTAAATTTTTCTTTAAGGATGGTGATTCTATAAAAAAGGGTGATAAACTTGCTGAAATTAAAGGCCCTGCAAGATATGTGCTTATGGGTGAAAGAGTTGCATTAAATTATATTCAAAGGATGAGTGGAATTGCAACAGAGACGAATAAATACCAAAAAGCTATTGGCGAATTTAAAGCAAAAATTGTAGATACAAGAAAGACAACTCCATTATTTAGAGCTTTTGAAAAATATTCAGTAAAAATAGGTGGTGGAAGCTTACATCGTTTCAATCTTTCAGATTGTGCAATGATAAAAGATAACCATATAAAATATGCAGGATCTTTAACTAAAGCTGTTGAAAAACTTAGACAACATATTTCTCACGCTCATAAGATTGAAGTGGAGTGTGATACTTTTGAACAAGTAAAAGAGGCTGTAGATTGTGGTGCAGATATTATTATGCTTGATAATATGACTTGTGAGCAAATGAAAGAGTGTGTAGATTTTATTAATGGACGCGCAATAGTAGAAGCTAGCGGTAATGTAAACTTGGCTTCTATTTATAATATTGCAGCGACTGGAGTAGATATAATTTCTTCTAGCGCAATTGTAGCTAAAGCTCCAACTTTGGATTTAGGACTTGATTGTAAAGGGTAAATGCAAATATTTATTATATAAGCCCTAAGATTAAATATGAAATTATGTTGAAGTTTAAATATAATATTTAAAATCTTCTTGTAGCTCAGTAGGATTAGAGCGTAGGTCTCCGAAGCCTGAGGTCGCGGGTTCGACTCCCGCCAAGAAGGTTTTACTTCTATAGAATTAAGGATTTAGTTTTAATATAAATTAATCTTTATAAATACGAGGATTTACTAAGAAGCCAATAAGTTTACCGGCAACCAAACCGATAACACCACCAATAATACCAGCTTTTAATTTGTTTGCAAATTTTAAGCAACCTGTTGCGATACCGATACTAGCTCCACCTAGCATTGTAATAGTATTATTTCGTTTTATACGTTTATCACGTTCTATTGTTTTATCTGTAGGATATTTGTTTGTAGATGTCGATGTAAAAGTTATAGAATTAGAGCTTTTTTGAGTATAATTGTTGACTGCTCTTGAACTTAATGGTGTGATCATTAAACCTCCTTTTGTTATGAAACCTTTTAAAATTTCTAATAATTATTTACTACACAACAATTTCTATTCATATAAAGCATATTTTGTGAAATTTTTGCTATTTTATTAAGAAAAGTAACAAGTTGTATTTGTTGATAGTACTTGAAGAATTTCCTTGAAAATGTTATACTGTGTAGGTTAGATATGGAATAGGAATTCGTCTGTGGGTTTTTTTGATAGCATCCGAAATTTTAAGAATCAAATAGATCAAGTTGAATCATCTGTTTATTCAGGCAAGCAATCTTTGCTTGAAGTGTATGAACTAAATGCTCGGTTAGAAAAAGAAATAAATGCTAAAACTGTAGAACTTGAAACAGCAAATAAACAGATGGTAACTCTGCAATTGGTTTGGGATATGATGAATTCTTCAAAGCCGTTATCAAGTGTATTGAGTGCTATTGCGAGTAGCTTACAAGGAGAATTAGGTTATTTAAATACTTGTGTTACAAAACACTTGGTCGATGAAGATGGCTCATTTCTACAATTATGCGCTTTTTCAGGGGATTTGTTTGGTTTAACTTTTTTAAAGGCTTTTAATTGTGAACCAATGGAATTAAGGCTAGAGTATCCTAAAGACGATGAAATTGTAAATGCTATTAATTCAAATACAATTCACCAATCAACAGACTTGTCAAAACTCATAAAATCTGTAATTCCTAAAGCTCCTGAGGTTATTGTTCGTGGTGTAGCAATGCAAACTAAAGCCAAATCCTATATTATGGTTCCATTAGCTCATAAAAATGAACACTTCGGGTGTTTGGTGCTATTTTCACCAAGAGTTGAAGCAACAGAATCAGAACTCAAGTTTTTAAATCTTTTTGCTAGACAAATTGAATTAGCTATAACAATAGCAGATTTGTTCCAGGTTGTACGAGAACAGGCCGTTACTGATGGTATGACAGGCTTGCATAATAGAAGATATTTTGAAGAATTTATAAAAAAAGAAGCAGTTCGTGCTAATCGACAAAACCAAAAATTTACAGTAATAGGAATTGATTTGGACCACTTAAAACGAATTAATGATATTTATGGCCATAGTTATGGTGATATGGCGATTAAGGCTATTGCTGACGTTCTTAAAAAAAGTTGTCGTTCTATTGACGTTGCTGCACGTATGGGCGGGGAAGAATTTAACCTCATTTTACCTGGAGTTGATTCTCAAGGTGGTTTGGTAGTAGCTGAACGTATTAGAAAAACTATCGAAGGTATCGAGCTTGAGAAAGTAGGTAAAATTACTGCAAGCTTAGGCTTGGGTACATTCTCAGAACATTCTGAAGATATTGATGAATTGTTAGATGTTGTTGATTTGGCTATGTATGAATCTAAGCGTAATGGTCGAAATCAAGTTACAGTAGCAAAACCTGTAAGTGAAACATCTTGGCAAGAAGTTGCAATAGGTACTTTTATCGATATATTGTCAAAACATAGAATTCCACTAGATAATAAAACGTCAAAAATATTGAATCAAAAGTTGCAGGAAATGAATGTAAACAACGATGTTTTATTCCAAGTTGCTGATACTCTGGTTTCAACATATAATCCACAACATCCAGCTGGCGGAACAAAAACAAAGATTCAACTAGCATCCTTATTAGCTAAGCGTTTTGAACTTTCAAAAGAAAGCGTAGACAAATTAAAAATTGCTATTCTTTTATATGATATTGGTAATACAATGTTACCTAAAGAAATTTTAAGCAAGCGTTCTCCTTTAAATAGTAAAGAGCGAGAATCAATAAAAAAACACCCCGTAATTGCTGCAAGAGAGATTTTAGAACCAATAAGTGCAATTAATGATGTTATTCCTATCATTGAAAAACATCATGAGAATTGGAATGGTACGGGGTACCCTAATAGTTTATCTGGAGAAAATATTCCAATTGAATCTCAAATAATACTAATAGTTGATTCTTATTGTGCGTTACTTGAAAGTAGACCATATAGAACGGCTAAATCGAGAGAAGAAGCTATTGAAATAATTATGGAAGATTCTAATAGCAAATGGAGTGCTCGCTTGGCAAATGAGTTTGCTAATGTTATGAAAGAAGATTTAGTCTAGTTCGAAAATTATGGTATAATATAGACTATGATAGAACTTTTAATTTTATATAAATTAAGCAAAAAAGTACTTACAATGTATGGAATATCAAAAGATATTCACGAAGACTTTTCTGTGCTTACTACTCCGAGTTTTGGTACAATTAAACCTGCATTGACTCGCTTAGAAAAATCTGAGCTTGTTAAATCTCAAAAAACATTGAGTGCAGGTGGACGTCCTTCTGTTTATTATTCGATTACTCAAAAAGGGTTAAAAGAGCTTAATAATTTAATGCTTTCTCAATTGACAGATAATCCAATTCAATTTTTGACTACAGCAAGAGTACGAGTAGCTTGTGCAGCTATTTTAAATAATTCAGAACGAGATGAAATGTTTATAATGCTAAAAAATAAAGCTGAATCAATAACTCTTGATACTAATACATTATTAAAAACTTGTGAATTAGACTTTTATCAAAAAATGGTTTTTGATAACTTATTGTGTGAGTATAAAAATTTTATATCACTTTTGGAGGGCTTAGAACGTGCCAGCAAAAATTAGTGGTGTTATAACAGGCTCTATTGCTGAAGAACTTGAAATACAAGATGGTGATGAACTTTTAAGTATCGATGGGGTTCAACCTCAAGATATGATTGACTATATTTATTTATGCAAAAATGAAGTAATTACTATAGAAATAAAAAAAAGTAATGGCGAAATAGAAGAGATTGAGTTAGAAAAAGATTATGATGATGATTTGGGGATAATCTTTGAATCAGCTGTTTTTGATAAAGTCAAGCCATGTTTAAATAATTGTATTTTTTGCTTCGTAGCGCAGCAACCAAAAGGATTAAGAGATACTTTATATATCAAAGACGATGATTATAGGCTCTCATATTTACAAGGGGCTTATATTACAACAACAAATTTGACAGATAAGGATAAACAACGTATTTCTCAAATGCATTTAGGACCATTTTATATTTCGGTACATACAACTAATCCTGATTTAAGAGTTAAAATGCTTAGAAACCCTAATGCTGGTAAAATTATGGAAAATTTACAGTGGTTTAAGGAGAATGACATACCTTTCCATGTGCAGATTGTGTTGTGCCCAGGGTATAATGATGGTGTTGAATTAGAACGAACTTTAATAGACCTAACTTCTTTAGGCGATGCATTGTTATCGATTGCAATTGTACCAGTTGGGGTTACACAATTTAGAGAACAAGAACTTAAAATTGTTGATAAAGATATTGCTCTTGAAACAATAAAAATTTCAAAAAAATATCCAAAAGCTTGTTGCTCCGATGAATTCTTTTTATTAGCTGAATTGGATATTCCTAATGCCGAATATTATGGTAATTTTTCTCAATTAGATGATGGTGTTGGTTCTTTGAGGACTATTATTGACGATTTTGATAGTTATGATTTGCCTAAAAAGTTGTCGAAACCATTAAAATTGTCAGTTGCTTGCTCTGTTGCAGCAAAATCAACTTTTGAATATATTGGTGAAAAGTTAAACAAAATAGAAAATTTGACTGTAATGATTAATCCTGTTAAATCAACATATTGGGGGAAAAATATAACAGTCGCAGGATTAATTACTTCTGAAGATTTAATAAATACAGTTAAGGATATTGAGGCGGATTATATAGTAGTTCCTTCAATTATGTTAAAGCCATATACCAATCTTTTTTTAGACGGTCATTCAATGGATGAGGTTATTGAGAAGACTAGAAAAAGGATTTATATTACCCAAAAAAATTATTCTGTAGCTGAAATTATTGACTTAATTAGCCAACATGTCTAATAAATATGAGTAGAACGGCTAATATACTCACTATCTTTACTATTATTTAATAGAACTTGTAGATGATAGTAAGGAGATATTACAAATGAGTACAGCAGTTGAAATTGAAAAGAAAACCATTAGCGTTATTATAATAGAAGATTTTAAACTTACTCGGGTAGGTTTACGTTGTGCGCTTAATGCTAATGAGGATATTAAGGTTGTCGCTGAGAGTGATAATGCCTTGGATGGCTTAGCCTTGATAGAACGCTATCAACCAAATATTGTTTTGATGGATTTAGGTCTTGCAGGTATGAATGGTATTGAGGCGACACTTAAAGTTAAAGAAATGAATAAAGATATTAAAGTTATAGCATTAACTTCTCATGATAGAGAAGAGGAGGTTATTGCGGCTTTAACATCTGGTGCAATGGCTTATTGTTTAAAAGATATTGACCCAGCAAAATTAGCAGATGTTATAAGAGATGTTGTAAATGGAGTTTGTTGGTTAGATCCTGTAATTGCTCGAAAAGTATTAGATGCTTTCCCTAAGCAAGAAGCTTTGGGAATTTTGAAAGATAAAATATCAGAAGAAGGACGGGTACCATTGACTGAAAGGGAGTTTGAGGTGTTAAAACATCTTGTTGAAGGTAAAAGTAATACAGAGATAGCAAAAGAACTAATTGTGAGTGTGCATACAGCTAAAGCACATGTTTGTTCTATATTACAAAAAATGTGTGTTAATGATAGAGTCCAAGCAGCCGTAAAAGCTGTAAAAGAAGGGCTTGTGTAAATTTTTCATCTGTATGGTTAAATAAATAGGGCGTTAAAGGAAACTTTAGCGCCCTAAATATTGCTTTTTTAGCCTGTTTATAGTAGCGTATATTGTAATGAGAGGTTGAAAAAGAAAGAGGTAAGATATGAATACAAAAATTGAAAAATTACCAGAGAATTTAGTTAAAGTTGATATTGAGATTCCAGCAAAAGAAGCTGTCAACTATTATAACAGTGCAGCAAAAAGATTAGCTCAATATGTTAATATTCCTGGTTTTAGAAAAGGAAAAGCGCCAAGAAATATTCTTGAACAACATATTGGTGAAGAAAGAATTAAACACGAAGCTTTAGAAGGAGCTCTTCCAAGAATTTTTTCTGAAGTTATTAAAGAAAATGAGTTTGATGTTGTAGCTCAACCATATGTTGAATCTTATAACTTTAAAGTTGGCGAAGATTTGACTATTGTTGCAAAAATAGAATTAAGACCTGAAGTTACTTTAGGCGAATATAAAGGTATTAAAGTTGACGTTGAAGCTCATAAAATACCTGAAGATGCATTCCAAAAATCGTTAGATAATTTATTGATGCAATCAGCTACAACAGAAATTGTTACTGATAGAAATTCTGAAGCAAATGATATTGTTGTATTTGATTTTGAAGGTTTTGCTAATGGAGAAAAAATTGAGCATGGTGATGCTAAAAATTATACATTAGATTTAGCTAATTCTAGCTTTATCCCTGGCTTTGCTGAACAACTAGTTGGCAAACCTCTTGGTGAAGAGTTTGAAATTAATGTTACTTTCCCAGAAGAATATCATGAGAAAAAATTAGCTGCTCAACCAGCTGTATTTAAATGTAAAATTAATGAAATAAAAACAAAAGTTTTACCAGAGTTGACTGATGAGTTCGCTCAAAAGGTTGGTCCATTTAAAACTGTTGATGATTTAAAAGCTGATGTTCAAAAATATTTAGATACACAAAAAGCGGATATTGATAGAACAAATTCTGAAAAAGCTGTTTTTGAAAAAATCGTAGGTGATGCTAAAGTTGATATTCAACAATCTATGATTGATAGGGAAGCTGATCAATTAGTTGCGGAGTATAAACAAAAACTTGAAATGCAAGGTTTTACTTGGGATCAAGCTGTAGAAGCACAAGGTTATGACAATATTATGAGTAGTCTAAAAGAAGATGCTCTTGTTAGAGTTAAGAATTCTTTAGTTATTGATAAAATAGCAAAAGAAGAAAATATTACAGTTTCTCAATCTGATTTTACTGCTAAGTTGTCAGAGTTAAGCAGTATGTATCAAATTGATCCTCAAACAATGGTAAAACAATTAACTCAAACTCCTGGAGTGTTAAATGCTTTATCTCAACAAGCTCTAAATGAAAAAGTAACACAATTCTTGTTTGAAAATAATACTGTAAATTTAAAATAAATGAAGTAATTCACTAATCAAAAAAGGCTGTAAAATTTTACAGCCTTTTTTGATTTAAAATACTTTTTTAGGATTTAAAGATTTAAGAACACCTTTTTCGGTAGGTTCACTCTTTGTACATGAGCTGTAGTTAAAAGATACAAGTTCATTTATTGTTTCATTGTATTTGACGTCGCCGTATAGATTGCAAAAAGCATCATAATAAGAGTAAATTACTCTCTTGTTATGACTTAACAAGCTAGGATTCTCAAGAACTCCATTATTATACAATTGGACAATTTTACCGGATTCTCCGTCATCAATAGTAAAGGGTAATAGGTCGTGCCTTTTAAATATAAGTAAATATTGTGTGTTAGAATTAAGGTTTGAATGCTTTGTTGCAGGAATTAGTCCATAATGAGTGTTTTTAGGGTCTAATAATAATTTAATGATATTATGTTCCGTTCCATCTGAGTCTATAGCTTTTGGGGTGTACATTGTTATTAATATTTTTTTATTATTTGTTGTCGCTAGTTTATATTTTATATTATTAGGTGTTTTAAATATCGTATTTTCATCGGCATCAGGATCTCCTTCTGAAATCCCATTTAATACTTTTACTATGTGTTCACTGAATTCTTTTGTGCAAGGTGAATAGTTGTGTGAGTATGCATCCGCAATTGCAAGTGATAATGAGTTGTAGCCATTGTAAATATAATAATTGTATGCTTTTTCTATTCCTTTTTGGCTAATATTAATTCCCATTGTCGTTATAATTGAAATAATAGCTATGGTAATTAAAAGCTCAGCTAAAGAAAAACCTTTTAGGATATTTTTTTTCATATAAGCTCCATTAATTCTTCATATGTATTAATTATAACACATTTGCAAGAAAAATTCTCTGGCGAAACATTTAATACTGTTTTATTTTCTGTAATTGCAAAAATTTTTTTACCAAGCTTGTTCATTTCTAAAACAGGAATTCCACCAATGGCGTTATAGGGAACTACTAAAAAATCGACATCGTCGATGCTATAACCCTCATTTATTGATATTTTTGGGGCAAAATCTAATCCTAATAGTATGCATGGTAAAAATGTTGGAGTAATGTATTCTGCTGCACACTTTGGATTTACAATTTGTGTTGGGATTGTAATATCTGAAAAGGCTGGTGCATGTGCACAAGGAATGTTAAATTCTTTCGATATATAATGTGAAATAATTGCTTCAACTCCTCCCACTGGATCTACACCAATGCCATTTGCATAATCTTCACCTTGTTCTTCCGGAAAATGGCATACTATAGCAATTGCAGTACAACCTTTTTTTATTAACTTTTCAGAAGCTTGCTTTAGGGTTTTTAGATTTCTAACATTTCCTGTTGAAATTCCAGAACTATCCACAAAAAAACTTACCCCAACTGCTTTTTCAGTAAGCACATGTCCATAAATATCTATGTCGTAAACAGTTCTAACAGCATTGATAGTGTTTATATGTATATTTAGTACGTTTTGAGGAATTGACTTATCAAATATAATTCCAATTTTATTTCTAATACCTTCTTTTAAACAACAATTACCTTTAAAAAATTTATCTAACGTATAACCTTCTACATAAAGCATGTTTTTATTTATGCCAGAAAAACATGCTGCATTAACAACGTTTGGGTTAACTAAAAGTTTGCATTTTTCAGATAACTTCCGAGCCCATTTGCTAGCGTCTCCAGCAAATCCGCCAATAGAAGCTCCTATTCCAGTTGGTATTATAAAAGCACCTAATTTCATATGCTTATTATATTACAATAAACCAATGCTGTATATAATATTGCAAAATAAATATTTCTGCGGTACAATTATAGTATAGATTTAAGGTATATGAGAGTTTATGAGCCCGTCGGACATATTTATTAATATTTTTGTAATAATATTTTTACTTTTTGTTAATGGTTTTTTTGTAGCTGCAGAGTTTTCTTTGGTTAAAGTTAGAAAAACTAGGCTAGAACAATTGTCAAGTGAAGGAAGTTTTAATGCTAAAAAGGCTTTAAAACTTGTAAATGAAACTAATAAAATGTTAGCTGCTGCGCAATTGGGTATTACAATTGCTAGTATTGCATTAGGTTGGGTGGCAGAAGCTACTATTGTTCAACTAATAACTCCTGTTATTAATCTGATATCTTTAGCAAATGTATCATTGGCTGCACATGCTATTTCTGTGCCTATTTCTTTTGTTCTTGTAACGTATTTCCATGTTCTTTTAGGTGAACAGTTACCGAAGTGCATAGCATTAACAAAACCAGAAACTGTTGCATTATTGGTTGCTACACCAATGCATATGTTTATTACGTTGTTTAAACCTTTTGTATTGTTATTAATGTATTCAAGTGATAGATTGTTAAAAACATGTAATGTCTCTGCAGAAGATACTTCTCTTGTACATACAACTGAAGAATTAGATATGTTAGTTGATGAAAGCTATAATGAGGGTGTCTTAAATGAAACTGAGGCTGAAATGCTTCATAATATGTTTAAATTCTCAGATTTAATGGCTAAACAAGTTATGGTTCCTAGAACCGATATGATTTGTATTCCTAGCGATATAACTTATGATGAATTAACTAAGTTTGCACTGGAGAATCAATATACTAGATATCCAGTTTATGAAGAAAATATTGATAAAATTTTAGGCTTTGTGCACGTTAAGGATTTATACTCGCTATCTTTTATGCGTGAAAACTATTATATTAATAATTTAATTCGCCCAATTTTATTAGTTCCTGAAACAATGACTTTAGATAATTTGGTTCTTGAATTTAGAAAGACACATGGACAAATAGCGGTTGTAATTGATGAATTTGGTGGAACCTCTGGTTTAATTTCTTTAGAGGATGTCTTAGAAGAAATTATAGGCGAAGTTCAGGATGAGTTTGATGAGGAAGAAGAAGCTGATATTAAAGAAGTTTCGGAAAATACTTATATTGCAAATGCAATGATGAGAATTGATGAATTAGTTGAATTTTTTGATTTTGATGAATCTTTATTTGAAGAAGATGATGTTGAAACTATTGCAGGGCTTGTTGTTAAATTGTTAGGAAGAATCGCTGATATTGGGGATACAGTCTCTTTTAATGGTTTGACTTTTACTGTAGTTGAAGTTGATGGAGCAAGAATTACTAAATTACAACTGTTCAGAGAGCCTGTTATAGAACCAGCTAATGCTATTGATGAAGTTTAAGTCTGTTGTAAACTTTTGTTAACTTTTTTCTTTATTTGAAGCAATTTTTGTAAAGTTAAAAACTTTATATAATTGTAGTATTTAATTGTGTAAGGTTAATTATGTCAGGTATTTCAAGTATAGCGTTAACATGTGCTCCAATCATAGCTGCAAATGCGGTATTTTCAGCACGTAGAGCTGGAAGAGGCTTTGAAGCTTTAGCCGAAAATCCTTTATATGGCGCTATGAATCTTGATATTGCTGCAGGTCAAACCCTTAAAGGCGGTAAAGCTGCCGTTACATTAGCAAGTGCGTCAAGTAAAGAAGCTGCTCAAACTATTCATGGTGCATCTCAAGCTATTAAAACTGCATCAAATGGTAGTAAACTAGTTAATGGGTTGAGTAAGGTTGTTAATTTTACTGCAGATTACATTAACCCAATTATTTGTGTAACAAGCGGTGTTAAAGTTTGGAATTCTAAAAATAAAGTTGATACTGCTGCTGATGAAACAATTAAGCTTGGTACTATGTTTGCAGGTGAAGGTGCGTATAAAGTTTTAGCTGGTATGCCAAAATATGTTAGAGAAAATGGCAAATTAGTTTCAAAATCTGTTGAAAGTGTTTTATATAGAGATGTCAAATGGGTGAGAGCATTAGTTGATAATTTTACAAAATATTGTAACGAAAAAGTTTTATTCGGCAAGCTCCCATTAACTTTTTTGCCAGGTGCTCTTAAAGGTCTTGGCATGGCAGCGGTATCAATATCTTGTTATAAATTAGGAGCTTGGATTTCTAAGAAGTTAGGTATTAATCAAGATACAAATAAAAATAAAACCGAAATGGCTTGTGCATAAATTAATATTTTATGTTTTTGATTTTCCCTTTTTCTTTATATAAAGTTTTAAATATCTTTTGTGATCGTCTGTGATTATTTATTGTAGCTTCTAATGAAGCATTTATTGTATAATATACGACAGGGATAGAGATAGCTATTGTTATAATTGCAATTATTGAATGTTTTATAATTGTTTGGAATAAATTTAATCTTCTTTTTGTAATTGCGATATCATCTTGTTCTCTTAATATTTTATTTATAAGGTTTTTTCTTTCTTTTACAGTAAGGCTTTCTATAAACTCAGTATTTTCTGGATCTATATATATAACGTATTTAGAATATTTTATATTATTATCAAGTAAATCCAAGCTATCATTATATTCTGTCTGGTTTTTAAGCAAAGGTCGTTCGACAATGTTGCCATTTGAAAGATTTTCAATATCACTACTTAAATCAATATTTATATTGGTGGTATCAGCAAGAATTTCTGTTTCATTGTTTTGTTGGGAGGTAATAGTAGCTTTTTCATCTTCTTGTTGAGACTCTTCTATAGTTTCGGCAGATTGTTTGTTTAATTTTGCCTTGTATTTTTTTATAAAATTATCATCAACGTTTTTATCAATGTCTACTTTTGTAGGTTCATGAGTTATTAATTCTTTATTTTGAGGAATTTCTTCAAATAAACTGGCATCTTCATTAAGTGTTTGACTTTGATTCTCTGCAAAATTAGCCGCTTCTTGTGATAATTTGTTTTGTAATTGTTCTATTAATTCATTAGATATATCACCATTTAAGGAGGCTAATTCATTAATATCAAGAGTATCTTCGTTACTTATTATATTTTTATTATTATTTTCACTCATCCAGTTTTATCCTATAAGCTCCCTTTTTATTTTTATGATATTATTATATATGATATTTTGATTATTAGCAATCATAAGAGAGTTTGACATGGATCTAAATTTAGAAAAGTTAAAAATTTTAATTGAAAAATTAGGGCAAGCAAAAATATTAGTAATTGGCGATTTAGCTCTGGATGAAATGGTGTATGGTGATACAGAACGTATTTCAAGAGAGGCACCAGTTTTGATTCTGCAACACACACATACTAAACATATTTTAGGGGGTGCATCAAATGCTGCTCATAACGTATCAAAAATAAATGATGGTAAAGTTGCTGTAATTGGTGTTATTGGTGAAGATTACCAAGCGGATGATTTAGTTAATGCTTTTAAAGAAGCTAATGTAGATTGCTCTAATTTAGTTTCAGATAAGGAACGAAAAACTATAACTAAAACAAGGATTTCAGGGTCTTGTTCTCATTCTATTACTCAACAGATAGTTAGGATTGATAGACAAACAAATGCTCCAATTTCAAAAGAGACTGAGGACAAATTAATAAATAAAATTGTAAAACTTATACCAGAATTTGATGCTATAATACTATCAGATTATCATATTGGTACACTAACAGATAATGTTATTTCTGCTGTTATTGATACAGCGCAAAAATATTCCAAAAAAGTCATTGTTGATGCTCAAAAAGATTTGAATAGATATAATGGTGTTTATTCAATGACTCCAAATTTACCAGATACACAAAAACATGTCGGTTTCTTTTTAAATACACGAGAAGATTTTTTAAGAGCAGGTAATAGAATATTAGAGCAAACCAATGCAAACTCTATATTAATAACGTGTGGTTCTGAAGGTATGGTTGTAATTGAGAAAGATAATAAATATACCCATATTCCAGTCTTTAATAAATCAAAAGTTTTTGATGTTACTGGTGCAGGTGATACCGTAACTGCGACTTATAGCTTAGCCTTAGCAATTGGAGCGGAACCAGTTTATGCTGCTGTTATTGGAAATATAGCAGCTGGAATTGTTATTAAGCAATTCGGTTGTGCAACTACTAATATTCAAGAAATTTTATCAGCAATGCCTAAAAATGTACAATTAGAAGTTTAATTGAGGATTTAATATGAGAAAAATTAGTGTAGTAGATATTGTTATTATGTTAGGAGTGATTGTTGCACTTCTAGTAGGTGTATATACGGCAAAACAATTTAGGCAAACAGCTGATAAACAAATTGAAGCAACATCACCTATTATTTTTCAAGTGTTTTTAAGAGGGGTTACTATTACTGGTGATGAATTTCCTGTGAAAATAAAAGAAAAAAGTTTTATAACAATAAGAAATGTTCCTTATACTGAGCTAGAAGTTATTGATGTTAGTTCTAAACCTCGTAAGATTTATGCTCCAAATACAAAGTTATTATTAGTTAATGATCCTGCTCAGCCATCGATTTTTGACGCTGTTGTAACTATAAAAGATTTAGCAAAGATTACAAAAGACGGTGCTGTTGTTGGAGGAAATAAAATAAAGATTGGTTTACCTGTAACCTTAGAAGGTAAAAATTATAAACTAAATGGAATTATTTCTGATGTTAGGGTATCGACAACTTCTGAAATAGAAAATGTTGAACAGAATGAACTTGTTGGTTAGTTCTAAAGAGGTTTATATTTGGGATGTTGTTAAATTCTATATTACTTTATGCTCAGAATCATTTAATAAATTTCTATAAAAATAGCTTTATATTAAAAAATATAGATTGGTTAATTTTAGCTTGTATTATATTATTGATTCTATTTTCAGGGTTTGCCGCGTCTGATAGCATTGGTTATTTTGCGATTTTTACAATAATGCTTACTTTTATCAAGCTTATTACAAAACCTGGAGAAAAATTTAGTGTTTCAATATCTGATTTGTTTTTATTGATATATTTTTTGTTAGTTATAATTAGTGTAGCTGGCTCGACCCTTTTCTTGCTGAGTTTAAAAGGCTTTTTTAAAGTTTTTGTTTATTTAGGTTTTTATGTGTCTTTTATTCATTATTTAAAAGATAATAAAGATAAACTAAAATATATTTTACTAGCTTTAGCTTTAGTTGCGTTAGGAGAATCTTTTATTGCTTTAAAACAAAATTTTTTATCAGTTTCAGAAATTTCTGGTTGGCAAGATATATCAAGACTTAATCCCGAAGAAATTATGACGAGAGTTTATGGAACTCTTAAACCATATAATCCAAACTTGTTTGGTGGGTATATGCTTAGTGTTTTGCCAGCAACATTAATCTTGGTTTTTATACCATTAATTAATCATCACAAAAAAACAGCTTTTTATTGTTTATTAGCTTTTTTATTGCCAATATGTGCACTTTTATTAACTGGTTGTAGAGGGGCGTATTTGGGCTTATTTGTTGAATTATTACTAATTGCTATATTGACGTACAAATTTTTAAAACCTATGTACAAAAAGATTTTTATATCAATTGCAACTGTTATTACTTTTATATCAAGTACAATGGTTTTAATGACATCTTCTCTACGAGCAAGAATTTTTTCTATATTTGCAATGAGAAATGATAGTTCAAATTCTTTTAGATTTAATGTTTACAATTCTTGTATTGATATGTTTAGAGATAATTGGCTTTTAGGTATTGGAGTTGGAAACCAGAATTTTCGTGAAATTTATGGTTTATATATGAAAACCGGATTTGATGCTTTGAGTGCTTATAATATTTATTTAGAGATAGCACTAGAAAGCGGAATATTTGCACTTATAGCATTTTTATGTTTTGTTGCGTTAAATTTATTAGCTGCTTGTAACTATATTAATAGAAAAAAGAACATTACATCTATTTATTTAGCAATTGCGGTTATATCAATTATTGGTATGTTAATACATGGTTTTGTTGATACAGTTTTCTTTAGACCACAAATACAATTTGTATTTTGGATGATGGTCGGTATTATTAGAGTTTTTACAACAACTTGGGGTAAATATGGAATTGCAAAATAAAATAAAGCATCTAAGAGATGAAATTAATAAACACAATTATAATTATTATATAATGGATAATCCTACAATTAGTGATTTTGAATATGATTCTTTATTCTCAGATCTTAAGTCTTTGGAGCAAGAGCATCCTGAATTAATAACACCAGATAGTCCAACTCAAAGGGTTGGTGGGATAAGTTCTGGTTTTAAAGAATATAAACATAAACATCGTCTATATAGTTTAGACAATACGTATAATGAAGATGAGTTAAGAAAATGGTATGAAAGAATCAAAAAAGAATGTCCTGGAAAAATAGAATTAGTTTGTGAGCTAAAAATAGATGGGCTTGCAATAGCTTTAGCGTATGAAAATGGGTATTTTACAACTGGTGTTACTCGAGGTGATGGTGTTGTCGGTGAGAATATTACACAGAATTTAAAAACGATCAAATCTATTCCTTTAAAATTATTTCAAGATTCAAGTGTAGAAGTACGAGGTGAGATATACATGCCAAAATCTTCTTTTGAGAAGCTTAATCAAGAAAGTTTGTTAAAAGGGGAAAAGCTTTTTGCAAATCCAAGAAATGCAGCTGCTGGTTCATTAAGGCAACTAGATAGCTCAATAACGGCTAAGCGTGACTTATCTATGTTTACTTATACTGCAATAATTGAAAAAGGCAATTATATTCCAGAAACACATTGGGAAAGTATTCAATATATAAAAGAGTTAGGTTTTAAGACTAACCCGAATATTAGATTAGTTAACGATATAGAGGGTGCAATCCAATTCTGTAAAGAATGGGAAACAAAGCGATTTGATTTAGATTATGCAACTGACGGTGTTGTTATTAAAGTCAATCGATTAGATTATCAAAAGGAACTGGGTTTTACTTCAAGGGCTCCTAAGTGGGCTACAGCATTTAAATTTCCACCAGAAGAAATGACAACAAAGTTGTTAGATATAGAACTTGGAATTGGTAAGACTGGGGCTGTGACGCCGGTTGCAATTCTTGAGCCGGTTAATTTAGCTGGTAGTGTTGTTTCAAGGGCAAGCTTACACAATTTTGATGAAATTGAACGTCTTGATATAAGAATTGGAGATACTGTTTTAATAAAAAAAGCTGCTGAAATTATACCAAAAGTTATCAAAGTAGTAGAATCACAAGAGCATAATACTTTATCTAAATATGTAGTACCAACTGAATGTCCCGAGTGTGGTGGAAGGTTAGTTACTCGTGAAGGTGAAGTTAATTTATATTGTTCGAATCCAGAATGCGCCTCTATTATGAAAGCCAAGTTGGAGTATTGGGTTTCTAAAGAAGCAATGGATATTGATTTTATAGGTCCATCAGTTATATCTCAACTGTATTCTTTAGGTCTTGTAAAGACACCAGTAGATTTTTATAAACTTATGTATGAAGATTTTTTAAAACTTGATTTGGTTAAAGATAAGTCTGCAACAAATATGTTTAATTCAATACAAAATAGTAAGACTAAAACTCTTTCAAGATTTATTACAGCTTTATCGATTAGGCACGTCGGAAAAGAGACTGCAGAACTTTTAGTAAATGAATTTCCTTCATTAGAACTCATTAAAGATGCTAGTTTAGAAAAATTAGCAAATATAGAAGGTATTGGAGAAAAAATTGCCCAGAGTGTTTTTGAGTTTTTTCATTCTCAGGAAAATCTAGATATGATAAATGAATTTATGCAGTTAGGTTTTGATTTTAAGGCACTATTAGCTAATAAAACAGATGAATTAAGTGGAAAAACTTTTGTATTAACAGGAACACTTGAGACAATGACACGTGATGAAGCTGGTGAGAAGATTAAAATGCGTGGGGGAAAAACTTCATCTTCGGTTTCAAAAAATACTTCTTATGTGATTGCAGGAACTAATCCTGGATCAAAACTTGACAAAGCAGAAAAATTAGGTGTTATAATATTAAATGAAAAGGATTTTCTTAAACTATTAGGTGAGGGATAAAGAGGTTTTATAAATGAAAAAAATGAATGTTATACAAATAAAAGGTGTTAGAGGATTAATTTTAGCAGGATTTGTTGTTTGTTGTCTTATTGCAGGTTTTATTGCTTTTCCAGGTTTAGTTTCTATGTATGCTTGGAATTATCTAGCTTCATTTACCTTAGCAGTACCTGCAATTGGATTGTTCCAGGGAGTTTTATTATGGGGAATTTTGTTAGCCTCTTATTTTATTTTTAGAAAAGAAAGAGTAATTGTATGTATGAAATCTCCACAAGGACTGAGTGAAGAAGAGTTAAGATCAGTTTTTGCTAATGTTAAAAGGCAGTCCTTGGAGGATCCTATTTTACAAGCTATGCTTAAAGCAAGAGAGGCTGAATTAAAATATAAAGCACAAGAAAAACAACAAAATGAGCAAGAGAGTGTTGTAAATTCTGACAGTAAGCTATAATTTACCATCGGTTAAATAATAATTTTAGTTTTTTACTCCAATACTCGAGTTTGCTATTAAAGCCAAAAAAGTATTCTTTACTCTTTTCAAAGTTTTCTAATCTTTTCCGGAATAAAGTTGTAGAATCGTTATTAATATTTTTTGATGAATCAAGAACTAACAATAGTTTTATTTTTTCTTTAATTTCGTTTGTTTTACTTTTTTTAATATAATTAAGTTCTGGATCTTCGAAGAAATAATTAAATTTAGAAAAAAGGATTAATCTTTCCGAATTGGGACTTTTAGATACAAAAACGTCATAACATTTATTAGAGATAATAGACTCATTGCTTTTACCGTCAATGCAGCTCTTTTTAAACGTCTCAATTATTTTTTTATTTTGAGAAGAAAGTTTTCCATTGATAATAAAAGATCCCGTAAAATTTAAATTATTTGCGTTATTAAGTTGGTTCATACTAATATATAACACGTAAAAGAAAAATTTGCGTGTTTGTTAACCTCTAGTTTTAGTGTTTTCAAATATAGCTCTGCTTTGGCTTAAAGCTAAGATTCTTAATGAACATCCTCCATTTTCTTTATCAACAACACCAATAGAGCATAGTCTTGCGCGTACAAATTCATTTAAATCTTCTGGTGCTACAAATAGAGGACATTCTCTATTACATTCTCTTGAAGATGCGAAAGGACATGTTTTCATTAGTTTAACTCCTCTAATGCCATTACTAATTGTTCGTCATTTGGTGCCTTACCATGCCATCCCGCATTGTTTTCCATAAAAGACACACCCTTTCCTTTTGTAGTATGAGCTATAATAGCAAATGGTTTGTAAGATTTTTTTGCTATTTCAATTGCATCATAAATTTCATTATAATCATGGCCGTTAATTTCAGTTGTTTCCCAGCCAAATTCTTTTATCTTATTTGCGACATTTCCTAGAGCCATAACATCTTCTGTGCAACCATCAATTTGTAATTTATTTCTATCAATTATTGCAATAAGGTTATCCAGTTTTCTGTGTCCTGCTTGCATAAATGCTTCCCAGCAAGAGCCTTCTTGTAGCTCCCCATCTCCTAGATAAACAACAACGTGTGCAGGATTTTTATCTAGTTTAAGTCCCATAGCTATACCACAACCTAAAGAAAGTCCTTGACCTAAAGAGCCAGTGGATACTTCTACTCCGTTTATATAGCCCTTTGACGGATGCCCCTGTAGCTTAGAATTAATTTTTCTAAATGTTGAAAGTATTTCTTCTTCAATGACTCCTTGTTCTGCTAAAATTGAATAAAGAAGAGGAGAGGCATGCCCTTTTGATAGTATAAATCTATCACGTTGCTCAAAATCACTTGACTTGTTCCAATCTTTAGGGATATTTAAGCATTTTTTATAAAGCACTGTTAGTATATCTGCACCAGATAAAGAACCACCTGGATGTCCTGATTTTGCAGAATGTACCATTTTTACTATATTTCTTCTAACTCTTTTTGAAGCTTCTTGTAAAATTTCAAGTTCTTGATTTGTAAGCATTAGATATACTCCTATTTATTAAATTTATAATTAATCGCTTTTATAATAAATAATGGTAGAGTTGGAAATATTCGTTTAATACGTTTGGGTTGTGTTGCTGTTCTATAAAGCCATTCAAGGCCAAATTTTTGAAATACTCTAGGTGCTCTTTTAATTTCACCAGACCAAACGTCTAAACTACCACCAATCCCAATCATTAAAGCCGGTTTAAGAATTTTCTTAGCATTATATATAAACTGTTCTTGTCGAGGTGATCCCATCGCTACGAGAACTAATTTGGGAGATTTAGCCTGTAATTCTTCATATATTTTAGTATCATTATCGAAATAACCATTATGATAATATACAATATTTAAACCGTTTATTTTTTTATTTAGTTCATTAATAGCTTTTGTTATTATTTCTTCCTTTGCTCCAATTATAGCCACTGGAATGTTGCTCATGGCAGATTCTTCAAGAAGTCTTTGAGCAAAATCTATGCCAGGTATTCTATTAATATTATGCCCATTTATATTTAGAGCTATTTTAACTCCAATGCCGTCAGGTATAACCATTTCAGCTTCTCTGATTATATTAGCAAAATCACTATCTTTATTAGCATATTCAAACATTTCAGGATTAATAGTAACTATTTGCGCAACTTTTTTCCCGTCAATAAGCTCTTTTGCTTTTATTACAGCTTCATCAAAATTGTAATTATCAATATTTAAACCAAATAATTCAACACTCATACCTACATTATACTTGAAAAAATAAAAAAAGTATTCTAAAATATTTTGTAACTAGGATTTAAGAAAGGAGTTTTAAATGAAAAAACTATTATCACTATTAGCAGTTGTTGCTTTATCTTCATTACTTATTGCAAATGCTGCAGAATCAAGATTAGAGTCTTTTGTTAATCAAAAATTATCACCATTAACTCAAAAAGAAAAAGAAGTTAATGCTAAAATAGAAGCTCAAAAGAAAGCTGATGCTCAAAAAAGAGCAGAATTTGAGAAGAAACAAGCTCAACAAAGAGCAGAAGCTCAAAAAAGACAGGCAGAACAAAAAGCTGCTATAGAAAAAGCAAAAAAAGATGCTGAAGCAAGAAGTGCTCAAAGACAAAAAGCTATTGAAGCAGAAAAAAGTTATTGGAAAGGACTTTTAAATAAATAGTAAGGAAAAAGAATCGATTCTTTAAATCGATTCTTTTTTTTTAGCAAATTTATTTTTTACTGTTTTTATAATAGATAAATATTGTATCCAATTGTAAAAAAAATCTTTAAAATTTTTTTGAATTGTGTATAATAGAACAAGGAAAAGATTTATAAAATGTTAAACAACGTATTAGATAAAACTACGAATAAAACATTAGAATCACAATATATAACAAAACCAACCAACGTTTGTGATGAGCTTGAGATTTATATAAATAGAATTTTTGAAAAAGAATTAGCAACTGAAAACTCAGTTCTTTTAGCTTATAATCCATTTGTTATTAAAAAAATTGCAGGTTACCTTTCTGGTAAAATTAAGATGCCAGCATCGATTGGTATAGCTGGAGAAACTGCAAGTGGCAAGTCTACAATCACAAAGGATTTAATTGATACTATTGAATCATTTGCCACAGAATTTGGTATTGAAGATGCTATTACTCGTGTAAATACAGATGATTATTATTATGATCGTTCTGAAATGGTAAAAGCTGCGGGAAGCTTCTCAGAATTTGCTAAAAACTATGACTTAGATATACCAGAAGCTCTAGAATTAGAATTAATGAGTAAACATATTAAAGAATTATTAGCTGGGAAATCTACATATTTACCAAAATATGATATGAGTGGTACTGCTATTCGTCATGATAATTATACTTTAGCGAAACCTTCCAAAGTTATTATTTCTGAAGGTCTTTTTACGCTTACAGATAAAGTAAAAGATGCATTCAATTTTAAAATTTATGTTGATATACCAGAAAATATTAAAAGAGAGAGGTTCTTTATTCGTGCAAACGAAAGAGGCCTTGGAGATTCTGCAGAACATATTTATGCAAATGCAAATTCTAAAGCAGAAGTCCATATTAGACCTTGTAAAGAATGTGCTGATATAATTCTTTCAGGTGCAGCGGATAGAATTTTATATAAGAACTTCTTGAATAAAATTATTGGAATAGTACAAGAATTATATTTTATTGAAGCATAGATTTTATTTTATTAGTAGCTTTTAGCAATGATCCACGGACTATTGTTTCAAACATAATAATAGCTCCTTGGAGTCTATTCCATTGTTCATATTTAATATTTTCTTTTACTACAGTATTTACTAAATTGATCCCCTCGATAAAATCTAAATTTTTTCTTGGAGTTTCGTCCATATGTAAAACTTTCAAACCTTCTTTTTTTACGAGTTCTGCAGTTTTAGCCTCATCTTTTACAATATCTTCTGCTGTCCAAGATTTTAATTGAAATACTCTTTGGTAATCTCTACAACAATTATAAATGTATTCAGAAAACCTATTTGGTCTTGGAAGAGCTGCTCTTGTGTCTAATAAATATGGTTTATTATTGTATTTACCAATTTGCCAAGTTCTGTATTTATCTAAATCTTTGCTTGGTTCAAAACCTTCTTTATAAATGTTTTTTATAACACTTTCACAATCTTCAATAGTTATATTTGTAGTATCTGCTTTTACTTCTTTTACAAAAAAAGTTTTTCCGAACTTTTCAACTGGGCTTAAGAAAGGGATATCAAACGTTGCATTATGCATTCTAAACTCAAGCGGATTTTCTAATGAACATTTTAAAACTTCATTATTACCTAAATCAAAAATAGTGGAAAGTCCGCCTTGTCCAACAACACCAATTATGTCAGACTCCTTAAGAAATGCTTTAGAAGAAGCCATTAATTGTCTTAAATCTTTAACAATAATCCTTGTATATTCGTTATTGTTCTTTTTAAAATAATCATCTAAAAAAGATAAACTTTTACTCTTAAGAATTTGTTTACTTGCAAAAGTTCTTTGAGAAGTTTTTATATCTGGCTTATTTATACAAATTTTCATATTTGTATAAAAACTTGTGAAAAAGTTTTTTGCTTATTGATTTTTTTGTAGCCATTCTTTGTACAAGTCAGGTCTTTTAACTTTTGTGCGTTCAATTTTCTGTTGCATTCTAAACTCTTCAATAAGCTTATGGTTTCCATTTAAAAGAACTTCAGGAACTTCTAAACCACGATATTCTCTAGGCTTAGTGTATTGAGGATATTCTAATAATCCATCTGCAAAAGAGTCATCATGTGCAGACTCAATTTTCCCTAAAGTTCCCTCAATGTTTCTAGAAACACTGTCTATTATACAAAGCGCAGGTAATTCTCCCCCTGTAAGAACAAAATCTCCAATCGAAATTTCTCGAGGCTTAATTATTTCCCTTATTCTTTCATCAAACCCTTCATAATGTCCGCATAATATTATTACTTGGTTATATTTAGCAAGTTCTTTGGATATTTCATGAGTAAACGGTACACCCTGTGGGGTCATCATAATTGTTATCGAGTTATCTTTTTTATTTACCCCCTCATATGCATCAATATAAGGTTGTGGAGTTAAGACCATCCCAGCACCGCCGCCATAAGGAGTATCATCAACTTTTTTATGTTTATCAAGTGTGTAATCGCGAGGATTAATTGTATTGACTTCTATAACTCCATCCTCTTTAGCTCGTTTCATAATACTAAAATCCAAATGAGATTGGATTAGCTCAGGAAAAAGAGTTAGAACGTCAAATCTCATGAAAGCAAGCCCTCAATGTTATTTATTTGAATACGCTTAGTCTTAATATCCACAGATAAAACTATTGCTTTTACGAACGGTACTAGATGAACTTTTTTATCATTTGTTTTTACTGATAAAAGGTCACTAGCGCCGTTATTTGAAACTCCCACTACTGAACCAACTCTTGTTTCTCCGTCATAAACATTTAAACCCACGAGCTCATCAATTAAAAATTCATCTTCTTCCAGATGTTCTCTTATAGAAGCTTCTTCTGCAAAAACAATACAACCTTTGTATTGGATGATGTCATTTAAGCTATTAATGCCCTTAAGCTTAATAATAGCGCATTTTGGAGTAAATTTAAGAGCTTCAACTTCAAACAGTTTATATTCATCATTGATCTGAATATAAACATGACTTAGCTTGGATAAAAACTCCTCACGATTTTTTGAGTATCCAAATTTAGCTTCACCTCTAACTCCATGAAAATTTAAGATTTTACCAACAGAAATAAAGTTATTCTTCATCTTCTTTCTTCTTAGGTTTTCTTCCACGTTTAGGTTTTTCTTCTACTGGAGCTTCAGTAGCCTCTGTTTTTGTTTCAGTTTTTTGTTCACGGATACAATTAGCTGGCTTATCAGCACGTTCCTCATTCCATCTGTCTAAGCCCATTTGAGCACGAACAAGTTTAATACCTACGTGAACTCTCCACTCATCCATTTTTAATTGAGCTGCAATAATTTTATGGCACCCAATTGGAGGTAATGGTAACAATGGCTCATATAAACTCTTGATAGCTAATAGCTGATCTGGAGAAATAGCCAACTTACGTTTAGGGAATGGAAGCTTAGGTAACATTAATTTTTGACGAACCAAATTGATTCCGAAGAATACTTTTTGTGGTTCAAGTTCCATTTTAGCTCCAATTACTTCATGCGCATCTGGATTTGGAAGTGGTAGCATCGCTTTATAAAGTAATTCTATTTGTTCTAATTGTTCTTTGCTAATTAATAAAGGTTTAGCTTGTTTTTGTGGTCTAGGTCTTTTAGCAGGGTTTGGACGACGTTGGAAACCACCGTTATTACGTCCACCACTAGCGTAATTATTGCGGAAACCGCCACCTCTATTATCTCTTTGACCTTCTGGACGTCTTTGCTGGTAACCGCCTCTATTATATCCGCCACCGTTGTTTTCACGTCTTTGGAAACCACCACGATTGTCACGTTGTCCATCACGGTTGTAATTTCTATATCCACCTTGTTGAGGTCTGTCATAACTACGCGGACGTTGCTCAGTAGAATATGAACTATAACTTTGCATAGGTTTTTCTTCTTGCGAGTCACCTTTGTCAGCGTACAAACAGCTTGGACATATCACTCTCTTGGGGTTCTTAGTTTCGAATTCCGCACCACATTTAATGCATTTGTTTACATACATAATAAAAGCCTCTTAACCACAATAATTAAAAAATTTCACTAATCTAAAAATCCTGTTAACATATAAATAATGAGATTCAATAAAAAATTTTCGGCAAACACCGAACATGATTATTATAATACATTTTAAAAATAATGCAAGTTTTTAAAAAATATTGGCATATTATTACAAATTGTTACAATTAATTTCAAGGTAAGTTCAAGAAGCAATCGCACACTAAAATGTTGAAGTTTTTGTTTGAGTGTCATATAATTGAGGATTTTCATCGGTCTAATATACCTTTTGTTGTATTTGGTGATTAGAGTTTTATTTATTAGCATATCTCTTGCATTAATTCAAAAAATATGCAATAATACAAATTAAGGTTGGAATTAGTTGATGTTTATAGAACAACCTTTGGTCGTGGAAGGAGCTCATATTAAGCTTGATTTCCTGCCATTTTTATATGTAAAACCCAGAAAAAAGGAATTGTTTTACTCTAATGAGCGAGTTTAAATTTAATTATGATTTTTTGAAAAAGAACGCTACAGCTGGAAGCTGGCGTCGTGGATATGAAGTTTATCAAAAAGACTTAATCTTAGAAGCTTATCCTGAAAAAAACTTTTTTAAAGGAAGAGTTAAGGGAAACTATCAAGATTCTTATATCACAGATTTAATATTTAAGAAGAATAAAATTGAAGCACGTTGTAATTGTCCATTAAAAGAAGAATGGTGTAAACATTCTGTTGCGGTTGCACTTAAAGCAATTGAAACTGGTGCTTATGAGAAATGGCTTCTTGAAAAACATGAAATTGAGCCTGATATCTCAGATATAATCGCTCCTCCGCTTGAAAAACCTCTTGGTAGTTACATCTTCCACTTTAACCCAAAAAGAAGACAAAACTTCTTCTCAATTTTAGTGAGAGACCGCTCTACAAATAAAATTGTTCGTTCAATCGAGTCAATTCTTAGAGTATTAATCGAAGTTCAAAAAGCTGATCCTAACTTTAAGCTCAATGAGGTACAAAAAGCAGAAATAGGCTTATTCCAAACTTTATTAAAAATTTCTAAACAGGATAAAAAAGCTGGTTGGTATGATATTCCTATTACCAAGTTTGCGCCTGTATTCCCACTTTTAGCAGAACAAGAAGAAGTGCTTGATGAAAAAACAAAAGAAAGAATTATGTTTACTGACAATATGTGGTCACTAAACATGGATGTTTCAACAACTAACGTGAACGGTGCAACAAATATTGTTCTAGAGCTTTTCTGGACAAGACCTGATAAGGATGAAACTTATCCATTTGAGGAAATTAACTATTTTTCAAGACAAATTAAGTGGGGACGTTATAAAAATGTTATTTTCCCTATTAATATTGCAATGAATGAGTTGCCTCAAAATATTATTAAATCAACTTTTACAGATTTAAAAGATGCGGATGGTGGTAAGTTTGTATATGAAGAATTACCTCGTTTAAAAGAGATTATGAACGTCACAATTGCTGATAATATTAGTAAATTGTTGCTTGAACATAAACCTCCAATAAACGTTGTGACTCTAGGTATAGATTATGATCAATCACTTAAGGCTTCGTTAGAATTTGATTATTCAGGGGTAAAAGTTCCTTATTCAAAAAGTAACGATAAATCACCATATTTATCAGTAAAAAGTGATGTTGAAGATTTAGTATATTGGATTAAGCGTGATTATCAGCACGAGCAAATGGCTTATAACATGCTTCTTGCTTGTAAATTTGTTCCAATGCAAACAAATAACTTAGCATTAGAAAAAGAAAATGCTATAGATTTTTATAATTATTATATTCAACAAGCTGGTGATGGATGGAAATTTGAAGAACGTGATGATATGAATTTCTTTAAAATCGTTCCAGAGCCTTTCAAAATGTGTGCAAAAATTGATTTCTCAGAAGAATCAATCGATAGCATGGAAATCCAAATTTATGGTCAAGTTGGTGAAGAAATAATCAACTTTGATGATATTTATGAAACTATTCAAAGTGGTGAAAAATACGCTCGTGTTAGAAGTTTAGGCTTTGTTGAATATCCTGCTCAGAATATTTATCAAATAATGCGTTCATTCAATTCTTTTGATGCATATAGAAACAATGATAATACATTCTTAGTAAAAACTTACCGTGTAGGTTTGATTACAGAACTTCAGAACCAAGGTTTTGAACTTGTAATGAGTGATAAATTTAAGAAGTTCTGGGAACAAATTTCAACTTTCTCGACAACATCTGAAGGTACGGATTTACCAGCAGGAGTTAATGCAGAGTTTCGTGAATACCAAATTAAAGGTTTTAATTGGCTATGGTTCTTGTATCAATATGGCTTAAATGGTATCCTTGCCGATGATATGGGGCTAGGTAAAACACTTCAAGCATTAGCGTTATTGCAAAAGGCAAAAGAAGTAGACGGACCTCAACCCACACTGGTTATTGCACCTACAACTGTTGTATTTAACTGGGAAGCTGAAATTCAGAAATTTACTCCTGAATTATCTTGCTTAAAAATTGCAGGTGCGGATAGAAAATCTTTATTCAAAGAGATTCCAAATCACGATATTATTATAACAAGTTATGCTCTTGTTCGTCGTGATATTGCAAAACTTAAAAAATATAATTTTAGATATGTAATTTTAGACGAATCTCAAAATATTAAGAATGCGATTTCTCAAACAGCACAAGCAGTTAAGGAATTGAATTCTGATCATAAATTAGCGTTATCTGGTACACCAATTGAAAACAAATTGGAAGAGCTATGGTCAGTATTTGACTTCTTGATGCCAGGTTTCTTGTTTAATGTTGCGGAATTCAATTATAGATATGTTACACCAATTATGGAAAGACAGGATAAGACTGTTGAAAAACGCTTGAAACTACAAATCTTCCCATTCATCTTGAGACGTATGAAACGTGACGTAGCAAAAGACTTACCAGATAAAGTTGAAAATATGGCTTACTGTGAACTTACAGATGAGCAAAGAGACTTTTATCTTGAAGTACTTGATAGTACTAAGGAAGAATTATTCAAGAGTATCGAGCTTAATGGTCTTGAAAAGAGCAGAATGTCTATCTTCTCAGCCCTTCTTAGATTACGTCAAATCTGCTGTCACCCTAAACTTTATGACAAAGATCATGTTAAAGGGGTTATGCAATCTGGTAAATTTGAATATCTTAAAGGCATGCTTGAACAAATTATTCAAGAAAAACACAGAGTTCTATTATTCAGTCAATTTGTTGATATGTTAGATATTATTAAAGGCTGGTTAGAACGTAGTGAAATTCCTTATGAATACTTGACCGGTAAAACTAAGGACCGTCAAAAAGCTGTTGAAAACTTTAATAATAATCCGAATATTCCAATATTCTTGATAAGTTTAAAAGCTGGTGGTACAGGTTTGAACTTAACAGGTGCGGATTATGTAATCCACTACGACCCTTGGTGGAACCCTGCGGTTGAAGATCAAGCTACTGACCGTGCTTATCGTATTGGACAAACTAAAAAAGTGTTCGTATATCGACTTATTACTAAGAATACGGTTGAAGAGAAGATTCAGAAAATCAAAGGGCGCAAACGTGATCTTGTTGATAGCGTAGTTTCAATTGATAGAAATATTGCTAAATCTCTAACAATGGAAGATATTAAAGATATTTTCTCTGTTGATTAATATAAAATATAAATAAAATAAAAAGGTTTGATTTTATTCAAACCTTTTTATTTTTTAGTTTTCTTTCCAACTTGTTCCATAGTTTAAATCAACTTCAAGAGGAACTTTTAATGGTTGATTTAATTCCATTGCGTTTAATACTAATTCTTTAACAGTTTCAAGCTCGTCTTTAGGTACTTCAAAAACCAATTCATCGTGTACTTGCATTATCATTTTGGTTTTTAATTTTTTTTCTTCAAGCTGTTTGTCTACTTCAATCATAGCCATTTTTATTAAATCAGCAGCGCTTCCTTGAAGTGGCTGGTTTATTGCAGCTCTTTGAGCAAATTCTCTTATTTGAAAATTAGGACTAAGTAATTCTGAGGCAAGATAACGTTTACGACCTAGCATTGTTTCAACATAACCATTCAGATTAGCAAAAGCTTTCTTATCTTCCATGTATTGTTTAACTTTTGGATAATGTTCAAAATACTTATCAATAAACTCTTGCGCTTCGTTATTTGAAATTCCTATACTTTTAGCTAAACCATATTTAGACTGACCATATACAATTCCAAAGTTAACGGCTTTAGCTTTTCTACGCATATCTTTTGTTACTTCATTTAACCCTACGCCAAAAACTTTTGAAGCAGTCATTGTATGAACGTCTTCTCCGGAAGTAAAAGCATTTATTAAGTTCTCATCTTCGGAAACGTGAGCTAATAATCTTAATTCGATTTGAGAATAATCTGCAGAAAGAATTAGGCTCTCGCTATCTTGTGCGCAAAAAGCTGCACGAATTTTATTTCCTTCTTCACTTCTAATTGGTATGTTTTGCAAATTAGGATTAGAAGATGAAAGCCTTCCAGTTACGGTTAAAGCTTGGTTGTAAGTTGTATGAATTCGTCCATCACGTTTGCAAATTAGAGTCGGTAGTACATCAGTGTAGGTCGATTTTAATTTTGAAAATTTCCTGTGTTCTAAAATGTATTCACAAATTTCGTACTCTTCTGCTAATTCTTCTAAGACTTCTGCACTTGTAGAACGCGATTTTTTCTTTTTAGATTTAAGCTCTAATTTATCAAATAATACTTCTGCAACTTGTTTTGGAGAATTTATATTAAAAGTCTCTCCAGCAAGCTGATAAATCAAATCTTCAAGTTCTGCAAGTCTTTCTGTCATATATGAAGATAGTTCTTTTAAATAATCACTATTAATTGCAACACCGTTGTATTCCATTTTGGCAAGAACTTCGGTTAAAGGTAGCTCAATACTATTAACTAATTTAGTTTCAGCTTCTTCTAAGTTCTTTGTCCAATAATCATATAACATAAATGCTGTATAAGCTTCGTCACACGAGTAGCTTTCAATATCATCATTACTAACCATAATGTGATTCAAATAGTCTAAAGCTTGTGCATCTAATGTGTGTTTTCGATTTGGGTCTTTAACATAGCTTGCTAATAAAACGTCATATAAAAGACCTCTTAATTGAATACGATTGTTTAATAGTAAAATGTAGTTCGATTTAGCATCAAACATAATTTTCTTTATTTTATTGTTTTCAATTATAGGTTTTAAATTTGTGATAAATTCCCCTGAAAAATAGTAGTTTTTGCCGTTTGAAATAGTTATATGTGAAATTTTCTCATCGTTGGAATAACATCTTAAACTTATTTTTTCAGAATTTGTAATTTCTTTTAATATGCTTTCTAGATTACTATTATCAACTTTTATAAAATCAAGAGATGTATCTTCCACTGTTTCTTTTATTGCTTGAGTAAATAAGTTTTGTTGTACAGAATCTCCTGTGTTGTTATTTATAGGAGTAAAGAGGCTTAAATTTTCTCCTATTTCTACTGTTTCAGGCTTGAAAGATTTAAGAATTTTATCAATATTTTTAATAAAGCTATAGAATTGCATTCTTCTTAAAAACTCAGAAACCTTTTGAATCTGAGGAAGCGTTACAGTAGCTTTTTCTAAGTCAAAGTTTATATCAACATTTCTTATAATAGTTGCCAACTCTTTTGATAAAATGGCTACATCTTTTTGTGTACAAATTTTTTCTTTAACAGCTTTTTCAGGAATATTTTCACAATCCGCTAAAAGTTCTTCTAAGTTAGCATATCTGCTCAAGAGTTTTTGTGCTGTTTTTTCGCCAATTCCTCTAATTCCAGGTATGTTATCTGAAGTATCACCTCTTAATCCTTTATAATCAATGACTTGGTTAGGGTATACTCCTAATTTTTCGTAAACCTTGTCCCAATTATATTCAATAAGCTCACCTTTTGAAGGTATAAGTACTTTTACTAAACCCTCTTTGTCGATTAATTGAAAGCTATCCTGATCACCAGTAAGTATTAAGGTTTTATTACCAGATTCAGAAGCGATTCTTGAAATTGTTCCGATTACGTCATCAGCTTCATAACCTTCTTTTGTATATATTGGAATATCAAAAGCTTGCAAGCCTTCTACAATTGTCTTTATTTGACATCTTAAAGTGTCTGGCATAGCTTCTCTATTAGCTTTGTATTCTTCATATTTTTCTACACGAAAAGTTTGTCGTCCAACATCAAAAGTTACAGCAATAAAATCAGGTTTAATCTTGGCAAGTAAGTCAAATATAGCTTTAAAGAATCCGTATACAGCCCACGTTGGTTCATTAGCTGAATTTTTCATAGCAGTTCTTTCTAAAGCGTAATATTGACGAAAAGCCAAAGCGTGCCCATCAATTAGTACTAAAGTTTTTTTCTCCGACATACTTCCCCCTGAAAACCTGTTCTATCATAATATTATCATAGATTTATATTTTAGAGAAACTTTAGTTTTATTTAACATGTCTTAACAGCTTGCAACTTGCATAAAACTAGTCTAAACTTGAGTTATAAGGAGAGATTGTAAATAAATGTAACAATTTAGGGAAAAATGTGTTACATTTGCTTCTAAATGTGGAATATGACACATATAGAGCAATAATGGAATGTTGATA
>JAZRSL010000020.1:0-34901 GCA_045651505.1 Candidatus Gastranaerophilaceae bacterium | reverse complement strand
GTGATAGAGAATACGTCTTCAACAGCCATTAAGAATGGTTTGTCTAATTCTCTTTCTGGTTCTGGGAAGTATGTATCTAATCCATCCATTAATTCCCAAATTTTATCAACCCATTTATCTTCGCCACGAGCAATTGTGCTATTAGCTTGAACTGCTTCTAAAGCTTTTAAAGCTGAACCGTGAACAAATGGAATGTTGTCTCCATCGAATTCATAAGAAGAAAGGATTTCTCTAACTTCCATTTCAACTAATTCTAATAATTCTTCGTCATCAACCATATCGCATTTGTTTAAGAATACAACTAGGTTTGGAACACCAACTTGTCTAGCAAGTAGGATGTGTTCACGAGTTTGAGGCATTGCACCATCAGTAGCAGCAACTACAAGAATAGCACCGTCCATTTGAGCAGCACCAGTGATCATGTTTTTAACATAGTCAGCGTGGCCTGGGCAGTCTACGTGTGCGTAGTGTCTAGCTGTTGTTTCATATTCTACGTGAGCAGTAGAGATGGTTATACCTCTTGCTTTTTCTTCTGGAGCAGCGTCGATTTCATCGAATTTTTTAAGTTCTGCTTGACCAGCAGCAGCCATACAAGCAGTAATAGCAGCTGTTAATGTTGTTTTACCGTGGTCAACGTGGCCTACTGTACCAACGTTAACGTGTGGCTTCGTACGTTCAAACTTTTCACGTGCCATGAGATTAATCTCCTTCTTTGATTAAATATACTACGTTAACTTACTCTCTAAGTTATAACTTTATTGTATAATCTCAAAAAATATTGTCAATAATTATTGAATCTTTACTCCATACGATTGAGACAATAAATTAATACAAAATACTAGCCACTTATGGGATATGAATAAAGTGATTCTTACAGTTTAATACTAGTATTAAATCTTTTTCATACTTCCAGCTATTCTTAATTCCAACAGCCCTATATAAGGGCTTTTTTTTGTATCCCAAAAAAATAAAAAGGCACATTACTGTGCCATAAAGTATAGTTTTATAAAAAGATTGTTGTATTTATACTATTTAATATTTTTGCTTAGGCTTGCTTTTAGCCCTCTTGCTAAATCATGACGTCCACTTTTTTCATAAATTGCAGTCATTGATTCTAAAAATTTTAAATTATCTATATTAGGATTTGATTGATTAACAGGAGCGGTATTTACCGGTGTTGTCATTTTTTTAGATTGCTGCATTTGGGCAGTAGTAGATTGCTGTTGAGGTCTGCTAATTGTTTGAACAGAAGCTTCATTTTGTGAAGCTATACCACCATAATTTCTCAATCTAGGATTATGAAAATGCACAGGATCTGTTTCATATGGATTTCTATTCTCTTTTTGATAAGCATTTAAACCATAATTCATTGTAGTAAATGATTTTTCGTTATTTAGCTGCACTTGAGAAGAACCTACCATCCCTTTATACATATCGATTTCTCTTTCGTTTAGAGATTGAGATAGACCAATTTTAATTTCAGGTTCTCTACGTTTAAATAATCTCACAACCGCAACACCGAGTAGAGCAACTAAGCCAAAAGAAAAAGCTTTGTTTGCAGTATTAGAAACAGTCTCTTCGTCAATAGAGTCTTTGATTGCAACTACTGTAGATGAACTTTTTAGCTTATTAAACAAATTAGACGTTTTTACATCTTCTAAACTTTCATTATAAATTGGCGCATAACTTTCAATAGGATTATTTAATTTTATATTCTTAGAACCTTTAGTAGTGCTAGCTATTAAAGCATCAAAGGTAACTGTTGCCGCAGCAGCATTTTCAGCTTGGAAGAAAATACTAATACCATTACCTTGTGGCTCAACTAAAACAGTATCTACGTTACTTACGTTATTATAAATGGTATTTAGTGTTTTTGAAGCTCTAATATCCTTTAATGATAAGGTGATTTTATTTGTACCTTGCACTGTTTTCTTTACATCAACAGCTTTATCAGACACTAAAACGATATTATAAGTATCTTTTACTGGCTCAATCTCAATTGTTTGCAAAACATTTTCATCTGCAAAAACGCTTAATACACTAAACATTAAACTAAAAATCAACAATACTCTCTTCATAAAACTCTCTCTCCCTTGATAATATAGTACATGCTTGGCATGCCCATGACATCAATCAGTAGATTAGAGTTTATCTAGACCATATGGTTAATGTAGTGTATTAAAAATGTTTTTTTAAGAAAGAATTTATATTTTTTAAAACTTCTTCTGTGAATGCTTCTTTTATTTGTATCCTACTAAGTTTTGAATCAACTTGTATTTTATATATTTGAGCGCAGTCTTTTGCATAAATTGCCGAATACATCAATCCCACCGGTTTTTCTTCAGTCCCTCCAGTTGGCCCAGCAATTCCTGTTGTAGAAACACATATGTCAGATTTAGTAAGATTATACAAACCTTGAGCCATTTGTATAGCACAGTTTTCGCTAACAGCACCTTCTTCATCAAGAATTACATTTAACAACTTGCTCTTAGCTTCGTTAGAGTATGTGACCAAGTTTAGCGTTATATATGAAGAACTTCCAGATACATCAATCAATTTTGAGCTTAATAAACCACCAGTACAAGATTCTACAGTCGATATTTTAAGCCTATTTTCTGTTAAAATCTTTCCTATTTCTGAAGAATAATCCATTAATAACTCGTCCTTTTTAAGATAATTTTTGATTTTTTATCGTATAAATTATTTTTGTACCAAACTCCTGTAAAAGTTGAATCAGGTTTATAAAGATATTGCGTATCCTTGGATACAAAATAAATTGCACTTACTGGCTTTCCTGAAATATTATATTGTATAGAGTAGTAAGGGTAATCTGGGTATTCACCAAATATATGATCAATGTACTTTAATTTTCCTAAAGCACTATAATAAAATATTTTCGTTAAATCTTTTTTGTTTTGTAAAGCATACATATAAATATGTTTTTGGTTTTTGTAATAAAAAGCAGAGATATTATTGTCTCCAAGTTCTTTATAACCAGCAGAAGCAGCATAATAATTATCCCAGTGTTTCGTGTCTTTAATTTTATCTCTGTACACTGCTTTTAAATCTTTTTGAGGCTTTATCCCCCCTTGATTAAAAATTATATCTCTAATTTCAGAAACAATAACCTCTTTTTCAACTTCAGTTTTATTAATCCAATCATACTGTATATCTGCAATATAAATATCATTATAGTTAGCCATAACCGATGTTTGTACTAATAAAGTAAGTAATAATAATTTAAAAAATTTCATTAATTTTCTCCTTGATATAAGTATAACATATTTGATTTTTTATAGTATAATTAGAGAATGGTTAGATTATTAAATGAAGAAACAACAAAAGGCTTAGCCAATCTTGTTAGAGGGCTTTTTAAGATACAAGAGAATTTTACACACATTGTAGAGGTTAATCATCCTGAGAACATACGACCTTGTTTGTATGCAATGTGGCACGGTAATCAGTGTGCAATATACGGTTTACAAGACAAACCTCACGTAAATGTTTTAGTTAGTCGTTCTAAGGACGGAGATGTTGTTGCGCACGGAATAAGCAGAATGGGATTTAAGCTTATTAGGGGGTCAAAAGGGAGAAGAGGTGCTGTTGAAGCTACTATGCAGATGATTGACGCCTTAAAAAACGGCGAAGCTTGCGCAATGATGGTAGATGGTCCAAGAGGCCCTGCAAAACAAGTCAAAGACGGTGTTATCAAAATTGCAAAACTAGCTGGCGTACCTATTGTTCCAATGTGTTGGTATTCAACTAATTTTAATTGGGTAAAATTACCATCTTGGGATGGTTTAAGAATGCCTATTTTGGATGTAAGGCTTATAAACCTTTATGGCGAACCTATTTATGTCCCTACCGATGGCGATGACGCTTCTGACGAGGAAGCTCGTAAAAAATTACAAGTAGCGCTAGAAGATTTAGACAATAGGATTCACGATGAATATAATAAAGTTTATTGGCACGGTTTATGGAAAAGAAGAAGAAAGTAAAACTTTTGGCGCTTCAGATGGGATCTGAAATTGCGCAGATAGAAAAAAATATTGAAAAAGTCAAAACTCTTTTACAAGAAAGCCTAAAAAAGTATAATCCTGATTTTATATTTTTACCGGAAGTTTGGACGTGCGGCTGGGATTGTGAGTCCTTTCCTAAATGCGCCGAAGAAATAAAAACTGCAAAATCAGTTAATATGCTTCAAGAAATCTCAAAGAGTTATAATGTAAATGTAATTGGTGGCTCTTTTATACAAAGAAAATCTGAATCAGAGTTAGTTAATGCAACTCCTGTTATAAACCGTTTAGGCAAAGTCGTCTGCACTTATGAAAAAAACCATCTTTTTTCTTATTATGGCTGCAATGAAGGTGATTATATCACAAAAGGAACTAATCCCATTTTAGTCGAATTAGATGGAATTAAAATAGGTCTTTCTATATGTTATGATATTCGTTTTCCGGAACTTTATAGAGCTTATAGGAAAAATGGTGCTGATATTATGGTTAATTTAGCTGCTTGGGGAGCTGAGAAAAAGGTACCATGGGATAATATGAATACATCCAGGGCTGTTGAAAATCAAACCTATTTTGTTGCATTGACTCAAACTGGAGTATTAAAAGATGGCTCGCGGAACCTAGGACATTCTATGATTTTGGATTACAAGGGAGACGTTCTTGATGAAATTAATATCAAAGAAGGTGTAATATTTGCCGAAATAGATCTAGATGAAATGTACCAATTTAGAGAAAAATGTAAAGTTTTAGATGATATTAAAAATAATTACGAGGTATTAATAAAATGAGAAAGTTATTAACTTCTATTTTTTTATTTATATTACTAGCAACATCTGTGCAGGCTAAAAATACTAAAGCTGATATTGAAACCGTATTAAAAGATTCAGATGTTGATATAGAGTCTATTGCAATTTCTATAAAGAATGCAAATACTGGGAAAGTTCTTTATTCTTTAAACGATAAAATGCTTATGAATCCAGCATCAGTGCAGAAACTTTTAACAACACCGGTTATAGTTGAAACTCTGGGCTCAGAATATAATTTTACTACAGAACTTTATAAAAGAGCTGATAACGAATATTTAATAAAATTAGGTGCAGATCCTTATTTTACGGAACTAGATTTAAAAAAAATCGTTGCGCAAATAAATAAAGAGGTGTCAAAGATTTACATTGATGACTTTGCTCTAGATTCAAAAACTTGGGGTGAAGGCTGGCAATGGGATGATGATATGAATATTTTAATGCCACGATTCGGCAGTTATAATATGGATAAGAACTTACTTAGATTGACTATAATGCCAACCGAAAACGGGCAATTTGCTACAATACTTAATCCAAGCAAGTATCCTATTGTTTTCTTTAATAACATCATTACTTCAGATAAGACTAAAGTTGAGGTGCAACGAGATAATTCTATTTCTGCAAATACTTTAATGCTTACTGGAACAGTATCGAGGCCAACAGTTATACAAATTCCTGTTGTTAATTTGAAAAGATATTTTAATAATCAATTGACAAAATCTTTAGAAAATAGAAACATCTATTTAAAAGATTCTTTTCAAATTACAAGGAAAAACAATGATGATATTTTAATATTTGAAACCACACATAACATTTCTCAAGCTATTGAAGATATATTAAAAAACAGTAATAACTTAGCAACAGAAACTTTATTTAAACTCGCAGGAGCTAAGTACTCTAATCTTGTTAGTGGCACCGATGCTGCTGGTATAAAAATGTTTAATGATTATTGCTCAAAAAATAAAATAGATAATTCTAGAATAAGAATTACGGATGCTAGTGGAGTATCAAAAAATAATCTAGTATCTGCGGACTTTGTTTCTGAGTTTTTAAAAATTAATAAAGACAATGTTGTCTTAAAAAGTTTGCCATCTCCAGGAGAAGGGACTTTGACTCATAGATTATTACCTATAAAACAAAATTTAAAAGCTAAAACAGGAACTCTTTCAGATATAAGTTCTATAGCAGGGTTCTTAACAACAAAACAAGGTGAAAATTTAGTTTTTTGCATAATAATTAACGATACAAAACTTTCAATTTATGACAAAAAGAATTTGGAAGATTATATCATAAGAGAAGCTTTTTTAAGGCTATAAAATATGTATGAAGTGATTTCGCAATATCTTGAATATTTGGAATTAGAAAAAGGGCTTTCACTTAATACAATTGATGCCTATCGCAGAGATTTGTACGATTTTGCTTCGGTTGAAAATAATTTTAATAATATAAATCGAAACAGTATTAATTCTTATATTAGAAGCTTAAAGAAAAGAAATTACGCCCCTACGAGCGTGATTAGAAAAATTGCTTCAATACGAGGCTTTTTCAGATGGGCAAATTCTATGTCAATATTAGATAAAAATCCTACTTCTACTTTAGAACAACCAAAAGTACCTAAAAAGCTACCTAAAGTCATAACTCTAAAAGAGATTGAAGAAATTTTGCACTTTGAAGCAACAGAGATCCAATCTGTAATAATTGAATTATTATACTCCTGCGGTTTACGAGTCTCAGAGTTAGTAAATTTAAAACTTAATGATATAGACTTAAATTCAAAATATTTAAGATGTATCGGTAAAGGCTCAAAAGAACGTATTATTCCTATAGGTGAAAGGGCTTTAACTCTTTTAAAAAAATATCTAACTATTAGGGATATTAATATTAAAAAGTATAATTTATCAACCAAAAGGCTATTAGTTCTTGATTGTGGCCGTTTAATTAATAGACAAGATGTTTATAAAATAATTCATGATAGAGGGAATTTAATACATAAAAACATTTCTCCACACACATTAAGGCATAGCTTTGCGACACATTTACTTGAAAACGGAGCTGATTTAAGAGTTGTTCAAGAATTATTAGGGCACAGCGATGTATCTACAACGCAATTGTACACGCACATTAGTAAAAAAAGGTTAAAAGAAGTTTATTTCACTATAAATAAAGACTAAATCTTTACATGTTATAATTTCTGTATGAAAACTCTTAAAAGCTATAAAGAAGAAATTCATAAGTGTTCTAAATGTGGACTTTGCCAAGGTAGTTGTCCAATCTATGAAATAACAGGGAATGATTGTACAGTATCTCGAGGCCTTTTTGCTATGCTCTATGGCGTTATCAAAGGTGACTTAAAAATGTCTAATACGATTAATCGTTATTTAGAACTTTGTTTGAAATGTGGAAAATGTTCAAAAGCTTGTCCTAGCGGAATTGATATTGTTGATATTATTGTTGCTGCTAAATCAGAAGTTTTTAAGAAATCTCTATTTGAAAAATTTAAAAGTTTATTTATAAAATACATCCTTTTAAATGGAATTTTGGATATTATTAAATTGTTTTTTAGACCAACAAAGTCTAAAAAGTTTGAAAAGCAAATTTTATACTTTGGAGGCTGTGGTAGCAAAATTAAAGGTGATAAGGGGTTGGTTAAAATTTTTAATTCTATTGGAATTGAACTTATAAATCCTGAGTTTTCTTGTTGTGGTGTTCCTTATTTTACAAAAGGAGATCTAAAAGAATATAATAACTCCATTAAAAATTATATAAAAATTTTAAAAAAATATAATCTAAATGAAGTGATAACAACTTGTGCTAGTTGTGAAAAAACTCTTAAAAACTATATAAAATGGACTGATAATGAAGAGGAAAGCGAATTCTTAAAACAAATACAAGTTAAAAACGTTTATGAATTCCTTCATTCAAATAATATAAAATTGAAATTGAAAAAAAATATCCAAGCAACATATCATAAACCTTGCAATATCGATAATTATGATGATATTGAGTGGATGTTAAACAACTCTGAAAATTTAGATTATATTAAAATGGAAAATTATGATAGTTGTTGTGGACTTAGCGGTATTACAAATTTAAGTGAATATAAAACTTTTTTGAAAATATTTAACAAAAAAAGAAAGTGCATTAAATCTTCAAAAACAAAAGTCGTTTTAACATCGTGTTTAGGCTGCGAAAGCGCTCTAAGAGCATACTCTTTTGGCAACTATAAAACTTTTGATTTAATTGATTACATTGGAAAAAACATATAGAAGAAATTTTAAACTTCTATCATAAACGTTACAGGGCCGTCATTAATTAAGCTAACATCCATCATTGCTGCAAATTTTCCTGTTTGTGTTTTAATCCCGAAATTTGAGATTTCTTTTACAAAAGCCTCATATAATTGATTTGCGATTTCTGGATGGGCAGATTTATCAAAACTTGGGCGAGTACCCTTTTTACAATCCCCGCAAAGAGTAAATTGTGAAACTATTAGCATTTCTCCTTTTGTATCAATAATAGAAAGGTTCATTTTTCCGTTTTCATCTGGAAAAATCCTTAAATTAGCTATTTTTTTGCTGGCTTTTTGAATATTTTCTAATGTATCACCTTTTTCAATACCGACAAGCGCTAAAATACCTTCATTAATTGATGAGTGTAAGTTATTTTCAATTGTAACAGATGCTTTTTTAACTCTTTGTATTAAGACCTTCATTTATGACCTTTCTTGCTAGTGCATCTATATTAATAACTCCTTTTTCAGCAAAATCTAAGTATTCTGACATCTTTTCTGTAATATTTATTATGCTTTCAATAGTAAACCCTTGCATCATTTTCATTTCATAATCTAAGTCAATTTTTTTTGAAATAGTGATAAAATTAAACACCTCAGACTGTTCTGCAAAATCTGAAGACAATTTTAGATAAATCATCGAAAGCTTTTTTAAAGATTTTAATACTTCTTGAGAAGCACTTCTATGACGTTTTATCTCGTTATTAAGTGCTTTGACGGCCTGTTTTCCTTCACTGATACAAGAAAGAATAACCTTTAAATCTTTAATTTCAGTTTCAAGATTTTCTTTTATTCTTTCTAAATCATACTTGTATTCAGAGGCTAATTCAAGGTTCCCTACTGATTTGCAATCAATTAAAGCTTCCTCTAAGGATAAATTTTTAAACCCATCGATTTGCGCCCCAACAAGAGATGTATTAATATATTCTCTATCATTAAAATGTTTAACATAATCTTGTAATGGTTCAATAAATGCGGAGTATACAGATTCAGTTGGAAGCATATCTCCGTTAATACCTTTTACTAAAAGTAATGAAGCATTAAGGTTTCTCAAGCGTCTTTTTGCAACTTCAGCCCTCTTTACAGGATCTTCCAGTGGAGAAATCGCACTAGAAAAAGCCTCAAAATCTTTAGCCATGATTTCCCAACGGCCTGTCTCTGGATTTATTCCACAAATTAAGTCTTTATAAGCAGAGTCTTTGCTATAACATTGACCTTCTATATAAGCCAAATCTTGTCCGACAAGTATTATCTTTGAACAACCTAATAATCTTGCAGAGTTAAGAGCTGTATAAGAAACAGTTCCCTTTGACCAATACTCCTCATTTTCTTCACCACAAATCTTCGCCCAAAGGTTATTTATAGGAGAATTTGCCGAAATATGAGAAAATATATTTTTAAATTTGAAATTTCTTAGTGCAGAGTGAGAATATGGTTCTGTGATAAAATTAACACCTTCTAAATCTAAGCCTTCTAATTGCCTTGTTGAATTGTAAGATTCAATTATTACTATAAAATCTGGTTTAATATTATGTTCAAACAATGTTTTTGCAGCAGTACCCACGACAAATAAAATATATTTATCACGGTATTTTTTCATAGCCTCAATATTTCTATCTAGTGTTGGACCAGCTGAAACAACCAGTGCGGTTTTATCTTTATAAACATCTTTGAAATTCGCTAATGGAATTTCTTTTACTAAATTGGGTATATTGCAAATTAGAGTCCTTAAATCTGGATAAAATTTCTTTTGCGTATATTTTAAGTCTAAAGAATAAGAGCCAACTAAAGTTCTTAATTTGTTCACTAAATCGTCAAAAGTATCCTTATTAAAAACCCTTTGAGAAGGTATTGAAAGCAATTGTGGTGAATTTTTTATTCCTGATTTCTGATAAATAGCATCCGCAACTTCTTCATAGGAACTACAAATATAAACATTTTCCTTAAGAATATCTTGAGAAAAATCAACAAGTGTAAAAGCTAACCATAAAATATTTAAATCTGGTTCAAAAAGAATTACTGCTCCTTGTGAAAATTTACTAGCTATTTGGAAAAGATATCCTAGACCAAGTCCATAAACCAAATGTATCGCTACAGGTGAATTTTCTGCCAAAGAAAAAACATCTTGAGCTTCACCTAAAGGGTTTTGCGGATTATGAATTAACCTTTCTTTATACTTTAAATTATAAGCATTATTTTCTTGAATCAGCTCTGGAACTTCTGATGGAATATAATCTTTCAACAAATTAGCTAAATTAACATTTTTTTTTGCTAGTGCACTTAAGTTTTTTATAAAAATATTATTCAAAAGAAACTCCTTCACACTACATTAATTTATCTTACCAGCAAGCTGTCCACAAGCAGCATCAATATCTGCACCTCTTTCAAGTCTAACAGTTACTTTTTTTCCAGAATGTTCAAGCAAGTATTTAAATTTCATAATATCATTATTAGTAGATTTTTGATATTTCGTATCATTAACATTGTTATATGGTATTAAATTTATATTACATTTTAAATCTTTTAAAAAATGAGCAAGCTCCTTAGCACATTCCAAAGTATCATTAAACTTATGTATTAAAATATATTCAACAGTGATTCTTCTGCCAGTTTTTTCTACATAATTTAAAAGAGCTTTTTTAACTTCGTCTATGTGATATTTGTTTTCAATAGGCATTAATTCAGCTCTTAATTTATGATTTGGAGCGTGTAACGAAATCGCTAAAGTAGATTGTAGCTCACTTTTAGCCAATTCATTAATTTGAGAAACAATTCCACTCGTCGAGAGGGTTATCCTACGAGCTCCTATTTGAAAATCATCATTAAATATCTCTAATGCTTTCAAAACATTTTTAAGGTTTAGTAGCGGTTCGCCCTGCCCCATAAAAACAACATTTGTCACTTTTAGACCAGTATCCCTCTGTATTGTCAAAACTTGTTCAATTATTTCTTGGTATGTTAGATTTCTAATAAAACCCCTTTTTCCAGTTGCGCAAAAACTACAATTTACAGCACATCCTACTTGTGAACTGACGCAAGCTGTTAAATTAGCTCTATTGTCAAAGCGCATTAAAACTGTTTCTACACATTCACCATCTGGATATTCTATTAAGTATTTTATTGTTCCATCGTCACTTACCTGTTTTGTTTTTATCTTTGTATCAGTAACAACAGCTTTTTGTTTTAATTCTTCTCTAAAATTTTTAGAAAGGTTTGTCATTTCATCAATTGTTGATACAGATTTTGAATAAATCCAGTTGTGAATTTGTTTAGCGCGAAACTTAGTTGCGCCCATTTCCTCTGTAAACTGCTCTATTTCTTCAAGTTTTAATCCTGATAAATTAATCATATTTTTACCCAAGTTTTGTTTTATAAAATTCTATAATATCACCTTTTGCTTTTAATAGCATTGCTTGCTTTGAAACTGAATTTTTCCAAGCATTATAACTGCAAGTTGATGGCAGTAGTTTTAATGGATTATGTGGAAAATCTTTGCATATATTTGGTCTATTTTCATAATCAGAACATTCATTACCAGTCAGTTTAGGACAATAATAGTAATAGACTTTTTGATCTTCCATAGTGTCTTCTAATAGGTCAAAGTACTCTGGATTAGCTTTTCTAGCTTCTTCATCAGCTTTGTAAGGAACAAAAACTGAAACAAAATCCCTAGAATATTTATCTCCTCTAGAAGCTCTTTGTTTTAACTGTTCATATGAATACTCACTCACAGCTAACCTACAACAGTTACCACATTGAGAGCAGTCGCACTCATTTTTTCTCTCCATTATTGAATCATAAATTTGTTTTAATTTTTGTTTATAATCACCAGAAAGAAATGTTAAAGTTTGCATTTGCCACTCTCTGTACTTGCAGCCAGAAGGAAAATCTGCAAAAATGTCTTTTTTTTGAATTGAACAATTTTTTACTGAACATAATGTGCAAGGATTTTCTGGCTTAAACTTTTCTATCTCACGTCGTATACTCTCAGCCGCTTCTATAAATATTTGTTCGTAATGATCCTTTAAATTCTCATATTGATTATTTAATGGAGTTATTTCTTGATTAGGTTTTCCAGTATTAAAAAAGTTCTGCATATTTTGATAGTAACATAAATTACCCGATACTACAATGCGATAACGCTTGGAATCATTAACATGAAGTAGAAAAGGAGGTAAAAATGACTGAGAAATTAGAACTCTATAAATGTAATATTTGTGGCAATTTAACGCAAATTATTTTACCTGGAATTGGTGAACTTGTATGTTGCGGTGAAAGTATGAAAAAACTAATTGCTAAATATGACGAAAACAATGAACTTGCAGAAAAACACATACCAATAATAGAAAAAGAGAAGAACAAAATAGTTGTTAAGTTGAACCATCACCCTATGATTGAAGAACATTATATTCAGTTTATTGAAGTTTGCACTAAAGACAAATCTAAACTGTATCTAAAATATTTGAATCCAAATGAAATTGCAGAATTTGAGTTCCAAGAAAATGAAGAGAACATAAATGCTCTTGAATATTGTAATATACACGGTTTATGGAGGAATAATAATGATTAGTAATTCAATTAATGAAATATTAAATGAACAAATAAACAAGGAATTTTATTCTGGATACCTTTACTTGTCAATGTCAGCACATTTAAAAGAGCTAGGTTTAAATGGCTTTGCTTCTTGGACTAAATTTCAAGCTAAAGAAGAAGTTGAGCACGGTTTAAAAATTTTTGATTTTATAATTAATCGAGATAGTTTTGTTACTCTAAAACAGATAAAAACCCCCGAATTTGAATTTGAAGGGATTTTATCAATTTTTAACAAAATTCTTGAACACGAAAAGTGTATTACACAAGCCGTAATGGAAATTGCTCAAAAAGCTGAAGAAGAAAATGATAGAACAACATTAAATTTTATAGAATGGTTCATTGCAGAACAAAACGAGGAAGAAGAAGCAGTAAAAAATATTATAAAAAGACTTGAAGTCTTCGGTGATGATAAAGTTGCTCTCTACCTAATGGATAAAGAATTAGGAGAACGGAGCGAATAATTATCCGACAATAGCTTTATAAATAAGTTCTGAAGCTTTAACTATAAAGTCTTTCCCTTGGTACGAATTATGAGGACGTTTTGCTAAAATAACAATTATGTATTTTTTTCCATTTGGAGCAAAAACAATACCAGCATCACCCAACATTGTACCAATATCACCTGTTTTATGAATAAATAGAGAACCTTCTCCAAGACCAGCCTGTATGAGTCTGTCATTTTTGACATGACTCATATAGTCTATTATGTATTCTCTTGAATTTATATTTAAAAAACCCGGATTATCTAGGTTATATAAAATCTTAGCCATGTCTGCTGCTGTTGTTTTGTTTGTACCACCTAAATCTGGCAACCAAGTTCTAACATAAGTTTTAGACAACCCCCAATCTCTAAGTCCTATATTTACGTCATCCATTCCACCTAGTTTTGACATTATCATATTTGTAGAAGTATTATCAGAATCCTGAATCATTATCTTTGCTAGATAATCTATTGTGTAAGAACGACCCTCTTGAGAATATTGTAAATTGCCAGAACCAGACGAACGATATTGTTCTGTCATTTTCATCTCATCATAAATAGTAAACTGATTAGCTTCAATTGACTTAAACATTCTAACCAACACTGGAAGCTTAATTATACTAGCTGCTGGGTAGATTTCTTCGGCATTTATATTTAAGTATTTCCCTTCATCATACTCCCAAACATAAATTGCTGGTTTAATTTTAGGGTATTGAGACATTAGTGAGGATATTTGTTTTTTAAGTTCAGTCATCTCTGAAGTCTGATACATTGAAGTAACTTCACTGTGCATCTTTTGTACTGTTGGAGTTAATAGCAAATCCCCATTAAACATATCATTATGAACATAATTAGTTACAGGATTTGCTAAAGAATATAGATTTACCTTATTTGAGAAAGTAGGATTTTCAGTCTTTAAATTGTTTTCGTAATTAGAAGTTGTAAATTCGTGACTTGGATAAAATACTTGTTTAATAAGGCAATTGTATGCTGTCGGAAAAATAAAAATTGCAAAGGCAAATAAAAAGGATAAGCTAACTGTTGATCTTACAAATTCAAGAAAAAAGTTCTTTTTCTTTTTAATTATAGGCTTTTTACGCACAACAGGAGAGCTCACAACTCTATGCTGTGGAACTGCATGAATTCTTCTTACCTGCGTTTGCTCTCTATAAGCGTACAAAATAAGCCTCCGAAATACCTCACTTAAAGATAGTAACACTATGTTAAGTTTTGTTAATCCTACAAACAGTCGAGTTGAGTCAGATGCTTTTAAAATAATGCTTACAGGCTAGTTACTTTTTCTACTGTATAAAACAGGTGGGCAGTTAAAATAAAAATAAAAAGGAGTCTTTATGAAATTATGTTTAATAATAATTGCGTTATTGTTTTCAATGCCAGCTTTTACAGCTTGTTCAATAGAAGACGGAGCCGCTTGTTCAATAGCACAATTTAAGAGAGACCGGCTAAAACCAACTTATGCTCAAAATAGTATAATAAATGATTATTCTGATACACCTGAAACGAGATTAAATCCAAGCAGAAACCCTGCTGATGAAGAAGGGCTTCAAAATTTTGGAAATAGGCCTAAAAATTATAGCTACAATACTGATTGCCAATTTGGTGTTTGTCAAAATTCTTCAGGAGTTCCTCATTTATTTGAAAATAGAAAATAAAAAATAAAAGCGCTCATTTTTAAACTTTTGAGCGCTCATTCTTCTCTCTCTTCTTATTTAAAATTAAAGCATATTTTTGCGAATTCTTTCTTTCGCATTTTCTATTTCTTTAATTCTTCTTTCAACACTTTTCACTTGTTTTTTTAGAGCTGCTCTTTCTGCTTTAATCAATTTATATTGAGCATCTACATCAGCATATTTTGTTTTACAATTTAATAAATCATTTCTAATATCTACTTGAGCGTTTTCTAATTGAGAAATTGCATTTTGGATATTTCCATTACCGATAGCTTCAGATTCAGCCATAGCACTTATAGCTTGTGCAGAATAAGACGTTGCAGTAGGTGCGTTATATGAAGTGTCATTAAAATTTAATGGTGTAAAAGCATTACCGTCAGCATATGCTACGCTTGATAACATTAAGCTCAAACCTACAATTGGGATTATTTTTTTCATAATATTTCTCCTATTTACAATATCTCAAGATTATAATATAGCATTTTTCATATAAAAAAATCCTATAATAAATGTAAATAATTGTTACATAAAAGACAATTTTTTAACCCACAAAAACTTTATTATAATACAGGGATATTTCGGGGATATTTTAAATGTTTAACATCGATAGTTTAAGTTTTGGAAATAATTTTAATATAATGCCATTTGAATTTTCTTCTATATCATTTCAAGATTCAATGCCTAGTTTTGATTTTTTTAATATTCCAGTCAATTCATCAAATTATTCACAAGAGGACTATTTATCACAAAGCTTAGGAGGTTGCCTACCATCTGGATTTACAAATTTCAGAGCAATACCGCAATTATCTCCCAATGAAACGGTATTTCCTTCAATTTCAACTCCAGTAAATCATTTTTCAACTTTGAACACATCTGCACCGACAACAACTACATCTTCTAGCGTAAGTCGTACAAGAAGAACTTCTTCATATACAGGATCTTTATCAAATTATAATTCTGAAAAAGGTTCACGTATAGCAGACATAGCTTTGAGAAATGCTGGTTTTGTAATTGACCCAGTTACTAAGAAAGTTACTTCTCAAAGAAAGGATCCACAACGCTTTACTGGAACATGTGCAAGACACGTTATGACATCTCTTACTGATGCTGGTGTAGATGGAGGGTTACCGAGAGTTGCTTCTGCTTATCAGTTAGCTGATACATTAAGACGTAATTCAAATTTTCAAGAAATTTCTGCTTCAACTCCATTAAAAGATTTACCGCCAGGAACAGTTATTGTTTATGGTCGTGGCGTAGCTGGTTATAGTGCAAGACACGGACATGTAGAAATCATTACAAACGATGGCAGAGCTGTTTCAGACGCTATTACTGACAATTTATATAGACGTCCGTCACAAATTTTTATCCCGGTATAATTACAATAAAAATTGTGAGCCTAGAATAATTCTGTGAGAATCGTCTTTTACATCATTCTGGCAGAAAACATAGTTTAGCATTAGCTTTACAGCTTGACCTTTAATAAAATAATTAATACCAGCAGTATATTCTCTTCTGATATCAGCAGAATAATCTAAATCTGGTTTGTATTGATCATACCTTGTAATAAATTGCAACTTTGGCGTAATCCTATAACCTACAGTTGTATATAAACCTTCAGCTTGTTTAGAAGATAACGCTTTTGCTCCGTTATAACCATCAGCCTTACCCCATTCAAAGTTTGTATAAAAATTCTTATATTCGTAACTTGCATAAGCCCCAATTACATTATAATTAATATCATGTTGACCTGCTGTAACTCCTGTTCCTAATTTCAAACGTCCATATTTACCATTTGTTTTGCCAAGAGGCTTTAAAGACAGCCATCCAGCAAACTCAGCACCTGGGAAAAATCTTCTAAAATACGTATCAGAACTATAACCTCCTAAATCGTACTCTACTAAATCATAACTCCCCTTGATCCTTACCCCAAGTTTACGAGTATTACCAAAATTTCTAGAAATTTGCGAACGGGCAACAAAAGGTATTACCGCAGAAGATTTTGAACCCTCATATCCAGTAGCCGTCCTTGTATTACCGACAATAATAGTATGATTAGGGATTGATGTATTAGCCACATAAATATTACTAGGTAGATATTGAAAAAAATCATAATCATCTGTTGGCGTAAATCTTAACCTTAATTCATAATAATTTTTTTCATTTCTAAACTTACCATTAATACCGACATCAATATCGTTGTAATTATATTTCGTATCATTATCATCAGGATTGAAATCATAGCTTAAATTAGAACGATAGTATCCAAATAAATGCATTGTTTTAATTGGTGAGTTTTCAAAGTTTTTTGTTAATATTTCTTCTAATAAATAATGAGATTTACCTATGTTAGGGTATTCTTTAGCATTAATTTCTTGTATTTTTTGTCTAAGAGTCTTTCCTCCCATATCAAAATACCAATCTTCATCCGTTATAAGATCATCGTTTAAAAAACCATCAGAAATATCTCCGTCGATATCCAAAACGACTTCTTCTATAGCGTGAACTGGAATTGTTACAATCAGTGCTAAAAAAATTAAAAGGCTTGTGATAAATTTCATAAATTTGATTATACCATAACTCAAAAATTTTCTCTCGCTTTATACATTAAATGTAGTATTTTCTTATTCTTTTCTACTCTAATATATTGATTTTTGTATATAGTTTATTAAAATTTTACAAACCTACTATTATAATGTTATTGGTAGAATATTGACTTTTATATAAGTTTAATTAAACAATTAACAACAACAAAATAGGAGACCTAATCTATGGGTATGGCGGCTTCTCAAGCTAGATATTTGGCTCTAGTAGCAAGAAAAACAAATTGTGAATATGAAGGACAACAAATTAACCAAGCTAGAACAGCATTGTCTAATCAGAGTGCAAATTTGTTTAACCAAATGCTAGGATTGCAAGTACCAGTACCTCCTAGTACTCAAGAATTTACGAAAGTTCAATATTCATTTACAGACGGTTTAAATGGTTCTACTATTGATAGTTGGCAACAGTTAGCAACACCTGAAGAAGAGTACAATTATGTTGTAACACATCACTACTATACAGATGTATATAAAGGTTCTGAGAAAAAACTTACAGATCCACAAGTTCAATTTGCTGAAAACGCAGCAACAAAAGAACAAATAATTTTAGCAGGAAATGCTGTAAAAGAAGCTCAAAAAAATTACAATGATGTTTTAAAAGCATATAATGATGCTAAAGTTGAATTAACAAAACTCGAAAATTATAGTACACCAAATACTGCTACTGCTAATATCGCTGTTGCAGGTGATGGATATGACGTAGATGGAGATGGAACAGCGGATTACACTAATTATAACAACTTATCAGAGGAAGCAAAAGCATTGGCTGACGTAACCATTGCTAGTTTAAAATCTGCAGGTGCTATTGTTAACACACAAGATCTAAGCAAGTATTATTTTGATGCTGCTGGTAATTTCGTTATAAAAGAAGAAATGGATAATTTATTAGGAACAAACAGTGAATACTTAGTTTATGGTTCTAATAATACTAAAGGAATTGATATGGTAAGTTTAAAAAGTGATTTAGCTGCTGCTGAATTAGCTTTAGACACAGCCGAAATGGCTTATAACGAATTAGAACATCCTATTTATATTGGAAACTGTGAACTTACTCCTATAGCAACTTTAGATGAGTCACAAGAAGCTGAAATAAGACAGATTGTTGCTGATATGAAAGAGCAAGGAATAACGTCTAATATTGTAGATTATTATAACCCTGAAACTGGTGAATATAGTGGTGGTATTTACAGTTTTAAAATGAACGGCGTAACTTACTACACTACTTATGCTGATTTAGAAAAATCGTACAATAGTGGAGAAGGAATAAACAATATTGATGGTCAAGAGAAATTGGCTTATTATAACGCAACTTATGTTTCAACAAAAATAGAAAAAACTGAAAAGGCTTTACTAGAAACAGATGGCAATGGAAGATTTTCAAGTATTAGGTTCCAAGATGACAGTATGACTTACACTTTATCAATGGAAACTATTACTGATGACGCTGCTTACCAAGATGCAATGAATCAGTATTATTATGAAAGTGCTAAATACGATAAAATCGTACAAGATATTAATGCTAAAACCTCTATAATCCATCAACAGGATCAACAATTAGAACTACAACTAAAACAACTTGAAACAGAACACAATGCTCTATCAAATGAAATTGATGCTGTACAAAAAGTTGTTAAAGACAATGTTGATAAATCATTCAAAACTTTTGGCGGCTAGTAATTAAACTTAAAGTTAGAATAAAAAAAAACAGAAAGAAGAAAAATGGCATACAAAAATGACGGACATTTAGTAATAGCTAATAGGTATGGCTCAGCATCTGGAGATGCTAAAGCTATGTTGTATGAAACCTACGATAGATTGAGAGACTTAACAGTTGCTGGATCTGCTGGCGCAGGCACAGGCTTTGAGGCAGCTGGAGGGTTCTTATATCAATTAGCTAGTTTATTTGCACCGTCAGCTTTTATGACAACGCTAGGCGGTACTTCTGCAATGAATATCCCTGGTACATCTTACTGGACACAATATACAGGTGGAACAGGTGGTTTGACAGGCACTTATTCTTCTTTTGGAGTTAATAGTTTAGGTAATTATTCTGGTTTTCCAAGTGGTTATGCTGCTCGATTAAGCGGATACGCAACTGGCGGCGCTTCTTCTATTGGGCGCATTCTTTTAGGATATGGCTCATCTAATGGATCTCCTACGGGTTTTGCTTCAGGAATTGGTAGCATAGCAGACATTGCAAGTACGGCAGCTTATGGCGTAGGAACTGCCAATGGCTATGGAATAGGAGCTTCAAATATACTTATGCCACTAGCTGGATTAGTTTCTGGTTGGGGTGGTATTATGACGGCTGCTGCACCTTACTTAGGTGAACTTGGGCTACCTGCAGTTGTTATGGGTAACTTAATGCAAGGTACTTCATCTGCAGCTCTTTCTGCTTATCAATCTGTTTCTCAAAATGTTTTATCAAACGCTGATACTATCCTATCTCAAAAAGTTGCTAATATTGAAACTGTTTGCAAAATGCTTGATACACAAAGTGATATTGTTAGAAAAATGCTTAAAGATGATCTTGAAAGCAAAAGTAAGCAAATTGAAGATTTATAATCGTTTTATTTGTTTGTATATAATACGGAAATTAAAATGCAAGGACGTACTTTTTTTAGAATAATGTTGGATAATATCTTTGTTAACAACCCTTTTTATAAGGCTATTGTTGCCCTTGTAAATTTTTGTAACGAACAGAATTATTATAATAGAAAAGAATTAAAGTTTTTGGGTAAAATGCCGTTAAATAACATACAACAAGAAAATACTTATAAAAACAAGTTTATTTTTAACCCAAAGCAAAAAACTGGAGTTGACTATAGATAACATGTTAAAAAATGTAACAAAACTTCGAAATATTCAAAAAGAAAAGCAATTATTAAAGTTCACATGTTTTAACTTACATGTAGTATCAGTAAGTGTGGGAGTGTAGACCATGCCTAATGAACTACAAGAATCAATAAAACGGTTAGTGAATTTTATGAATTTTGCTCGTTCTTTCTTTATACGAAAAAATCCATTTAAAGCGCTGGCTGTGAGTTTGATTACAAGCCTTAAGGAAATGCTTACCATTAGGCAGAAGCTAAAAATGGCAAAGTATCGTGTAAATTATCACAAGCATCAACTTCATAAAATGGAAAGCTTGATTGCAGAGAACAATGAACATACATTCCTGAAAGGTAAAAATCTCAACGAAACAAGATAATAATCAAAAGGAAAGTATTATGGGATTAATTTCGTCAAATTTTCGCATGATGTATTTAACTGCGTATCGTTTAACCCTTGAAAACCAAATTCAGTATATTTCTAGCGCAAAAATGGATTTGTGTACATCAAAGGATGAAATACTAGCTTTAGGCAATAATCTAGATCCTGATAACCCAGCCGTTAAGGAAATGGAAGGACGAAGAGATAAATTAGCAGTTTTAGAAAAACGGCTAGATTTACAAATGAAGGAATATCAATCTAGAATTGAAATGGTAGATGCAGAATTAAAATCTTGTGAACAAGCATTCCAAAATGCAATTGAACGTTCATTTAGTTACAAGGTTTAATTGAAAGGAGAAAAATATAATGAATTATAATGTTGCTTTTTGTGGTAAAGAAAAACTTATAACTATAGCCAAAGAAGCAGAAAAAATGGTAAAATCAACCACTCACGAATACAAATCAAATAGTATGCTAGGAATAACAGAAGACAGTACTAAAAAAGTTTCTGAAAAAAAAGATGAAATCTTTGATGCTGTAAGAGCGAAATATGCTCCATACACTGTCGAATCAAGCAATGCGGATGAAATGACTAAACTTACAGAAGATTATAAACGAGCTCGCGGAATAGTGTAGTGTAATATATTTTAAAAGGGTGTTCTGTTAAAAGGGCACCCTTTTATTATTACTACATAAATTTATATATACTTTCACAAAAATAAAAAAACGTGCTATAATATTTGCATAAGTGATAAGGAAAGGATTTAATTATGTTAAAAAAGGCTTTATTTTCATTTATAGCATTAATTGGTATTATAACTGCAGTATATGCATATAATTATGATACAAATTTACCACTTCCTGGAAAATCAATTGCTGATACAAAACTACAAGAAAATACATTGTTCACTGCATATATGTTTGCACATAGGGTTGCTGCTCCTGATTGTAAAGATTTTGCAATCATTGACACAGCAGTTTCTAGCGAAAATCAAAACAACAAATGGCAAGAAATATGGACAATCAAAGCTTGCTCTAGAACAGCAACAGTACCTATTAATTTTGAAATAAAAGATGAAGGTAGTACATATGCAATTGATCCAATGGGCGTAAGAGTTACAAATAACTAAAAAAGGCGGTTAACCGCTTTTTTTTAGCATATATTAACCAATTAACTGATTACTTTTTATGCAAATAAGGTAGTATGAAAATATGGAAATAGATTATAAAATATTAATGGATAAAGCAAAAGAAGCCTCTAAAAATTCTTATTCACCGTTTTCTAGGTTTGCCGTTGGAGCTGCGGTAATGACTACTAATGGCAAAATATACAAAGGTTGTAACGTAGAAAATTCTTCTTTTGGACTAACGAATTGTGCAGAAAGAACCGCTATATTTAAGGCCGTTTCTGAAGGCGAAAGAGAAATTATTGCAGTAGCTATTTATTCTCCGAATTCTGACTCTTGCTATCCTTGTGGAGCTTGCAGACAAGTTTTATATGAATTTCAAGGTGATGAACAAGAAATCGAAGTAATAACAGAGAATCTTGGTACACTAGAAATCAAAAAGCTTAGCTACTTTTTACCAAATGGATTTAGAATATAAACTATCATGTATATATTAGAAGTTTTTATAAAATGGCTAAACAAACGCCAAACTAAGGAAACAATTCCGCAAAAACCAACATATGAAGAAATTGATGATGCATTAACTTGCGAACACAATTTTATGCCTATAGACAGTACTGGCTTAATATTAGCTTGTACTAAGTGCGGGTTTGTAGTAAAAAAGAGAGAAGAGAAAGGTTAATTAACCATTAAAAAGAGGAACTGAAATGAAAAAATTTTTAGATTTCATATCATCAAAACAATTCAGAAATATATTTTGTTTTATAATTTTTACTGCTTTAATGACAGCAGCTATATCTTCACAGAATTTCTTTTTCCAAAAAATTATAAACAATAATATTGCTCTTAGGGATGTTATTGCTGAAAAAGATATCAAAGTAGTTGATACTATAAAAACAGAACAACATAAAAAAGAAGTTGCACAGAATGTTGAACCAATACTTACTCAAGCAGAAGACGAATTTATAACAAACAGTTTGATAGCTCTGCAAAATAACGTCATAAAGATTCGCAAAAAAAATGTAGCTGATAAAATCAAAGCTGAAGAGATAAGTGTTTTATTTGAAGCTGCAAATAAAGGTGAACTCGTTGACTTTATGCACCGTGCTAGTGATAACGATATCCAATATCTTTTTGATAAATCAATGGTTACATTAACTTCAGTGCTTAATAAAGGTGTTTCGTATAAAGATTTTGATAATAACAATGTATCTGAAATCATCAGAAAAAATATTCCATACAATGTAACTAGATACAAAAGTTTACTGATTACAGGTATTTTAAATCAAATTATCGTACCTAATTTAGTTATTGACGAATATGCAACAGAAATTGCAAAACAAAATGTTCAGGATGCGGTTAAACCGTATGAAGTTGTCTTTAAGAAAGGTCAGCCTATAGTATCTGCAGATGATTATGTAGACAAATTAAAACGAGATGCTCTTCGTGCTGCTGGCTATAATGTACTACAAGTAAACTTTAAAGGTATAATTGGAATATTTTCTTTAATCGGATTTTTTACATTTGTCTTTCTTCAGTATGAAAAGAACTTTGAAAAACAATATTATAATACTCGATATCTACTAATGATGGCTGCTTTTACTTTAATAATTGCTTTCATTGCTGCAGTATTACCAACAGGTTTCTCACCTTATATATTACCTATACCTGCTTATACAATTTTATTATCAATATTTACAACACCAAGAAACGCCTTCTTTGCTTCTACAATTGTATTAGCACTACTTTCTGTAGGTATGCATTATCCAACAGAAGTAATCGTTTCATTTATGTTCTTAAACACTGTTGTTATGACTGCAATGTCTAACCTTAAATTCTCTAAACGTTCGGATTTATTAATAATAGCTTTAAAGATAACATTAACTGGTATCTTACTTGTTGGCGGCATATATCTATTAGAACGCTTTATGATGGACATTGATAATAGAAAAATCCTATGGGATTTAATATTATTAGTTTTAAACTGTTTTGTTATAAGTGGAGTTTTCTTACTTGGAATTTTACCAATAATTGAAAATACATTTAGGGTACTTACACCTTATGGTCTTGCAGAACTAGCAGATAGTAAACTACTAAAACGATTATTATCAGATGCTCCTGGAACATATAATCATAGCTTAATAGTATCACAGCTTGTTGAAGCGGCAGCAGAAGCAATTGGAGCTAACCCTATTCTAGCTAGAGTTGGAACTATGTATCACGATATTGGTAAATTAATGAGACCAATGTTTTTTGTTGAAAATCAATCTTTCTATGGTATAGAAAACCCGCATAAAACTTGCACACCAAGGTTTAGCAAAATGCTTATCACTGCACATCCAAAAGATGGCCTTGAACTAGCTAAAGAATACCACATACCGCAAGTTATACATAACTTTATAATGCAACACCACGGAACAAGCCTTGTAAGCTATTTCTACAACGAAGCCTTGAAAGAAGAAGGCGAAGAAAATGTTAAAGAAGAACAATTTAGATATCCTGGGCCAAAACCAAACACTAAAGAAACTGCTATTCTTATGATTGCAGACGCTGTAGAATCAGCAGTAAGAGCAGCTAAAAACCCTTCTAACGAAGAAATTGATGCTATTATTTCAAAAATTATTAAAGAAAGACTAAATGATGGTCAATTAGAAGATTCACCTCTTACTCTTAAAGACTTGAAAACAATTGCAGAAACTTTTTCTAGGATGCTTAGAGGTATGCACCACAAAAGAATTAAATATCATAATGATTTAGTACAAGAATTAGATAAAAACAAACAATTAATAATCCCTACTATTGAAGAATCAGTTCCTGCGATACTTGATTCAGATTTAGATTCAAAAATTAAAGAATTAGAAAGTAAGAAAAATGAAAACAATTAATATTTTCACTGAGAATATCTATAAAAACTGGAAGTTAAATGAAAAAGATGTAATAGCCAAGACACGTAATATGCTAGAATTCTTAATTTCAGAATTAGAAGAAGAGTCTTGCCTTGCTAATAGAGATTATGACTCAATAACCCTAGATATCGTTTTTTGTAATTCAGATAGAACATACGAGCTTAATCGTGATTATAGATTTCGAGATAAACCAGCAGATATAATAACATTTGCTATTTTTGCAGATGATGAAAAGAGCTTTGTCTTTGACGGAGATATTAATCTAGGAGAAATTGTTATTGCACTTGATAAAGTTGAAGAGCAAGTTAATAGAGATATTAGTAATTCACAAAATCGAGAACAAGAATTGTTTTTCTTGATAAGCCATGGGCTAATGCATCTTTTAGGATTTGACCACCAAACAGAAGAAGACTATAATTTTGTTATAGCAACACAAAAACAAGCTCTGGAAAGTATCAATTATGACAAGATTTAAATCTCAAGGTTTTAATAATACATTTAAGAACGCTCGTAAAGGCTTTAGAATTGTTTTAAAAAGTGAAATAAATATTAGAATCCATGTAATTATTGCCTTACTTGTTTTAATTTCTGCATATTTACTAAATTTTTCAGCTATTGAGTTTTGTTTAATATTATTTGCTATAGCAATTGTTATAATTTCAGAAATGCTTAATACTGCGATTGAATTTACGCTTGATGCAGTTTTTCATAATCGATACTCAAGAATGGTGGGAATGGCTAAAGACATCTCAGCAGGGGCAGTTATGTTCGCCTCTTTCATAAGTATTTTTATAGGGATAATCCTTTTTGGAAAACATTTATTCCAGATTATGGTTTAATTAAAAATTTTATCGCATTTCCAGCTATATGTTGTTCCATAGCATACGAAACTTTTTCTAAAGGTAAAGTATCTGTAATAAGTTTCTCAACTTGCACATCTCCAGATGCAATTAAGTCTAACGCTTGACGAAAATATTTTGGTGTATGGTGAAAGACACTCATTAATTTTATATCACCATAATGCATTTTTGTTGTGTCGAAACTAACGGTTGAACCTGATTTACAACCTCCAAAGAAATGCACAGTACCACCTTTTCTCACACAAGAAAAAGCTAGCTCCCATATTTCAGGCAAACCAACACATTCTATAACAACATCTAACCCCTTTTTCTCATTAGAAAATTCTTTAAAAATCTTCTCCGGATTTGGATATTTATTCAAGTCTACTACTTCATCGGCTTTAGCAAACTCTTCAGCTAATCTTAATTTTTCTTTATTTCGCCCAGCAACGATAACTCTTGCACCTTTATACTTAGCTATGCGAGCAAACATAAGTCCGATTGGCCCAATACCAATTACACCGACAGTATCACCAGGCTTAATATCTGTCCTTTCTGCACCATGAACAACATTAGCTAATGGTTCACAAAATGCAGCTTTTTCAAAAGGTAGATTTTCTGGAAGAATTAATGTATTCTTTTTCACAATTCTTTCAGGAACAACGATATATTCAGCATAAGCTCCGTTTAACAAATTAAGATTTTCGCAAAGATTATATTCTTCTCTTTTACAATGAAAGCACTCTCCACAAGGTGCAGAATTAGCACAAACAACTCTGTCTCCAACCTTAACATTCTCAACACCATTTGAAATCCTTTCTACTACACCTGCAAATTCGTGCCCAAACCCAGATGGTATATCTTTAATTAAAACAGGATGGCCTCTCTTAAATGTTTTAACATCTGTTCCACAGGTAAGAGCGGCTTCAACTTTTACAAGGATTTCACCCTCTGCTAAAGGTTTAATCATTGTATCTTCATATCTAATATCTTGAGGTCCGTAAAATAAAACAGCTTTCATTATATAACCTTTTTAAAATAATTTCGATAAATTATTATAAGTAACGCCATCAATATTATACCAATTGATACAACTATTGCAATCGGAATTCCGTGAACAAATTTTACGCTATCAATTCTTAAACTTTCTACAAAAATTCTCACAACTGAATATAAAATTAAATATAAAAGAGATATCGAACCTTCTCTTTTATATTTTTGTTTTCTTAGAATGAATAGAAGTACAATAAAAATTAAAAAGTCTAAAATACTCTCATATAAAAATGTAGGATGAAAATATTCGTACTCAGTAAATGGTATTGGCCTATATTGCTCTGCAATATACAATTTCCACGGCAAATTTGTAGGAAGTCCAAAAGCTTCAGAATTAAAGAAATTGCCCCAACGTCCAATAGCTTGAGCTAATACCAAACCAACTGCAGTAACATCGGAAAGTTTTAAAATTGATTTATTATGACGTTTCGCAAAAATAATTAAGCCAATTATACCCCCTAAAATTGCACCGTGAATAGATATACCACCGTGGCGAATTGCTAAAATTTCAGTAGGAAATCTTAAATAAAAATCATAGTTCAACAAACAATAGTAAGCTCTTGCTCCAATTATACCCATGATAACTAAGTACGGAGACAAATCTATAATTGTATCTTTTTTTAGATTAAAATATTTTACACCTAAATAATCAGCCAAAAGAGTTCCTACAATTATAGCAACGGCTAAAATTACTCCATAAAAATATATATTAACACCTAAAACGGTACATAGGACTTGTGAATGAGCCTGAAACATTATTAACCCTTCAGTAACTTAGTTTGCTCTTCTTTATATTCTTTTTTTAAATCTTCTATTAATTCTTCAACTTCAGCTTTATCATCAGAATTAGGTTTCATTTCCAAATACTTAGTTGCATTTATAGTAGCTATTTTTTTCAATTCTTCAGCTTTTAATTTATTCTCTTCAAGCGCTTTTTTATCTTCATCTTCTAAAAGCATTTCTGCCCACTCTGCTTGAGCTACAGCTAATGAGTAATAAAAATCTGCATTATCAGGTTTAATTTTTATACCATTTTCTAAGGCTTCTATTGCAACCTCATATTTTTTGGCATTTGTAGCCGCTATACCTAAATTATAATAAGTTTCATACATTGAAGAATCTAAATCAATACTTGCTTGTAATCTATTAACAGCTGATTCATAGTCACCTTTTTGCATAAATTCAGCCGCTTTATTATTAAGCTCTTGTACAGCAATATTATTAATACAAGCAGTTGTAATAACTGCAATAAATAGCACTGATGCGATTAATAAAGCTTTTTTCATATATAAAAAATATCCTCAAATCTCTCAAATTTAAGTATATTTTAATATAATCACACTAAATAATCAAGTTATTAAGATTATTAAACAATGAACCTTTTTTAACAAATTTCGTTATAATAATATAATATTTATGAAAAACTAGAAGGAGATTAGTATGAAAAAAAGTTTAGCTATTTTATGCTTAATAGGATTAATAACTAATGGTTTAATAAGCTCGGTAGAAGCAAGCTCAGAGGTCCAAAGAGGATACATTTCTGTTAACACATCAGAGTCTACAGAAATTGCTCCAGACACAGCTGAAATTTCTTTTACAGTTAAAACAGAAGACTTAAAGTCTATTCAAAAAGCTTCAATAACGAATAAAGAAATCTCAGACAAAGTTTTAAACGAACTAAAATTGTTAATAAACCCTAATAATGGTGACTATATAAAGACTTCAGACTTCAATGCAACACCAATTTATTCTTACTCTAATTCAAAAAAAGTTTTTGAAAAATATGAAGTCACGAATAGAATTTTAGTTCATACAAAAACAATCAATAAGATTGGATTAATGATTGACAAAGCTATTGTAGCAGGAGCTACAAATGTAGATAGCTTATCTTTTAGCATATCAAACTACGAAACCCAATGTAATAACTTAATTAAAAAAGCTTCAGAAAAAGCTAAAACTAGAGCTGATATTGTAGCAGGAGCTCTATCTACATATATAATCGGAATAAACAACATTAGCACCAGTTGTAGTGCGAACAACAGTAGTCAACCTCGTTTGTATATGGCAAAAAATCTAATATCAGATGTTGCTGCAGAAAGTTCTATGGGCAACGCAACAAACATCTCTAATGGCACGATTAAGATAAATGCCAATGTTAATGCAAGCTTTTATGTAAAATAATAAATTACAATTCAGTTCTATCAATTTCTTTTTTAGTAGTAAATTTAACGATATCACCTTCTTGTATATCGTTAAATTTAACGAAAGAAACACCACATTCAAAACCTTGTGCAACTTCTTTCACATCATCTTTGAAACGTTTAAGCTGGTCAACAGAACCCTTAAAGATTTCTTTACCACCACGGAAAATCGTAGCTGTATCATTTCTATTAATTTTACCCTCAGTAACATAACATCCAGCAATCTTCATCGTCTTACCAATAGTGAAGATTTGTCTAATTTCAACTTGACCAGTTTGAATTTCTTTAACTTCTGGAGAAAGAAGTGAAATCATTGTTTTTTCAATATCTTCTAAGATTTGATAAATAATATCATATTTCTTAATTGAAACACCCTCTCTCTCAGCTGCAGCAAGTGCATTCGCATCTTCTTTAACTGTGAAACCAAGTATCATAGCATTAGACGCTGATGCTAACATAACGTCAGCTTCTGAAATATCACCAACACCAACGTGAATAATCTTAGTAATAATTTCATCAGATTCAAATTGAGCAATAGCTTGCGATACAGCTTCAGCAGAACCGTGTGTATTTGCTTTAATAATCAAATTCAATTGAGTTGCGCCTTCATCAGCTGCCCCAGATTCTCTTCTCATATGAGCTGGTAACATTGCATCAAGACGTTTATTTCTTTCACGTTCTTTACGCTTATCAATAATCGCTTTCATTTCTTTCTCATTTTGAACAACTTCAAAATAATCACCTGCATTTGGAACTTCTGTTAAACCAAGAATTTCAACAGGAGTTGAAGGTTCAGCTTTTTGAATTCTTTCACCAGAATCAGAAAGCAACGCTCTTACACGACCACAAGCAGTACCTACAACAATACAATTACCTACTCTTAAAGTACCATTTTGAACTAACAACGTCGCAACCGGGCCTTTACCCTTATCCAAGTTTGCTTCAATAACTACACCAGAAGCTTCTGCTTTAGGGTTCGCTTTTAAATCTTGAACTTCAGCTACAAGTAGTACGTATTCTAATAACTCATCAATACCGTCACCCATTAAAGCCGACACTTTAACAGCAATTGTATCGCCACCCCAAGCTTCTGGAACAAGCCCATGTTCAGTAAGTTGTTGAAGTATTCTATCTGGATCTGCCGCAGGCTTATCACACTTGTTAACAGCAACTATTATTGGAACCTCTGCAGCTTTTGCGTGGTTAATAGCTTCAATTGTTTGAGGCATTATAGCATCATCGGCAGCAACTACAAGAATTGCAATATCTGTTGCCTTAGCACCACGAGCTCGCATTTCTGTAAAAGCTTCGTGACCAGGAGTATCAACAAATACAATTTTCTTTGTTTCTGCTTCATCAAGATAAACTGTATATGCACCGATAGACTGAGTAATACCACCAACCTCTGTAGCAACAATTTTATGTTTTGAAGCACGAATACTATCAAGCAATGTTGTTTTACCATGGTCAACGTGACCCATAATAGAAACAACTGGAGCACGTTTCTTAAGTAATTTTTTATCAACTTCAGTTAGAGCTTTTTTCTTTTCTTCTTTTTCAAGCTCTTCTTCCATAAATGCTTCAATATCTTCTTCAAGAACTTCTAGCTCATACTCTGCACAAACTTTTTTAATTGTTTCAACATCTATGAGTTGGTTTACAGTCGCCATAACACCTTGGAACATTAAAAATCTAACGATTTCTGCTGGCGTTTTTTGAATTTTATCCGCTAATTCTTGAATTGTCATTGGCTGATTAACAACAATTGAAGTAACTGTTTCTTTCTCTGCCACAGCTTGCGTACGTTTTTTATGTTTTTGAGCTGCAGCTTTTTCTAAAGAAATCATTTCTTGATCTTCTTTTTTATCTCTAAAATCTTTTCTATCCTTAGATTTGTGATCAGCCTTTTTCTTTGATTGTCCTTTGCCTTCATAAATTTCCTGAGGGATAATTCTTCTCTCTACAAGCTTCTTATCTCCAGCAGGTTTATTAAAAGGTTTTCTCTCACCCCTGTCGTCTTTTTTAAACTCACGTTTTTCCCCCTCTGCAGGTTTTGAAGGAGCTTTTCTTACAAATTCAATTCTTGATTGATTTTTAGGGTACTCTATCTTGGTTCTTTCAATTCTTACGACAGGTTTTTCAGCTTTTTTAATTTCAGGCTCTTTTTCTATTTTAGGATTTTCGACAACTTCAATTTTAGGCGCTTTTTCAACTCGTTGAACTCTTTCAACTTTTTCTACTTTAGGAGATTCTTTTACTTCTGTTTTAACAACTTCTGGTTCTTGTGCTGGTTTAGCTTTTTTTACAATAAAAGCTTTTTTAGCTGTATTCTTTTTAGGCGCTACTCCTAAATGTTCTTTTATTTTACGGATTTGTTCGGGTGATACAGTGCTCGAGTGTGATTTAACAGAAACTGAAATCTCAGCAAATTTTTCTAATAAATCTTTACTTGTCATATTTAATTCTTTAGCTAATTCACTTACCCTAATGTTGTCCATCCAATAATCCTTTCAAATCGCCTATATTTTTGTTTGTTTTCAAAAGCTTATTTAACTTGTTTTTTTTCTGCGCTTTTTCTATACAACTTTGATTATAACAAAGATATACAGATCTGCCAAATGTTTTAGAATCAGGATTTACAATAACTCCGTCAGTTAAATAATCTTTAGTTATTTTAATCATATCCTCGCGAGGTTTTAACTCTCCACAACCCGCGCATTTTCTAAAATTTGCCATATTTTTAATATACCATAAACAAAAAAAAGAGGCTATTTTTAAGCCTCTTTTTGATTTATTTATTTGTTAATTTTCTTATTCTTTCATTTACTGAAATCTGCCTTTCCCATTCTAATTTATTTGAAATATGGTCTGTTGAAATTTTACTAGACCTTTTCTTAGAATTTGATTTCTTAACAGCAGCTTCAATTTCATTTTCAGCATTATCAAATAAATAAGTCCTTGTTTCCATAGCATCGATTAACGCATCGACAGAAGTTTGCTCATTGTGAGCCAAATTTGAAAAGCCATCAACAACTACAACATTTGGAGATTTAAACATAGATTTAATTTTTTCTCCTAATGACATCTTAACTTTAGAAATTGCATCATAAGCCACGTTCATTTTACTAACAACATAATTATCACTTCTATATTGAGTAAATTGAACCTTTGTATCAAATTTTTCACAAAAAGCCATAATCTTTTTATTGCTTTCAAATGCATCTAATAGCTTTTCTTGTAGCCAAGGATTTTTTCTAAGCTTGCCCGAAAACTCCAAACTTTTAAGGGCTTTAAAATTAGGTTTTACTGAATTTGGATACACAGTATAATTGTTAGTTACTTGCATAAAAAGTCTCCTTTAAGTTTACATACTAAACTTAAAACACATAAAAATAAATTTTGCTAGTTAATTAACCTACTTCTGCAAGTTTTTCTAATTTAAGTTTTTGGTCATATTCAATAAGAAGATTTAACAAATCCTCCAAATCTCCATCAATTACAGTCCAAACGTTTAGGTTTTGCCCAATTCTATGGTCAGTTAAGCGTCCTTGAGGGAAGTTATAAGTCCTAATACGTTCACTTCTATCACCAGTACCAACTTGCGAACGGCGTAAATCTGTTATCTCCTGCATTTGTTTCTGAACTTCTAAATCATATAACTTAGCTTTCAAAATTTGCATAGCTCTTTCTTTGTTTTGCAATTGCGAACGTTCTTCTGTACAGAAAATCATAATTCCAGTTGGCTTGTGGAATAAACGAGCTGCAGTTTCAACTTTGTTTACATTTTGACCTCCTGCACCACCAGAACGTGCTGTTGACATTTCTATATCCTCAGGACGGATTTCAACTTCTACATCATCAACTTCAGGCATTACAGCAACTGTTGCTGTTGATGTGTGAACACGACCTTGCGACTCAGTTTCTGGAACACGTTGAACACGGTGAACCCCAGACTCATATTTTAATTGTGAATAAACAGCATCACCTTTCATTGAAATAATAATTTCAGAATAGCCACCTGCTTCACATTCAGTTTTTGATAAAACTTGAGTTTGCCAGCCTTTTTTATCAGCAAATTTAAGATACATTCTTGCTAAATCACCGGCAAAAATATTAGCTTCATCACCACCTGCACCGCCACGGATTTCTAACATAATATCTTTATCATCCATTGGATCTCGTGGAAGGAGAAGAACCTTCATTCTTTCTTCATATCCAGGAATCTTAGCTTCATTTTCTTCCATTTCCATCTTAAGAAAAGACTTCATTTCGTCATCTTTTTCTTCGTAAATCATTTGCTTTGCTTCTTCAATAGCATCAGTAGCTTTTTTCCAAGCATAATATAATTCAACAGTCTCTTCCATTGATTTTCTTTGCTTAGATAAATCTCTAAACCTGTTATAATCTTGAATAACTGCCGGATCAGATAAAGTCTCACCTAATTCAATATATTTTTTTTCGATTTGTATAATTTTATCCAACATGTCTTTCATAATATTCACCTCTTTTACCAAAAATTATAACAAAAACAGGGATAAACGCAAAAGAAACACACATGAAAGTAAAGTTTTAAAATAAAAAGACAGGCTATGTAAAAACATAGCCTGTCTTATTTGATATATTTCCTAGCCAATTCTACCAGGAACTACAACTCCACCTTTAAGATTCTTTTTATAGAACTCAACGTGTGGTTGAAGCACACTATCTAGAACTTCTGGAAGAGCTCTTCCTGACATAACAGCTTCAACAATTTCTTGGTAGCAAGTTGCAAACGCTCTCAGTTGAGTTACTGCGCCAGCTGCTGTTGGTGTTAGCCCTAAATTAGAAGTTTCAACTGTTTCTACAAAAGTAGCACCTGTAACCTCATAAGATTTTGATAAAGCTTCAATATAAGCTTTTGCATTTGATGAACATACACCATTGTCAGATGGGACAGTCAAAGCAAAAACAAGTTTGTTAGCTGGGTTAAAATGAGCTTCAGCTGAGTGGTGCATAGCATCTGGGACTTTAGCTACTTGTTTTAAAGTATCTTTTACAGATTCATTTTGCATTTGAGCATGCCAGTAAACAGTATTTTCAAACATTGAACCCATATATTGGTGAACAGAAGCAGAAATACCATTCATTTTAGCATCTGCCCAGAAAATACCTTCTTTTAATGCATCATTTAATTCTAAATCTGCAGATAAAGAAAGCTCAGAAACTTCTTGAGCAGAGCTTAGCATAGCTGCCATGTCTTCTTTTTTCATACCTGCAAAAGCTAATGCAAATAGCGCGTGATCATCAAATGCAGAGAATCTTCCACCAACATCATCGTGAATAAATAAATCGCCTAACCAGCCATTTTCATTAGAAGTTCTTCTTAGTTCACTTTTTTCCGCATTACCATCTGTAACAGCAATAAAGTGTCTGCTTGCAGCTTTTTTAGCTTCTTCTTCTGAAAAACCTTTTAACATATAAGCATCTTCAAGCATTTTTTGTATTCTTAAGAAACCATCTTTTGTTTCAAATGTAGAACCAGATTTAGAAGCTATCATATAGCTTGATGACAATACATCATTACCAAGTCTTGACAAGAATCTTGCAAAGCTAATTGAATCTACATCTGAATAAAATAAAATTGATTCGCCGTCAAGGTTTAAACCATTTGTAGCAAGCATATGTTCTACTGTATGTTTAGAACCACCAATACCCATAACGCTAAGTTTTTTAGCACCTGTTTGAGCTTTGAAAGATTCAACCATTGAATAAAGTTCATCAACTCTTTTTAATTGTTCTTGTGGTAGGTTAACCCAATTTAGGAAATAACCTGGTTTGTTAGCACGAGCTACAAATTCTTTAACAAATTCAGATGTTTTTGATGAATATTTTGAGAAATCAACACCTGAGAAACTTGTTTTTACTGATGAATTTTTTGTTAACATGTATTCTCTCCTTTTTTTAGTGCAATTTTCCTACATTGTAATATAGTTCTCTGTATTTATCTTTGGTTTTATTAACTCGCTTTATAAAATTCTTTGTTTGCTCAAACGGAATTTTCTTGAGAGTAATCCCGTCATCGGAATAGTTTTTATCAGAAAGCCACTTTTTCA
>JAZRSL010000019.1:0-1552 GCA_045651505.1 Candidatus Gastranaerophilaceae bacterium | reverse complement strand
AATTCAATGGAAAAGCCTTATTTTTTTATATATAAAACCTGAACAAAACCAGTCTCAACCTATGAAGTCTCAATTATAAATAAAGGTGATTGGGATACACAATAACAAAAGAGACCGCCTAAACTTGTTAGACGGCCTCTTGCTTTTTTATTTTTTCGTAAGCCTCATTAACTTCTTGTAATTTCTGCTCGGCTGATTTTCTAACGTCTTCACCTAAATACGCCACTTTGTCAGGGTGGTATTTCTTAGCCATTTCTCTGTATGCTTTCTTGACTTCTTCGTCAGTTGCATTGGAGTTAATTCCAAGAATTTTATATGCGCTATCAACTTGCTGGACAAACATAGCTTTTATTGATTGGAAATCTGAACTTGATATTCCCATATATTTGGCTATGATAGAAATTACATCGACTTCATTTTCATGTGTAGAACCATCAGCTGATGCTATTCCAAATAAATAATGTATAAGTTGCAGTTTGGAAGAATAATCCATAAATCTGCCAATTTGTTGGCTGACTTCATATACTTGAATATCTTGCTTTAAAATTTCACGGAGCATAAGTATATATTTTTCAGCACGTTCTTGTCCAAAATTTGTTAAAAAGAAACGTTTCACATAATCCAATTCAGATTTCTTTACTGAGCCATCAGCTTTCATAACAGCAGCAGAGAGAACCAAAAGACTGACATTGAAATCACGTTGCTGAGTTGTTCCACCTATATATTCTTCTGTATTAGAATTGTTACCAAAAGCTGAACCTAATGCAAATCCGATGATAGCACCTAATGGCCCACCAAATGCCCATCCTAAACCGCCTCCAATCCATTTGCCATAATTACGACCTCTACGTCTTTGATAACTTTGTCCTGGATCGTTGGTTCTATTATAATTAGATGAATTTTGGTTTTTGTTTACATTTCTAAAAAGAAAATAAACGATGAATGCGACTGCTGCAATAGCTATTAATGATGACATAAATATTACTGTTTTTTTTATTTAAAATAACGTTTAAATGTTAGAACAAATTATATTCCAAAAATATTAAAAATATCAAAAAGTTTAAACTTTTATGATGTCATCTGTAAGTGCCAAGTTTTATTATTTAGTCATTCATAAGATTAACTTTTTCGAGATTTTTTTATTGGAATCTTTTCATATTTCTTTAAATCATATAGCGCTATAGCAGAATTTCCTCAAATACAAATTCATAAATCTTTCTAAAAACAATTTGTAGAAAACTATAAATAAAACATCAGTTACAACGGCTAACTTTTATTGTCGTTTGGTTGATGGCATCTAAATCGTCATCTTTCTGTATAAAATATTTTTTTATTTACTCTTTTATTTCAAAAAATAAATACTTAAATTTGCAAACTGTTTCCGTAAAAGGAGATATTTCTGAATTTATTTTAAAAACACTATAAAATTTTAACACAATGGGAAAAACTAAGTATGTTTATTCTTTTGGCAATCGTACAGCTGAAGGAAACTCCACAATGAAAAATTTATTAGGTGGAAAAGGTGCTAACTTAGCAGAAATGTGCCATTTAG
>JAZRSL010000018.1:0-75333 GCA_045651505.1 Candidatus Gastranaerophilaceae bacterium | reverse complement strand
CAGTAGGCCACGTTGACCACGGTAAAACAACATTAACAGCTGCTATTACTGCTTGTATGGCTGCTGCTGGTCAAGCAGAACTTAAAAAATTCGATGAACTCGATGCTGCTCCAGAAGAAAAAGCAAGAGGTATAACCATCTCTACAGCTCACGTAGAATACGAAACAACTAACAGACAGTACGCACACGTACACTGCCCAGGACACGCTGACTATGTTAAAAACATGATCACTGGTGCTGCTCAAATGGACGGTGCTATCCTTGTTATTGCTGGTACTGATGGTCCTATGCCACAAACTCGTGAACACATCCTTCTTGCTAGACAAGTTGGTGTTCCAAACTTAGTTGTATTCTTAAACAAATGCGACATGGTTGATGATGAAGAATTATTAGAATTAGTTGAAATGGAAGCTAGAGAACTTCTTTCTTCTTATGAATTCGACGGTGACAATATTCCATTCATCAAAGGTTCTGCTTTAAAAGCTTTAGAAGCTGTTCAAGCTAACCCTTCAATCGCTCGCGGTCAAGATAAATGGGTTGACAAAATTTGGGAATTAATGGATGCTCTTGATTCATACTTCCCAGAACCTGAAAGAGAATTAGACAAAGCATTCTTAATGCCTGTTGAAGACGTATTCTCTATTACTGGCCGTGGTACAGTTGCTACTGGTAGAGTAGAACGTGGTACTATCAAAGTTGGTGAAGAAGTTGAATTAGTTGGTTTAGGCGAAACTAAGAAAACTACAGTTACTGGTGTTGAAATGTTCAGAAAACAACTTGATCAAGGTCAAGCTGGTGACAACGTAGGTCTTTTATTAAGAGGTGTTGATAAAACTGAAATCCAACGTGGTCAAGTTTTATGTAAACCTGGTTCAATCAAACCTCACACTAAATTCACAGCTAACGTTTACGTTCTAACAAAAGACGAAGGTGGACGTCACACTCCATTCTTCCCTGGTTACAGACCACAATTCTATATCAGAACAACTGACGTTACTGGTTCAATCAAATTCGAAGGCGAAATGGTAATGCCTGGTGATAACGTAGTTATGGAAGTTGAATTAATCAACCCAGTAGCTATCGAAGAAGGTATGAGATTCGCTATCCGTCAAGGTGGTAGAACAGTTGGTGCTGGTGTTGTTGACAAAATTATGGAATAATTAGTCTATAACAGCAGTTCAATAGAACTAAAGAGCCAAGTCGTATGATTTGGCTCTTTTTTATTTATTAAAAAAATAAATTTGAGATTAATTTACCAGCTTTTACAACAGTTTTTCCTACGTAATACCCACCGGTCATACCTATAGAACACCCCCCAAATATAGGTATGAAAGCCGCTCCTGCAATACCTCCTGCGGCTGTAAATACTGAAGGTATGGGGCCGTCAAAAGTTTTATTGAAGTTTTTAACTATAGCCTTTGAACCGCCAAAAATGACACCACTAGCTTTCCCTTCTTTATATATCTTTGGAACAGAAGAAATGAAATCCAAAGGTTTTTTGCAAGGAGTTTTCCTTAATAAACTAAAAGCTTTATTTGCGATTGTAGAGAATACTTTCATTTGTATAACCTATTAATTAACCTATATATATAAAGTTTTTTTAGGTACAAAGTTTGATTTACAAATGGTAATTATTACAAAAAATTTACATTAATAAATAATTATATTCAAAATTAACAATATGCGTTTTTTTGTAATTCTCTGGTATTGTAATCTTTATATATTCCTTTTTTTTTCTTAAACCACTTAATCCAATGATAGTTTTGTCATGATTAAAGAAATTTTTGATAAATTGCATATTTTAAACCTCATAGTTATGTGCTATAATCTACTTAAGGTTTGTTGCTAAAAAGTCAAGAGTAAAAATTAATTTAGTATTTGTTAATAGTGATAATAATATAATTTTGAAAGAAAGGTTGAAGAAATGGGTAAAGTAACAAAAGATATGGGAATTTTAGATATTGTTCAACAATATCCAGAATCTGTACAAATATTTCAAAAATACGGTATGGGTTGCTTAGGCTGTGCAGCAGCTAGATTTGAAAATCTTGAAGCTGGAGCTAGAGTTCACGGTTTTGACCCTGATGAAATGGTTGCAGATATTAACGCTTTAATAGAAGGTTAATTTATTGAGGCTGGTAAGTGATTGCCAGCCTATTTTAATAGGAGTTTTATATGATTTTATGGCAAATGCTTACGACATGTGGTATTGCATTTCTAATATTGGAAATGTTTACACCTAGCATGTTCTTTTTAAATTTTTCATTAGCATCATTTATTTGTGCAGTTTTATCTTTATATACTAAAAATCCATATGTTTTAGTCATTGCCTTCTTTATTTTTTCATTTGTTTCGTTCTTATTCTTAAGACCAATAATTATGAAAAAGCTAAATAAATCCCAAGAAACTGGAATTAATAGCAAATATATTGATAAAATGGCCAAGGCGGAAACTGAAATAACAGCTGTTTCTGGTGTTATTTCAATTTACGGTGAAAGATGGGAAGCTCGTAGTGAAAATGGTAATGTAGTTCCGCAAGGTAGTGAAGTGAAAATTGTACGTAACGAAAGTATAATTATGTATGTTTCTAAAATTTAAAAATAGTAATATAAAAGGAGAGTTTTAAATGTTTTCATTTTCTTTATTTTTAATAGCTTTAGCAATAATTTTTGTAGCTAAAGGTGTTGTAATTGTTCAACAAGCAGAAGTTGTAATTGTAGAGCGTTTGGGTAAGTTTGATAGAGTACTTGAATCAGGCTTCAATTTTATTATACCTATTATTGAAGCACCTCGAGCAATTGATTGGAAGGTTACGCAAAAAGGTTTTGATGGTATGACATATTCTGTAGTTCAAAAAAGAACAAGAATTGACTTAAGGGAAGCTGTATATGATTTCCCTCGTCAGAATGTAATTACTAAAGATAACGTTTCAATTAGTATTAATGCTCTTTTATACTTCCAAATTGTAGATCCAAAATCTGCTGTTTATGAAATTCAGAATTTACCAGAGGCGATTGAAAAATTAACTCAAACAAATTTAAGAAACTTAGTTGGTCAATTAGATTTGGATGAATCTTTGGTTTCAAGAGATAAAATCAATCACGAATTAAGAGCTATTTTGGATGATGCAACTAATAAATGGGGTGTAAAAGTTAATCGTGTAGAATTGCAAGATATTATCCCTCCAACTGATATTCAAACAGCAATGGAAAAACAAATGAAAGCAGAACGTGACAGACGTGCAGCTATTCTTGAAGCTGAAGGCTTGAAGAAATCTGCAGTTCTGAAAGCTGAAGGTGAAAAAGAGGCTGCGATTAATAGAGCTGAGGGTGAAAAACAAGCTAATATTCTTAAAGCTGAAGGTATCGCACAAGCAAGAATTCTTGAAGCTGATGGCGAAAAAGAAGCAATTAATAGAATTATTAATGCTCTAGCAGATAAAGGACAACCTGATAAATACTTAATTGCTATGAAGTATTTGGAGACAATGAAATCAATTACTAGTGGGCAAAATAATAAAGTGGTTTATATGCCATATGAAGCAACTGGTATTTTAAGTTCGGTTGATGGTATTAAGCAAATGCTTGATGCTAATAAATAATTTTGACAACAATTATGCGGGCAAAAAGGTCTATAATTAAAAGACTTTTTTGTCCGTTATTATTATATCTATTTTTATGTCATGTTCTTCCGGGAAAATAGTTTCTATAAATAATTCTTCAGGAATACAAACACAAGTTTTGCAATTAATATTTCTAAGAAATCTATCATAATATCCGCCACCGTATCCTAAGCGGTATTTATTTTTATCAACTGCAAGTGCGGGTACTATTATTAAATCTAATTCTGTTTTATTACTAGGTTCTGAAAAAGGTTCTTTTGTCTTAAAATAGGAATCAATAAGTGGGTCACCTTTTCTATATGGACAACATAGTAGATTAGTTTTATCAATTCTAGGTAAATAAAAATTTTTGGAGTTATCTTCAAGTAAATTTAGTAAATTAATTTCATTTTCTTTTGGGTAAAAAATTAGTATATTTTTAGATTCTTTATATTCTTTCGTTTTTGCTAAATTTTTAGTAAGAATATTGCTTATTTCTTTATTATTTAGCTCTTTTCTTTTTTCTTTAGCCCAAATTCTTATAGCATTTTTTGTATCCAAAATTTACCCCACAATCGCACCATGAGAGGCATCTTGAACAATTTTTGAATATTTAGTTAAATAACCTGATTTCACTTTTAGCTCTGGTTTAACATATTTTTTTCTGCGTTTAGCAAGTTCTTCGTCTGAAACTTTAAGTTCTAATAATCTACTATTGATATTTATTTCAATAGTGTCGCCATCTTCAATTAATCCAATTATGCCACCATCAGCTGCTTCAGGGCAAATGTGTCCAACGCAAATGCCTCGTGTGCCGCCAGAAAATCTTCCATCTGTGATTAATGCAGTTTTTGTTCCGAGTCCTTTTCCTACAATTAGTGAAGTTGGAGCTAACATTTCTCTCATTCCAGGACCACCTTTAGGGCCTTCGTAGCGGATTACTACAACATCACCCTCTTTTATTAAATTGTTTTCTAAAGCTGTCATAGCATCTTCTTCTGAGTCAAAAACTTTTGCTTTTCCAGTAAATTCATAGCAACTTTCGTCGACTGCGGAAATTTTTATTACAGAACCATTTGGTGAGATGTTTCCATATAAGATGCCTAAGCCAGGCTTTGTAGTGAAAGGCTCGTTATAATTGTGGATAACTGTTGTGTCAATGTAGCTTTCTCTAACTATTTCAGAAGCTTTTTGTAGGCTTACACCAATTGAGTCTTTGAATAGAGGAACATCTCTTAATAGGGTTTTTATTACACCACTAACCCCTCCAGCTTGATGGAAACCTGACATAGTAATAGTTGAAGACGGTTCAAGCTTCACAATTTGATGGATTTTATAAGAGAGTTCCTCAAAATCTTTTAAAGAAACATCTAGTTCAGCAGCTGAAGCTAATGCAAGGATGTGCAAGAAAGAATTTGTAGAGCCACCCATTGCTAAATCTGCTATTATAGCGTTTCTTAAAGTATCTCTAGTAATAATATCTAAAGGTTTTTTATCTTGTCTTACCAATTCTACAATTTGAACACCTGAGTCAAAAGCGATCCTGCGTTTATGGGAAGATACAGCAGCAGATGTTGAACACCAAGGCAAGCTCATACCTAGAACTTCGGTTAAGCAAGCCATTGTATTTGCTGTGTATAGCCCTTGACAAGATCCAGCAGAAGGACAAGAAGCTTCTTCAAGTTCTAAAAGTCTTTCTTCATCGATTTTTCCATCTCTAAATTTTCCGATTGCCTCAAAAGACCCACTAATCATTGTAAGTTTTTCACACTTGCTTTCTCCGTCAAGCATTGGACCAGCAGTTACTATAATTGTTGGAATATTGATTCTAGCTGCTGCAATTAGCATGGCAGGAGTAATTTTATCACAATTAGATAGTAAAACTAATCCATCAAGTTGATGAGCATTTGCAACAGTCTCAATACAATCAGCTATTAAATCTCTTGAAGGTAAGGAATAACGCATCCCGTCGTGTCCCATGGCAATTCCATCACACACTGCAGGAACTCCAAAAATAAAAGATTGTCCTCCACCAGTGTGGATTCCTTTTTCTATCTGACGTTCTAAATCACGCATTCCAATATGTCCAGGGACCAAATCTGAAAAAGAACTTGCAATACCAATAAAAGGGCGGTTCATGTTGCGTTTACTTACTCCGGTAGCCATTAAAAGACTGCGGTGTGGAGTTTTTGCTATTCCCTTTTTAATGTTATCGCTTCTCATAAATAATCCCCTTTTTCTTATAATATCATGGAAAAAGGGGATTATTTGTGGTTTTTATATTTTTATTAAGCGTACATTGTGTAAAGTTTTTGTACAGCTTCTAGTGCTTTTGGATCAATTTTTTCACCATTTTGTGCTCTTGAAAGAACATTTTCTACAATTTGCAATTGTCCTTCATTTGTTTCTGCAGCTCTTTTTGCTGTAATTTTATTAGCAACGTTTTCGCCAACAATTTTCTTAGCAGCTTTTCTACCTAACCAGTTGCAGAATAGGCCACATAGAGGTCTTGCGACAGCACCAATAATTGTTGCCCATTTACCACCAACAGCTTTTGCAATCATCGGTGTTAATTTTGATGCCCCCCAAATACCTAAAGCTTCACCACCGCTCCAAGAAAGTGTACTTATACTTGCTTTGAAAACGCTTTGCCCTAGTTGTTTAAAACCTGTCTTTTTATCTTCTTCAAAAGCTGTTTTAATGTTGCCGATATCGCTAACTAATTCTAGAGCCCCCATTGCTAAGCCTAATTTACCACCGGCTTGATTAAAGGCCTCTTTGAATGTCATATCTTTTGTTTTAAGTAATCTTTCTGCATTTTCAGCTATTTTTGCTGTATCTTGTATCCTAGAGTCAATAGTTGGAGTATTATTCCCTTTAAATAATCTGAAAAGTCCACCATTATTTACTTGTGCATGTCTCAATGTTTCTGTAGCTTTTGCTATTTCATCAGCATTGCCTGATTTTAAGGCTTTTTCCATTATTTCTTTTAATTGTTTATATTCTTCTGGGGAATAACTTTTTCTGAATAACCCAAGTTTACTTAATGAACGAGCTTCTGTTCTATTCATTTGAGCAAAAGCTTCTTCCATTAAGTAGCTATTATCTTTCCATAGACCTTCTAACTTAGAATTTTTAGCAAAATTAAACATTGCGTTAGTATCACCACGTCCACCAAAACCTATAAATGTTTTGATAGAGTTCCAAGGGTGAGCTAAAATTCTTGGATTTTGCATTAAAATAGCACTTCCTGTACCTGTGATAACAGCAGCTTTGAAGGCTTGTTCAGGTTCAAGCCCTTGTTGATAAGTTTTAACAAGTGCATCAGATTCTGATTTGCTTAAGCCTTGGAAAATAGTTGTGTTTTGGCTAACTTGTTCACCAGCATTTTGAGTTGTTGTGTTCATATATGCTTGTGGGATTGTTTGGCCAAAGCTTGTTGGGTTGCCATAATTTTGTGGATTAGCATAATTATAGTTTTGAGGTACTCCACCATAAACTTGAGGAGTATTTCCGTATACTTGAGGAATACCACCGTAATTTTGGTACATGTTATTGTTAAAGTAATTGTAACCATTATTGTAAGCAGTTGTTCCACAATAATTGTTGTAAAAACTTGGGGCCGATGGGTTGTTTCTCATTCCACCATATAATTGCATTTCCATTTGCGCCAGTGAAGAAGCTGGATTTATCATACCTAAACCTACCTATTTTAATTAACCTTATATATTTAAAGTTTTTTTTACTCTAAAAATTGCTTATTTTGTAACAATATGTTACAAAATAAGCAAAAAAAATTTTTAGGAGTTTTGAAATAAAAAATATTTTCACATTATGTAAGGGGTTATGAATGAAAGTTTCTAATGTTAGTTATAATAACGAGGGTAAATTAGCATTTAAAGGACAGCGGGTTTTTAGAAATACTGTAGAACAACTTGCAAAAAATAATAAATATTCTTTAACTGCTACAAATCAAAGAGCTATTAGCAATGCAATAAGAGAATTAGGTAAAGTTTCAAAACCAGAAAATATTAGGTTTTTACTTGATACTGTAGCCAAAAATACATATAGTACTAATATAAAACTTAAAGATACTCCTGAGAATGACTGGAAAGCTATGCTTCTAGCTGCAGTCGGAGTTGCTATAGCGTCTTTGCCTTTTGTGCCGAAGTATATAAAAGATCGTGTTGAGCAACTTCGCAGCGATGTTAATTTAAAACCTGTAGAAAAAGAAATTTTGGCATTAAGGAAAGAGATTCTTCAAATCGTAGACTTAGAGCAAATTAAAAAAGAAACTCTGGGTACAGCTAAAGATTTTGAAAGAAATTTAGATTATTTTATAGTTTCTTCTGAGACAACATTGGAGCATAAAAAGTATGTTTTAGAACGATTAAATTATTTCATGAGTGATGAATATTCTATAAACCCTCAATTAGTAGATAAAAAATCTATTGTAATTGCAGAGATGGTCAATGATATGGCTATTCATACGCCTGGAAATAAAATTCCTAATATAAAATCTGTTAACCAGAAACAACACGGTATGTGTGCTGCAATTTCAATAGTAAGGAAGAAGCTTGCATATGAAGATAAACCAAATTATGTTGATTCTTTATTGTCAGAGCTAGATTCTTCTAATAGAATCCAAGTTTATGATAGGAGTCAGCTTGGTACTGGAAAAAGAACTTTTGTAGAAAAAGTTCCAGTTGATTTTAATGCCGCAATAGCTAATGGTTATAGAATTATTGATGCTTCAACCATGCACTGGATGCAAATTGCTCAAATGTCTGGTGGTAGTAACATCGCATATAATGTTTATAACCCATTTGATGCAAATAATTTTGATGTAAATACTGATGCTTTTTATAATGTAAAATTTGATGATCCTGCCTTAGCCAAAACTCAAACTTATTATCAATCTCTTGTTAAAGCTAAGGATGTAATAGAATCTTATAAAGCCAAACAAATTAAGAAAAATGAAAAAAATGAAAATATATTATTAACGACAAGAAGTAATAACGAAACAAAAGCAAAAGTGAATGCTTTATTGGTAGATAAGATAGTTAAATTATCGGATGATATGGATATTAGTTCGGCGAAAAAACTCTTATCTGGTATTTATGGACTAGCATTCGATTATTCTGAAAAAATCAAAGACAATAATTCTTTTGCATATATTCCAAATGAAGAATCTGTTGTAAAAAAAGAAAAAATTAAAAATTATATTCTTCAAAATTCTAATCTTGTCGAGATTAAGGATAAATCATTAGAAGAAATATTTGATTTGGTTGAATATCATAATGAAATACTTAAGTCAGAGAAAATGACAAAAGAAAAGCCTATTTCAAGAGCTAAATCTTTGTATGAAGTTGCGGCAGCTTTTCGCTATCAAATAACTTGTTCGCTAGAAGAAGATCAAACTCTTGAAAATATTATGTTGAATGGCGGTGTTCCAAATAGGGAGCAACTTATCACTGATGAAATTGATTTGCTTATTAAGAAATTGGAAAATAATTCTTCTAATTCACAGTTGATAATTGAACAATTAGCTCCTGCTTTTGATGGCCTAAGCATGAGCAAAGAAGATACAATCGAAGGATTAAATTATTTAAAAGAGACGATTAATAGTTTATTAACAGAAGATTTAGATGATATTTATGCTGCTCTTACTCTAGAGAGTCGAAAAGATGCTTTATTAAATTATTTAGAAAATGTTCAAATGCTAATTAATAGCGGTGATAAATCTGTTGTCAAAAGTTTTGCCAATGCATTTGGAGTAAAAACAAAAGCTGAAATTAGTAAAAATGTTGAAGTGTTGAAAAATAAGCTTCTATCAGGTGATGAAAAAGCTTATAGTGAAGTGTTTACAAAAATGGGTAATACTTCTCAAATTAAATATATTTCAAAATTATATGAAGAAGTTATAGCAAAAATGGGTGAAGAAGATAATGCTCAAATTGTTATGAATTTCTTAGCGGTGAATGGATTAAATCTCGAAGATGACAGTGAGCCTTTAGTAAATAGGCTTGAAGAAATAAAATCTAAAATAAATGGCATTGATTCTTTCTTGCAAAATTGTACTGAGATATTACGTATCAAGGATGAAAATGGTTATGTTTTATATTCAGCTGACCCTAAAGATGTAATTATTAAGCGACTTGAAAATAGTGGACAGTTGGTATCATACAAAAATTTAAAAGAATTGCAAGAACATTTAAATAGGATTACCAAAGAACGCTCCTCTGATGAATTTCAATCAAGACAAGGGAAATTAAAAGAAAAATCTCTATATGAATTTTCCAAAACAGAAAAAGCGACTTTAGACAATGTTGAAGAGCGTATTAATGATATGTACGCTTATGTCAAAAAGCAAATTAACTATGTGCAAACAGATTTAAAAGATAGTTTAGAAGAGTTAAAACGATTAATTGGGCTCAATGAAGGTAGTTTCTGGGTGTCTAAAGAAGGGTCAAGTGGCTTATCTGCACAAGAGCAAATTAGAGTTTTGGAATATATGACAGGTCGTCCTCACCATGTAACCTATAATCTCAAAAAGGGTATTGAAGCTGTTAAAAGTTCTCCATATTCTGCAATTGCTACAAGCTCTGTATTCCATAATGATTTTGGTATGCACGCACAATATGTTGCTGATATTGAACCTATAAAAGTAAAAGTTAAAGATGAAAAAGGTAATATAACAGAACAAACAAAAGAAGTTCTCTTTCACGATAATACTTGGGGCGCAAGTGAAAATGAAAATACTTGGATAGATTCTAATGGACTAAAACGAACTGATTATAGTGATTATAGAGGTGGTTCTTTAGGATATATCACAAACAGTAAAATGCTAAACGGTAACTTCGTAGATAGAATTTTGAATGAAATGATTACAACTGAAGCTCCCGATTTTACGAAAAGTAAAGTTTATAAAAAAATTAAACATGTTGATAATTTGGATTCATATACAATTTCTCAATATAGAGATTTCATATTAGATGGTAAGGCTCCAGAGCTTAAAACAACTGCCGATAGGATTCATGACGCAATGTTTTTACCTCCTACTAGAAATGTTGAGAAATTTGAGTTTCTTCTTGAAAAAGATGAAAAAACTGTTGAAGAATTAAAGGCGATGTTAGCTGAAGTCAAAGGTTCTAAGGAAAATTGGCGAGGAAGATATGAAGAACTTAAGAAAAGAATATTCCCACCATTTGGTCCTGGTATAAAATCAAAAGAAGATTTTGATAAGCTTAAAGAAGATGACTATTTAAAGGTTGTCCTTGAAAAAATAGCGATTTCAAAAAGTAATTATATTCCTTGGTCTGATTATAGACTTGCAACTATAAAAAATATAAAAGATTTAGGTACTGTAAGAGGTATTCAAAAAAATAAAGCAATTTCTGCATTTAAGTATGCGTTTGGTAAAGACAGAACTAATGTTATAGAATATGCAACAAGTTCTTTTGGCGAAGCTGAAGATAAAGAATTAACAAGCTTACTAAAAAAATACAATCCTAATATTTCAGATGAAGAATTAGATTCAATAGGTAAAAATTTTGCTATTGATATAGAAAAATTTGATGGTAGCGTTAAGACTACGATTGAATTAATAATGGAAAATTTATCAAATGATATTAAAAAAGTTTTAACTGATGAAGATGCTATTAAAGCTACTGAAAAATTCTTTAGAGATTTCTTAAATAGAGTATTATATTTCAATGCGAGTGATTTGAAAAATAATAAAATTGAACACATTGTTAAGTTTATTGATAGAGAATTCGATCCAGTTGACAATGGCGAATTTGTAAATATATTTAGACGCTTGCAAAATATGACAACGGAAGAATTTAAAGAAAAAATCCTTTCAAAAGCTAAAAATGAAGATTTAGGAATAAAAAATATAACCGGATATGATGTTTTGAAAAGGATTCAGCTCTATGATGAAGAAATGAACACTGCTCTAGTTAATGCTGTTTATTTTGATAATCAAATTGCAAATGGTAAAGAAAATAATTCTTTTACAGAATATCGTTATAATAAATTAAATAAAGAACCGAGATATATGATTAAAATGAAGTTTGATGATTTATATCATGAAATGAAGCAAGATTTAAGCCTGTTAACTTTAGAAAAATTATTTAATAGATATAAAGCTCGCAACTTAGATAAACATGGTATGTTCCCAGCTTATCCTAAGTCTGATTATATGACAACAAATGTTATAGATAGTTCTTATGAAGTGTTAATGAATACGTTAGATAGCAATGTAGAAGCTATTAAAGGTATGACAGAGCAAATCGAAAATTATGAAATCGCTCATAAATTAGCTGGAATAAGAAAAAAACTTAATAAGAAACACATATTAACTAGCGAAGAGTATCAAAATATTAATAATATAATTTCAAGACTAATTCAAATTAATTCAGGTGATACTTCTATAGAAGATGTTTTAGAAAGTGCTACGAAAATCTTAGATCTTCCTGAAGGTTCAACTTGGAAAGAGTATAACTCATATGTTGACGAGATTATTAAACGATTTACAGATTTTGAGAATACAACTTCTGCAGAAGTTTTAGTACAAGCTAGAAAAAATAGAATGCTTGAATCTCAAGTTAATAAAAAGGCTTTTGCATTAGGTTACATTCAAAAAAGACATCAGAATGATACGATTGAACTATTAAATAAAATTGAGCAAGCCATGATAAAAGGTGATGAAGAAAAAGCTGAAAATTTGAAAAATGAATTGTATGATGATTTTAGAAAATACCATATTCTTCAAAATCCAGAAGAATTATTAGAATCTTTTGTGCTTTCTCATGGTAAAGATAGTAAACTAGCACCATATAAAACAACTTATAAAAATTTACTTTTACGAGCATTGAATTTTGCAAAATTAAATGATGTTCAAGAAATTATAATGGATGCTGTTGGTGATGGTGTTGCTATGAATCTTAAAAATCAGTTTAATAACTATAAAGTTAGTTATTTTGGTTTGGAATTTCCAATGGGCTCAAACGAAATAATAAGCTACATGGTCAATAGCTTAGTGCTTGATGGACAAATTGATACCGCTGCTCTATTTGTAGATAAATTAGGTTTAACTGATATTTATGTAAAACATATGGAAAAAAACTTTGATTTTGAGTCATTGAGAAACCTTATTTTAGAAAGTCATACAGAAGCTACTAATTTTAATAATTTTAAAGATGAAATTAGTTCAATAATGGATAACATAAGTTTTGTTTTACAGGATGAGAATGCTGATTTCTTGAAAATTTTGAAGAATTTAAAAACTATTTCAAAAGAAGTTGCAGAAAAGTATTCGATATCAAAAGACGTGTTATCAATATTAATTACTGCAATAAATAATATAGAGTATACTTGCAAGGAAAATCCAAATGCGCAAAAAGACTTAATATATAATTCTTTAATTGCGACAGCTAAGAACGCTATGGTGACAAAGGTAAGGGAGGATATTTCAGCAAGGGATGATATTCTTGAAGGAAATTCAAATATATTGAATCTAATTAATAATTTGCCGTTAGCTCCTGATTCTGATTGTGTAGAAATAAGAAATAATTTAAATCAAAAATTTATAGAACTTGGAGAATATAAGCAACAAATTGTTGATTTGCATATGCAGAAAGAATCTGATAAAATCTAGCTATGGCAGATTTGGTAGAAAAATTAAAAGAAATTGGATTCAATAGCTATGAAGCGAAGGTTTATATAGCTCTATTAAAGAAATTTCCGGCTACTGGTTATGAAGTTTCAAAGATTGCTAATATTCCACAATCAAGGACATATGATACATTAAAAGCTCTTGAAGAAAAGAATATAGTTATTCCAACTAATGCAAAACCTATTTCATATACTCCAATAAAACCTAAACAGTTATTATCTACTTATCAAAAAAAGATGAGTTCTACTTTAAACTATTTGGAAAAAAATCTTCCAGAAGTTAAAGAAAATTATATTGAGCCAATAGTTACGGTAAGTGGAAAACAAAATATATATAATAAAATCATTGAGATTATACAAAATGCAAAGCGCGAAATATATTTAGAGGTTTGGTCTCAAGACTATAAAGAATTAGAGCAAGAATTATTAAATGCGTATAATAGAAATGTTGAAATCCGAATAGTTGGATATGATAATTTCTCATCTCGTTTTGGGATGGTTTTTGAACATGCTTTCGCTAAAGATATTGAAATGTCTTTAGGTGGACGCATGTTTGTTATTGTCGCGGATGAATCAGAAGGTCTTTTTGGTCAAGTATCTTCTTTTAAAAATGAAGTACAAGATTTGGATGTAGTTTGGACTAAGAATAAAAATATTGTCTTTCTTATGAAAGAGTTTATTGTGCACGACATGTACCTAATAGATGTTGAAGAAAATCTTGTAGAGCAAATGAAATACATATACGGAAGAGGCTTTAAGCGTCTTAAAGATAAAGTTTTAGGCTCAAATCCCAAATATTTAATACACTAAATTAATTTATATTTTTGTAAAAGTTCTACAATAGTTTTAATGGCAAGTTTAGTTTGTTCAATAAAATTTTCTGCCAAAGATGGTTCAAAATTATGTTGAAGAGCTTTTAAAACATCCGCTTGCAAATATTGATATACTAAAACGGATTTAACTATAGATGCTACCAATGCAGAAGAAAAGACTCCTTTAGAAATTAGATTAATTATATTATTTATTTCTTTAAATTCTTCTTGCATAAATTCCTTAATTTCAAATTTAAATACTTCAGCTGCAAGGATTGGTTGAAGAGATGTAGGTGTATTTAATTTTAAATCTTCTGATTTAACATATTTGCACCCATTAATTTTAGCTCCGAAAGAGCTCAAATTGTAAAGTTCTTGTATTTTTAAATCTCTTATTAAAGATTCAAAATGGTGTATGAATGTTGCATAGTCTTCCCTTGTGTAAATCATTTCTCCAGTTACAGACTCTACTTTGATTAAATTTTTCTTAACAGAATCGACTAAAATCTCTTCTTGAGAAATTCTATTCATAGTCTCGCCAGTTGAGTAAATAGTATTGTCTTTAAATGCTAAATCTAATCCTGCTGTAATGATTTTAGAAAAGCCCATTTTAGATGCTGCAACTAATGCTAATGTTGAAGCAGTTCCACCAGATTCGTAAAATTTGATTTGAGGATTGTTTTTTGCAATTTTATTTATTATGAAATCTGTACTTGAAAAGCTATAAAAAATTTTATTAAATCCTAGCTGATGTATTTCAAAATCTGTTCTAGAGTCCATAATGCAGCTTGAATTATTCAAATAGCTTTCAAGCCCGTTAAGGGTTTTAAGCATATTCCCAGCATCCAAGCAAACTACAAAATCTGGTGTTATTCCATTTTGAACTAAATGTTTTACAGCTTTATTTACTGCAAAAATAACAAATTGATCTCTCTTTGATTTTATAAAAGATATGTTGTCATTAAGAGAAGGTCCTGCAGCTGCAATTAAAGCTGTTTGACCGATAAATTTGTTTTCTAAAGCTGATAGTAATCTGATATCACCGTAATTAGCTTTACTGATATTTGCTAATGAATTGATTAACCATTTTTTTGAAAATTTTGAAATAGTATTAACATCGACCATTTTACTTTTACAGCTGTTATAAACTTTCTGAGTAAGTATTATTAGTTCTTTATTTTTTACTATTCCATAGTTTTGTAAATAGAGAATCTCTATTTTATCGTTGGTTATGTATGTAGAAGATAATTTTGAAGAGAGTTCATCTAAATCGTTGAAAATAAATACTCGACCGCTTGATAAATGTTCTGAGATATCAATATTATTGAGTACAAAATGAAGCATATTAATATCTGGTTCATAAATATATATTCTAGAAGGAAATTTATTAAATGTTTCATCTAGTAAATATCCTAAACCGATACCAAATGTTATGATAAAATCGGTAGACTTCATCTCTTGCTTTATTGTATTGTTTATAGTTTTTCTAACTGCTTCTCTAGGATTGTTTAAATCATCCGAAGGAACATCATCTTTTAAAAGAATGTAGTCTCCGCTGGGTGTTATGCAATAAGAAATGCCCAAACGACTTTCAACTTGTGAAATTTTTTGTAAGCGTCGCTTCAAAATAATATTATCAATATGCTCTAAATTTTTTTCGAACATCTCTCTTCCTTCGTTAATTTAATTTAGCATGTATTGCGTAAATTGTAAAGAAAAGGTGTTTCTATTATTTTTGTTGCTCTCTTTCGTCTAGTCCTTGTTCAAATTGTCTAAAGATATCATTGCCAACTAATTGTTCAATTCTTGAACGTTTTTCAAAGAAGCTTTCTCTAGCTTTTTGTTGTTCGTCTAAAGCTTCTCTGTAGAAAGTATCTGTCATCAAAATTATTTCTCTAGATTTTTTTTGTGCCAATAAGTAATTATTATGGGCTTTTTGTACCATGTTTGTTGTCATATTATATAGTTCTCGAGATGTTAGATAGTCATAATACACATCAACAACTTTTTGTTGTAAGTCTTCTACTTTTCGTACAAGTATAATCATGTCTGCATCAGTTACTTGGGTGTACTTATAGTTTAGTGCTTTAGTATCTTGTGACATAATTCCTAAGGTATTTCCACCTAAAAGAGCTGCACTTGCTAATGCTGGATTACCCATGCCAGCGCCTACAAACATTGACATGCCGGCTATAGTGCTTAAAACTTTTTTTACAGCACCTGAGTCAGGTTTATCTTTATCTGGGTTTGAGAGTTTATATATTGCAAACTTTATGGTGTCACTTCTTGTTGCAGCGCCTTGCCATAGCAAAGATAAATCTGCTTGCATTTCGGCGTAATCAATATCAATGGTTTTTGATATTTCCATAGCCATCTTTTTTATACTCAAATCTGCATAAGTTAGATTTTGCTTGTCTTTAACCGTAATTTCTTTTTTTGCCACCGGTGCAACTGTTGGTTGAATATCAAAATCGATTTTTCTTTCTGGACTATCAGTAGGGCCTAATCTATAAAATGCTGGTTGAGCTTCTTTTAAATCTTCAAGTTCAAGTCCCGCAAAAGAGTTAAGTGGAAACAAGAATGTTATTAATAAAGCAGAAAGGATTTTTTTCATTTACTTAACTCCTTTCTCTTTATATAGTATAGAGTCGAAATCATACTGATACATATCTAAAGAGTCAACAGCTTTTTTACCAGCTAGCCTTTGTAGTTGTAGATGATACTTTTTAGCTGATTGCTCAAGCTCAAATTCTCTAAGTCTCATTGAATCATATAGTGCCGTAGAAATAGAAAGCTCCATTATATCAGAACTTTTTCGTGCACTATCGTAGTTTCTACTATATAAAATCATCTTTGAACGAGTATTTTTTAGCTGACTTAATGTACTTTTATAGTTATAATAAGAGCTAATTAAAGTGTCTTGTAGTTGCTCAATCATGCTCGCAAGTTCTATTAATTCTGTATCCGTTAATGGAACTTCTTGAGGAACATTTTTGCGATTCATTAAACCTTGGGCGAGTCTACCTGCAGAAAAAGCAGAAGTTTGAATTGCAGGATTAGCTCCCATAAGACTTGGTACGAAAGATGCTCCAGAGACGATTGCAGAAAGAGTTTTTGCCATTAATGACGAATGAATTCTTCTTTGAGATTCAGGAGTGGCAAGTTTTTTTAAAGCAAACTCTATAACTTGGTTGTTTTCAACTGTTCCTTGCCATAGGCGTTCGAGATCTTTTAAATCGTGTTCTTTTTGCTCATCAATAAGTGTTGCGATATCTTCGGTATCATTTAACAATAATGTGCCTTTTATAGTTTGTTTAGCTTCTTTCTTTAAAATCTCAACTTTTTCAATATTGTTTTTGTCCAGCGTGACAATTTCTGAAGCTGAAAAAACAGGCATCATTATCGATGAAAGTATTAAACATCCCAACAATCTCTTTCTCATAATATATATATAACTCAAACTCAAAAAAGGAGCAAATTTGTATTTAATAATATATAAAAACAAAAGATTGTGAAGAAATGTAAAGATGTATTGTGAGGCTGAAGTTGTTTTAGTAGCGGCGTTTTGCGGTTTCTGTTTTTTATGATTTAAGAGAGAAAAAGGAGAGACAAAATGGAAGTATCTTTAGAACAAAGAAGAATGATGTCTAAACAGCTAGCAGAAAAATTAGATGCAGCAGACGGTGTAAAAGACAATGTAATCAAAGGTGATATTTGGAATCAATTTGTTGAAGACAAAGGTGGTAAACAAGTAAGATATGGTACAGTATAATGCTACTAATTCAATTTCAACATATCTTGCAAGAAATGCATCTGATGGTGGAAATATAGATGACTTAGTAAGTGCATGGGGTAAAAATATTCCTACTCCAAGCACTACACCTGCTTCAGCATCAAGCAGTACACCTGCTACAACACTAAGATCGAAAGATGATATAACAACAGTAGAGGCTAAGTATGCAAAAGCAGAACAAATTCTAGCTTCTATATTGAGTAATGCGAATAAATTGCCTGTTATGACGTGGCAGTTAACGCTAACAACAGCAAAAGCTGCAACCTTTGAAGACATTGCATATATGCTTAAAGTTGATCCAGATTTCTTTACAGGTACTTTTAAAGAATGCTTAAACGGGCGAGAACAAGAGAATGTTGTCAATGCCTGGGCTAAGAATTCATCTATTTCAACTATGGGAAAAAATACTGAACAATTAATTAATGAAATAAAGGCAAAAGTGGCAACTGTACAAGTAACTCCGCGACCAACTGAACGAGAAAAAAGTCAAAGAGCAGCATTGGATCATGAAGCAAAAGTTAAATCTGCTATGGCAACAGACCGTATAAACTTATTAGCTAATTTTAGTGCAATAATCTTGGAGCCTACAAGTAAAAAAACTCTTGGTAATTATTCTGCAACATACCATTTTGCGACTACTGGTCAAGGTGTTGATATAAGGTATCTAAAATTATGTATTGCTAGTAATGTCAATGTACAAGATCAATTATATGATTCAGATTATACAGAGCAACGTAGATTATTGACAGTAATGATTGGAGAAAAAGATGCAAATGATGTTCCTAGAGATCAATTAGCTGATAAAATACTTGAAGTTTCAAAAAAATATGAAGAAAATAATGCTAAAATAATTAAAGACAATAATACTAGAGTAACTCAAGCTAAAAATTCCTTAAACCCTGAGGCTATGGATATTATTACAAGATTAAAAAATGATCCTGAAAATGCAAAAATTGTGACCCGCAATGATGGTTCATACGTTATGTATAATACTCAAACTAACAAAGTGGTTAGAGTATCACAAGTTACAGTTAATGGATAAAAAGTTTGGCAAGCTTCTGTAGGAACATACAATCCAAAGACTGATATAATTGACGTTTTTGCACGCTTCAGAAGTGATAATACAGCTTCTTATAATCTTGATAAAAGTCTTAAAGGACTTGAAACAACAGCAAATTTAAATAATAACGCTTTTTGGACTGTATTAAATTCATATTTAAAAGAGGCTAAATCTTCTATTACCACTAAAAGATAATAAAAGAATTTGATTATTACAATAAACGAGGGTAACAAAAGTTACTCTCGTTTATTTCTATGATGTATTGTTAAACGTTTAAGTTGTGTGATAAAAATGTTATTTTATACCGATGAAATGTTTCATATTAGCTTTTACAACTTCGTAACAATTAGGGAAATTGCTTAAGAAAGCTTCTCTATCTCCGTTATTTTCTCCAAGTCCATATGAGAATAGGTTTGCATAAACTTCAGAACGGAGAGCATCTTTTGTATCAACAATTTCGTCTGTTATTTCTCTTGAGAAATCGATACCATTTGTGAAATATTTAATATTCCTTGATAACGTACCATTTCCAGTTCTTTTTATTTGCGCAATATGTTCTAAGTCTTTTTTGAATGCTTCTTTAAATTCAGTTTTATCGCTTAACCCACTTTGAATATTATATGTGTAGAAGATTTCCATATCTTTACGTTCGGTTGGTGATTTAAATACTGATTGACTATCTTTCTCTGCCATGCGAACAAGTAAGTCTTCATAAGCAACTGCAAAATCTGCATCGTGGTCATGACCATAATATTTATCAAAATGATGACCAAATTCATGCATTAAAGTAAATCTTAATGAATTATTCATCTCTGTGCTATTTTCGTTAGATAAAAAAGATAGGCCACTGGCATGAGCATCCTCTTGGATTACTATACCTTTTGGTAATTTACCATCTGAGTAGAAACTAGAACCTAGAGCTCTACTATTACTGATCCCTTTCATATATGTTCTAAAAGGTGTGTCATTAGGTAGGCTACTAAATTTTTTTGCTACATCAACACTTACGTTATCCATGAAATCAGTATTTGTACATTTTGCTTTTGTGTCAATTATAGCGTTTTCAATTGCTGTTTGTGTGTCTTTTCTTATTTCAAAACATTCGACTTTTACGCCTCCAATGTCCTTTGCCTCACTTACTTTCGTGTTGTTACAGCAAGTAATCAAAGAAAGAAGAGCCGCTCCAATAACAGGTAGCACTTTTTTTAGTGGATTTTGTTTTAGGACTTTTGTTCCACCTTTAAAAACGGGGCTCTCTTGTGGAGTAATTTGATAATACTTTTTATGATTGTTTTTGTTTTTTTGTTTTATAGAATGATTGTTCTGAACGCTATACACACTATTTGACATATTTGATAGATACATACGAACCTCCACTGTTATGTTTAAAACATTTGAAGGTTAGAAATTGCTTGGTATGTAAAGAATTGTAAATAAGGTTAGAACTTTTTTAAATGTGCATACGCTGCATCCATGGCCTTTTTACCCATTTTGCCAAAATCTATTGTATACATTGTGCTTTCGCCTATTTGTATAACGTCTGTAATGTGTCCAACACCAAGCTTGTCATGGAAAACACGTTCGCCAACATTAAAGTAATACTGCGTAGCAGTATTTTTAATTTCATCTGCAATAGCTTTTTCTTCTGCTTGACGAGCTTGCTCTTTTTTATGTTCTTCTAAACGGCGTTTCATAATATTGTCTTCAAAAAAGGCTTTAATTTTTTCATCTTCTTTTTGTTTATTTATAGGGTTTTTGACAATAAATGATTTTGAAGGGGTGCGTTTTACGACATTTGTAGTTTTATTAACGCTTGCTAAACCATTACTAGAATTATTACTTGTGGCCAAACCCTTATTTGTCCCTGGTGCTACAAAGTTTTTCCCAAAACCTGTTCCGCTTGATATTTGGCTATCTGAGAAATTTGTTTTTGGTTTATCGTAATTGTAGTTTTTAACTGACTTAACAGCACTTGTAAATGTACTTTTTGGTGAATATTCACTAGTATAAGATTGTTCTGTTTCTAATAAATTACAAGGAATTTCTTCAATGAATCTACTTGGTGTGTAGTATTTGTATTCACCCCACATTTGTCTACGTTTAGCTGTTGTTAGGAAAAGTTTTTGTTCAGCTCTTGTAATTCCAACATACATTAGTCTACGTTCTTCTTCTAGTTCAGACTTAATCATCATTGTACGAGCAGAAGGGAAAATTCCTTCATCACAGCCTGCAAGGTAAACTATTGGAAATTCCAAGCCTTTTGATGCGTGCAGAGTCATCAATGTTACGTTATTTGCAATTTCATCCATTCCATCAATGTCTGACACTAGAGATACTTGAACCAAGAATTCTCCGAGAACATTATCCAATTCTTCCGGCTCAAATTCATTAGCTACGTTTACAAGCTCTTGCAGGTTCTCTATTCTAGCTAAATCTTCATCTGTACCAGTGGATTGTAATTCTCTTAAATATCCTGTTCTTTCAAGAACTAAGCTTAGGAATTCTGGAAGCTGGTACTTAGTCTGAGCTTCTTGTAATTTCATAATAAGAGTTGAAAAATCTTTTAATTTTGTAGCCGTTCCTGATTTTATTGCTGAAATGTCATCGACATTAAGGATTGCTTGAAACAAGCTCATATCGTTTGAATCGGCATATTCTTGTAAGTGTTTAAGAGTGGTTTCACCTATTGCACGTTTGGGAACATTTATAATTCTTCTTAAGGATTGAGAATCGTCTACGTTATAAATTAGCTTTAAGTAAGCAATAGCATCTTTGATTTCTTTACGGTCATAGAATTTCAGGCCTCCGTAAATTCTATATGGAATACCTGCGGCAATCAAAGCTTCTTCTAAAGCACGAGATTGAGCGTTAGTTCGGTATAGAATTGAGAACTGATTATAATTGTCTGAAGTAGATTTTATTGATTTAACAATATAATTAGCTTCATCTGCTTCGTCTTGAGCTTCGTAATAAGTAATCTTTTCTCCATCACCTTTTTGAGAATAAAGAACTTTATCAACACGTTCTTCATTGTTTTCTATTACGGCATTTGCTGCATTAAGAATATTTGCTGTAGAACGATAGTTTTGTTCTAATTTAACGATTTTTGCATTAGGAAAATCTTTTTGGAAATTCATAATAATTCTAAAATCAGCACCACGCCAGCTATAAATGGATTGATCGACATCACCTACTACGCAAAGAGATCGTTCTGGCGGGATAAACGAATCATGATTAGTATAGAGTGCATTTACAAGCTGATATTGAGCTTGGTTTGTATCTTGATATTCGTCAACTAATATGTGTTGAAATTTATCATAATATTTTTTTCTAACAGCTGGATTTTGTTCTAACAATTTAACGGTTAACATAAGCATATCGTCAAAATCGATTGCATTATTATTGTTTAAATAATTTTCATATAGTTCAAAAACTGAAGCTATTTTTTGAGATTTAAAATCCTTAGCAAATGTTGCAAAAGTATATGCATCTTGCATTTTGTTCTTTGCATTTGATATTACAGTTTTAATAAGCTTTGGGGCGTATATTTTATCATCTAAATTAAGTTTTTTTATAGCTTGTTTTATTACTGCTAGAGAATCAGTTTCATCATAAATTGTAAAGTTTTTATCCAGTTTCTTTCCTGATGGAAAAGTGAAATTTTCAATATCTTGTCTTAGAATTCTTCCACAAATACTGTGAAAAGTACCAACCCACATATATTTAACAAGTTTTTCACCAAGAATAGAAGAAAGTCTTTCTTTCATTTCTCTTGCCGCTTTGTTAGTAAATGTCACGGCAAGAATTTTCCCAGCAATTGCACCTTGCTGAATCATATAGGCAATTCTAGTTGTAAGCACTCTTGTTTTTCCACTACCAGCACCCGCAAGAATTAATAAAGCACCCTCTGTTGTTTTTGCAGCATCTTGCTGCTCGGCATTAAGTGTATCTAAAATATTTTCCATTCCCCTATTCCCAAATCTGTGATTATGTGGTATTATATACCAGCATACACAAAATATTTATTATTTGCAATTAATGAAGGTGGTACAATGATTGAAATTTTAAATTCTATTGAAGACGAAAACAAACAACCGTCAATTATGGTTCCTATAGGTGATATGGATGTAGCAGAGCATAATCCTGATGTTGTAGACGAATTAGCATTAGAGTTAGCTACAATCAAGCAACCGGCTAAAAGAATTGCAATAATAGGTTCGAGAAACCTTGCTATTACACATCAACAAATGATTGAAATGTTAACGACAGCTCTTGTAATGCAAGGTAATACAATTATTACATCAGGAGGTTCTTGTGGTACTAATGCTGCGGCGATTCGTGGTGCTATGAAATCTAATCCTGATAAATTAAAAGTTATTTTACCTCAAACAATTGGGCAGCAACCTTCTGATGTTCAAGACCAGTTAATTGGTGTTCCAAATATTGTTGAACACTCTGATAGAGCTATGATGACTTTAGCAGATGCTTCTAGGGTATGTAATAGAGAAATTATCGATGATTGTAATCAACTAATATGTTTCTTATCTCATACTAGTAACACACTTCATAAAGCTATTGAATACGCTGAAGAAAATCATAAAGTTGTTACAGTGTTCTACTTAGACTAAAAGGTTGTTAAAGGGTGAAAAGGTTTGCCCTTTTAACCGCTTGCTGATTCAAAGTATATTTTAGGAATTAGAAATATGGATTTAATAAAAAAACTCACAGGGAAGAATCCTTCTGAGTACGAAAAGGTAGCAAAATCTCTTGTTGACAATTCTGATATTGAATTGTTTGCAAAGCTTGTTAAGCAAGATGATTTTTTATTTGATTTTATAAAAGAAAATGTTGCAAAGCGTATTCAAAATGCTTGCAATAAAGAGAATTATTTACACTTATTAGATTTCATGGAATATTATTCTTCATCATATGATACGATGATAGCTAGAGTTTTGTATTCTTTTAGTGGTGATGAACTTTTACCAGAAATGAAAGAGTTATTCTTAAATGGCTCAGAGAGTAAAAAAGCGTATGCGGTTAAATATTTTTCATTTGTTTCTAAAGAATCCTTAGGAGAAATTATTCCGCTTTTAAGAAAGACTGCAAAATCCGATTTTGAGCCTTTGAGTTTAAACTCTATTGAAGTTCTTTCAAAAGTAAATGATGAAATCTCTAAGAAAGAAGCTTTAGATAAACTGAAATCAAAAGATGAGTTTGAACAATATGATGCAGTGAAATTTTTAGTTACTTTTCAAGCAAAAGATTGCTTAACTGAGATAGTTAAAGTGTTGAAAACTTCAAGTTTAGCTGAAAATATCGCTTCAGAAGTTCCTTATTTAATTTCTTTTGATGAAATGTTTGAAGAAGACTCTGAATCTGCGTTATTAGTCTTATGTAATATTTTAAATGCGATTCCTGAAATTATTTCACCATCGGCTGTTTGCTACTATGACTTATATAATGTTGTAGAAAAGCTAATAAAAGAAGCAATGACAAGCGCCTCAGCAGTTACTTTAAGAATTGCAAAGGATAAGTTTGCAGAGCTTTGTAGTAATGATGAATATCTTTTTGACTGTGATAAAAATACTAAAGATGAAGTGAATGAAATAAATAACTTGCTTAAGTCTGTTAATGTCCATAAGTTAGAAAGCTATTTCTACGATGAGTTATATGAAGAAAGTGATTTTGTTTTCTTTGCAAGCGATTATGTTAACGAAATAGAGGTGCTAGAGGCGCTTTTGGATAGTAACAATGAAACATTGATTTTAAAAGTTTTAACCTTGCTTAAAGAAAAGAATTTTATGACAAATGCACATAAGAATATGGCTTTAGAAAAAATTCAAACTTCTGATTTAAGAAAAGTTGTTGAAGTTTTATAAAATATAATTGCTATTTCCTAATCCTAAATCTTTATTAAATTCCTTAACGCATTCTGACGATACTTTCCAATTAATTTTTCCATTAGGATATTTAGAAAAATGCTTTGTTGAGCATAGTGTTGATACGTAACAAGCGTCGATAACGTTCATAAATGAAATGTCTACACTTAAATATTCACATGAGTATTCTTCAATATGTGAATTTATATATTCAACAGCACTAGCTGGATTTACACTATTAGGCTTTAGTGTTTCATTAATTTTTGGGGTTTTTAGTAACATGTATATTCCTTATTGTTACTATCTTAGTCGGTTAAATTTTATTTTTCTTGAATATCAATCTAAAAAAATCATACATATAGATGGGTCTTAAATTTATATATAGTTTTATGTTAAAATATTTGCAGGAGAGGTGGATTAGTATGATTAAATTTGGTACTGATGGTTGGAGAGCTATTATAGGTGAAGATTTTTCGGAAGAAAATGTCAGACGTGTAACGCTTGCTATAGGAAAATATGTTTATGATAATTTTGGGTTTAGCAAACTTATAATAATTGGCTATGATCCTAGAAATATGGCTGATGTATATGCTAAAAAATCTGCAGAAATTTTAGCAGAAAAAGGGTTCAAAGTTAAGTTATCAACAAGAGTAGTTCCTACGCCAGTGTTGGCATATAATGCTAAATTGTTGAATGCATCTGCAATTATGTTTACAGCTTCTCATAATCCACCTGAATACTTGGGGATGAAGTACATTCCTGATTACGCAGGTCCTGCTACAAGTGAAATTACAGATGCTATTGTTGCGAATATTGATTGTGATTATGTGTCTGAAGATGGGGGACAGGTTGAGCTTGTTGACTTTGCTCCAGCTTACTATGAACATTTAGAAAAATTAATTGATTATAATAAAATAAAAACTTTAAAATCAAATATTATTTTTGATGGATTATATTCAGCATCAATTGGGTATTTTGATAAAATTTTTGAAACAAAAGGTATTAGATTTGATTCATTACATTTAATTCATGATAAGAATTTTGGTGGTGGTATGCCTGATCCTAAGCCTAAATATTTAAAAGAATTAATTGAAAAAGTTAAATCAACTCCGAATTCAATTGGTATGGCTAATGACGGTGATGCTGATAGATTTGGGGTGATAAATGAGAAAGGAGAATATGTTTCTCCGAATGAAATAATAGCAATTTTACTTAAATATTTACAGGCAAAAGGTTTAAAAGGCTCTGTTGTTAAAACTGTTGGTTCAAGTATATTAATTGATAATGTTGCAAAAGAGTTAGGCATAAATGTGATTGAAACCGCAGTTGGGTTTAAACATGTTGGAGAAGCGATGAGGCTTAATGGAGTAATTGTTGGAGGCGAAGAATCAGGCGGTTTAAGTATTTTGGGTCATATTCCAGAGAAAGATGGACTTATCGCAAATTTATTGATTTTAGAGGCTATGGCTGATAGTGGTAAAACGCTTATTGAACTTCAAGAAGAAATATATGAGCTTGGTGGTAAGTTTTATACTGATAGAATCGATTTAAAAAAATCAAGCGCTTCTGAAATTAATCCGATTCTAGATATTTTTAAGGAGGTTAAGCAGCTAGGTGAATATTCTGTTACTGATATTAATTTAATGGATGGTGTTAAATTGATGTTTGGTGAAAAATCAAAAATTCTTGTGCGTCCAAGCGGTACAGAACCTTTATTGAGAATATATTTTGAGGCTGATACTCTAGAAAAAATAGAATATTTAAAGCAAGAAGTGGATAAAATTCTATTATAACTAGACAGAAAAAGAAAAATAGTATAGAATTTAATTATAGTTAGAGAGGATTATAAATGCCAAATAAAGATGCAGTACCTGTAGAGGTAATAATTTTAACAGACACAAGTGATATTAAAGGAACAGTATATGTTTCAGCAAAAATTGCTGCAAATAGACAATTAACAGAACTTTTGAATGATTCTGAACGTAGATTTTTAGCAGTTACTAATGTTGAAATTTATCCTAAAAATTCAAATCAACCACCAAAAAGATATGAATTCTTGGAAATTCGTTTAGATTCAATTGAAATGGTTCACCCGACATCTCAGGCTGTGTTTAAAGAAACTTCAAAAACGCAAGAAGACATTGCTAGATTTAGAGAATTAAGAGCTAAATTGAATAAAACAAAACCATTCTAATAAAATAATAAACGTGATTAAGCAAAAAGAGGTGGAGAAATTCACCTCTTTTTGTTACAAATTGTAAAAAAAATTAAAGATTTATTCGAATTAAGCCGTATATACAATTAAGGTTTAGTGATTAAATAGGTGAATTATGCCTCAGGACGAGATTAATTTTAATATTAAAGGACAAGAGTTTTTAGTAAATTTAAACAAAGGAACTGTTAAAACCTCTGATTTGGAATGGAAAAAATGGGAATCTGTTTTTTTAGAAATAGCTATGGCTGATGGAGAAAAAGGAGTTTCTGGAAAAGAGTTAGGCTCTATGTTAAATTTGGTAAACTATTTAGAAAATTTTGAGGTCGAAAAAGAAGAAGATTTATATAATTTATTTATGGATATGGTAAAAAAATACGGTGGTAATGTGTTCCAGTTTATTAATGACCAATTTGTTCCGAGAATAGAGCTTCCAAAATTAAAGCCTAATCCTCTGATGCAAATTGAGTGTGATAACGAAAAAATTTTAAAAGCTATTCAAAAACCAATACCTGATGACATACAGTTACAAGGTCATTATCAGAGGTTGTCAAATAAAGATTTTCATAATAAAGAGGGAGTGTTAGTAAGTTCAACAAAATCTACCGTTTGGTTAAATAGAGATGAAGGTACTTATATAATAGAGACGACTCGACAAAACAATAATGGGGAAGATATCACTATCTCTTACGTTGTAAATAAGACTGAGCTTGAGGATTATATTATTAACAACTCCTATGCAGAAAGAAATAATAAACGCCATTATGCTGATATAGAGCAGATTAGAAATATTCCTGAGCCTGAAAGGACACAAGCTCAAATTGATTTATTAAATGAATTTGACAGCATGGTTACGAGTATTATTGAAGCGGGTTGTGAATATGGAATCGATCCTCGCTTAATAACAGCAATAATCAAGCAAGAGACGGGTTTTAATTATAGATGTGTTGGTGATGAAGGGCAAGGGCTGATGCAAATTACTAGCTCGCCAGTTGACTATATGCTTAGAGCTGTTATGGGTTCATATTCTTCTAAAATAGCCAATTATTTCAATACTGATTTTGTTGATTTGTGCAAAAGTAGAGGTATTGATATTACGAATTTGAAAACTGATAGTGATGTTAATAGGGCGAAACAACAGATTATTTCTTTGTTAAATAATGTTGAAAAATCAAAAGATTATGATTTTAATATTAGACTAGGAACGATAATTTTACGCTATTATCTTGACAGGGCAAAGGGTAATGTTAGTGTTGCTACGAGAAATTATAATGGTAGTGATTTAAAATACAAATATAGTGAAAGTGTAACAGGTTTTTACAACACTTTGTGTGGTGATGAAAAAGCAACCTACACGATTAAATAGCTGTAAACGGTATCTAAAACTCTCGTGAAATCATTTTGGCTACCAAAGAAAACATAAAATTCTGCAGAATTTTGGCCGAGCATTTGAAGCGTTGGAGTTTCTATTGGCGGCCCAGCAGGAGTTGTTCTTGCAGGATTTTGTGGGTTAGAAATTGTTCCTGTTGCTCTTAAAATCGGAATGTATAGCTTGTTTTCAAAAACTTCATATTGGGTAAGTCCTTTGGTAACTATACCGATATTATTTTCTGCTTCATCTATTATTAATCCCCTTTGCATAGGTGCAGTATTGGTTTTGGCTTCTATTCCTCGTTCTTTTGGAAGATTCTCACGAATATTATATGTAGAGTCGAAAGAGCGTTTTATTAGACTATCCATATCTTCAGAATAAACTTCTTTAATATGAGCTGGTAGTTCAAACTGAGCTTCTAAAAGATGATTTTTTTGCGTGTTGTTCCATTCAAAATAGAACTTAATATATTGCGAGTGATTATTGAGAGAAGCATAAAGTGTAATAATGTCTCTATCTCCTTCAAAGTCAATTCTTAAAGTTGCTCTTTTACGATTATTCTCTTCTATTCTTGAGCGAGCTATTTTAATTTCTTTTCCTTTATCTGATTCAACTGGCCCACAATTGTAGCTATCTCCTTTATCAATGAAATCTATCAATGTAAAAGGTGTTTCATTGATATATAGTTGACCTTCTATTATTTCTAACTTTATGTTTGAATTCTTAATCTTTGTGTTGGAAGTATCCAAATCGCAGCTTTGTAAATCTCCTAATAAAAATTCTATTTTATCCGGTTCTAAATCTGAAACCTCAGTTAAATAAGTATTAATATTACAATAATCTTCTGTAATAGGTATTTTATTAATATTAACTAAAAGTTCCTTGTCAAAACCTTTATGGGAACTTATTTTCTCAAATTCTCCAAAGTTTTTTGAAGTATTAAATTCAACAATTCCGGTATAAGGTTTATTAGAAAGATTTAAAATGCCTCTTTCATCAAAATTTGTTGCGAATTTTAGTTCATCTATAACGGTTTCTGCTATTTGTAAGACTTTTTTATAGCGCAAAATGTTTTCTGTATGAACATCATCAGTTGAGCAACCGTAAATGCTATCGTGAGCTTGGTTTTGTAATAAAAGCTTGTAAGCATATTCTATAACTTTATTATATTTTTCTTCTGCGTTGTAAAAACGAACAAACCTAGAAGCTAAATCTAGTTTATGAGAGCATTCGACATTATATCTTTTTAAATCAAGTCTTGAAGAATGTGTTCCTTGTAAAATAAATGTCTTAGAGTTATCTCTTAGTTCATCATTAAATTCAAATTGTTTAAAATTATCTGCAACTTTATCAAAATATTCAAAAGGAGAGCTTAAAGTGATGTGGTAATCTTCTTTAAGGATTTCGTTTATTGCGATAATTTGATCATCAATATCTTCAGGTATTCCTAAATGATCAGCACCAATCGGTAAAAGAAGATATTCTCCAGATTTTTCAGCAATTAAATCTAAGTTTTTCTTTAAAATTTCAGCTTTTTTTTCGATTTCACAATCCATAGAAAAAACATCTTGAAAGTAGCCACGAACGAGGTTTACTGTATCCATTCCGCACCAACGAAATTCAGCGGGGAAATCTCCACAACCACGCCAGACAATGCATTTATCTATTCCAAAATCTCTAAGGATGTCTGGGACATTCTGACTATGACCAAAAGTGTCTGGCAGGTATCCGATAAAATCAGTACAACCTAGCTCTATTGCTTTCGTCATACCTAGTTCAAGATTTTTTTCAAAGCAAGTTTTATCTGTTAAGAATTCGTCAACTAAACAATAAAATGGTCCTATAAAAAGTTTTTTTGAAAAAATAAGGCTCTTAATTAGGTTTGTTTTTTCTGGGCGCAATTCTAGATAATCTTCTAACGCTGATACTTGTCCATCAAAATAAAAACAAGGGATTCTGTTGTTATCAAGTAAATGCAATACTCTATCGAATACTCTTAAAAGACGCATTCTAAAAATTTCGTATTCTCTATACCACTCTCTATCCCAATGTGTATGCAGATAAGCTATAACTTTTTTTTTCATAGGTTGATTTTATATCAAAAACGCTATTGAATCAATATTGGTATTATTTTTTCTAATCTTCTTAGAGGATATTTGTTCTTATATATTAAAGTATATGCTTATAAGTCCGTTTTTCATGTTGACTTTGTCTATAAAAGGATTAAATAAATATAAAAACAGGAGATTCCGTCATGGGAATGGCAGCATCACAAGCTAGATATCTAGCATTAACAGCAAGAAAAACGAATACAGAATACGAAGGTCAACAGATTAACCAAGCAAGAACAGCTCTTGCGAATCAAAGTGCGAACCTATTTAATAGGCTTCTTGACTTAGAAGTGCCTGTTGCACCTAAAACAACTGATTATACGGAAGTTCAATATTCGTATTCAGATGGTGAAAATGAATCAGTTATTAGTGATTGGCAACAACTTTCTACTGCGGATCCTAATTATAACTACATAGTTAACCACTATTACATGACAAATGTCTATACTGGTTCGCAAAAACTATTATCAGATCCTCAAGTTCAAAGTCGAAGAGGTGTTGAACAGAAATCTATTAAAGAGTTGATGGAAGCTCAAGGATATTCAAACCCAACTATAAATATATCTTATTCTGCAGATGGAGCTGCGAGAGTAATGGTAAATGGTGTAGAACTTGAAGAGCCTGTATATTTGCCTATTAGTGGTATGACAAAAGATACGAACCTTGAGAATGCCTTGGATGATTTAGCTATGGCTAAGTATAAAGCTGAGGCAGACGGTGTCTTAAATGAAGATTTAGTATATGGTTATCAGGATGGAAACGGTACTTGGCATTTTATTATGCAAGACGATATTACTCCAACAGAATACTATACTGAGTACAAGCCTAGTTATATAGGAAATTGTGAGCTAACAGAGCTTGAAACTTTAACAGAAGATCAAAAAGCAGAACTTAAACAAATAATGAGAGATTTGCCAGATAGTGAGTTTGCAAAATATTGTAGAAATTATTTTGATAAAGAAGGCAACTACATTGTTAATGGTCAAAATGGAATTTATTCGTTCACTATGAATGGCAAGAATTATTATGCCTGTGAATCTGATTTGTTTAGTAGTATGCAAACATATGACGAGTACGGTAAACCAATCGATTCTCAGCAAAAATTACCATACTATAGTGCGTCTTATATTCCAACAAGAATCGAAGAAACCAATAAGGCATTACTTGAAACAGATGGAAATGGAAGATTTAAGTCTGTAAAATTTGACGATGACAGTATTGTCTATACCTTAAATACAGAAACAGTTACAGACGAGGCTGCTTATCAAGATGCAATGAATGAGTATAATTACAAAGTTGAACAATATGAAAAAACTATTGCAGATATTAATGCGAGAACTTCTATTATTCATCAACAAGATAGAACCTTAGAGCTAAGGTTGAAGCAGCTTGATACTGAACACAACGCGTTATCAGTTGAATTAGAAGCAGTTAAGAAGGTTATTAAAGACAATGTTGACAAAACATTTAAAACATTTAGTGATTAGTACGAAAAATTTGCTCAAAAAGTGGGATTATATTCCCACTTTTTTTTATGCTATACTTACATAGTATAAAAACGGAAGAAGGTAGAAGATGAGTTTGAATGCATACTTAGGGATAGATGTTGGTTCTGTAACAACAAAGCTTGCTCTTGTTGATGAAAAGGGTAAATACATCGACTCCTATATGTTAAAAACAGCAGGTAAACCAGTTGAAGCGGTCCAAAAAGGGTTGAAGCAGATACAAACTCAAGCTGTACAAGAATATAAAATACAAGGCGTTGGGACAACTGGCTCAGGAAGAAATCTTGCAGGGGCACTTGTAGGAGCAGATGTTATAAAAAATGAAATTACAGCTCATGCTGTAGCCGCAAGCACTTATATTCCAGGGGTGCAAACAATTCTTGAAATAGGTGGTCAAGATAGTAAAATTATAATCTTAAGAGATGGTATTGTTACAGATTTTGCAATGAACACAGTTTGTGCTGCTGGAACTGGAAGCTTCTTAGATCATCAAGCTCAAAGATTAAATGTACCGATTGAAAAATTTGGCGAAACAGCTTTAAAATCAACAAATCCAGCTCGTATTGCTGGTCGATGTGGGGTTTTTGCAGAATCAGATTTGATTCATAAACAACAATTGGGATATCCAGTTGAAGACTTATTATATGGTCTTTGCCAAGCTCTTGTTCGTAACTATTTAAGTAATTTGGCTTTAGGTAAAGAGCTTCTACCTACCATTTCATTCCAAGGTGGTGTTGCTACAAATACTGGCATGGTGAAGGCTTTTGAAGAAGCTTTGAATACAAAAATTGTTGTACCCGAAAATCATCAAACTATGGGAGCAATTGGTGCAGCATTGTTAGCGATGGAAAATCACCAATATACTGAAAAAGAAACAACATTTAAAGGTTGGGAAGTTGGCAATATGACTTTCCAATCTGTAACTTGTCAATGTACAGGATGCTCTAATAACTGCGAAGTAATAACAATTTTAGAGGGTTCTGAACCGGTAGGAAAAGTTGATAAAATAAGTGATATTAAAGGTAATATTATTGCTCGTTGGGGCGGAACTTGTGGCCGTTGGGATGTTTAGAGACCTAAAACTTTAAAATAAGTTATTAAGTAAAAGAGGTAAAACATGACTTTAAAACTAAAGAATTTTGAAATAGGTGGAGATAAATTAACTATTTTAGCTGGACCTTGTGCGATAGAATCAATGGATATTATGCGAAAAACAGCAGAAGGTTTGAAAACAGTTTGTGAAAAATTAGATATAAATTATGTTTTTAAATCCTCGTACGATAAAGCAAACCGCTCATCTATTAATTCTTATCGTGGTGTAGGAATGGAAAAAGGCTTAGAAATGTTAGCTCAAATCAAAAAAGAATTTGATTTACCAATTGTTACGGATATTCATACGCCAGATCAAGCAGAAATTGCGGCTGAAGTCGCTGATATCCTTCAAATCCCAGCTTTTTTATGTCGTCAAACTGATTTATTAATTGCGGCTGCTAAAACTGGTAAAATTGTGAATATCAAAAAAGGTCAATTTTTAGCTCCACAGCAAATGAAATCTTTGGTTAAAAAGGTTGAAGATGCCGGTAATAAGCAAATTATGCTTACAGATAGAGGTGTGAGTTTTGGATATAATAATTTGGTATCTGATTTTAGATCAATACCTATAATGAAAGAATTTGGTTATCCTGTTGTGTTTGATGCTACTCATTCAGTACAAATGCCTGGTTCAAACGGAGATTCAACAGGTGGGGATAGAAGATTTGTCCCAGTTCTTGCTAATTGCGCAATGGCTGCTGGAGCTAATGTTTTATTCTTTGAAGTTCACCCAAATCCTGATGAGGCATTGTGTGATGGACCTAATATGCTATTCTTAAAAGATGCTGAAAATGTTTTTGAAAAATGTAAAGCAATCTTTGAAATCATAAAGTAGTTTTAATTATCTTGAATTTTTATTGTCAGATAAATTTGTTCGCCTAGCAAATGTTGGGCTGCGGCTAGATCCATATCTTTTTTAGGGTTATCATCAACTTTATTTTCTTTTTTCTCTGCCTGAATCTTTTCTTGTTCGGATACGCTAACTGTTAAAAATTTATTGGTAACACAGTTTTCTTTTTTTGCTTCTTGAAGTTCTCTACTTCTGAGCAACATTTTATCAGTAGTTTTATTACCAGTAGGTGTAATACCGTATTTTTGCAGTTGTCTCATTATTCTTAAAAGTTCTTCGTCAAATATTTTTGGTATACAATTACAACTTTTATCAATGCTGGTTATTTTGTTTATCATATAATACACCACCCTAAATCTTAGTATTATTTATATCGGTTTTTTTTCTGAAAACTTTAATAAAAACTCGAAGTTTTTTACATATATTTACAAAAGATTGGTAATATTGATATAATTTTATTAATAAGCTTGGGGGATTTATGATAAAAACTGTATCTAGGATGAAAAATTTAAATGGGGATATAACAATAACACCTGATAAATCAGTTTCGCATAGGGCAATTATGTTATCTTCAATTTCTCAAGGTATTTCAAGTGTTACTAATTTTTTAAACAGTGCAGATTGTCTTTCAACCATAAATATTTTTAAACAGTTAGGTATTAATATTGAGTTTATAAACGAGAAAACGCTAAAAATACAAGGCGGAGATTTATTAGCTCCGAACACACCTTTAGATGCTGGAAATTCAGGTACTACAATGAGACTTGTTTCTGGAATTTTGTCAGGTCAAGATTTTGAGTCAATCTTGATAGGTGATGAAAGTTTATCGAAGCGTCCAATGAAAAGAATTATTGAACCATTAAGACTTATGGGAGCAGATATTTCTTCAATGGATGGTAAGGCACCTTTGTATATTAAAGGTGGTAAAATGCATGGAATTGAATATTTATCACCTATATCAAGTGCGCAGGTTAAGTCTGCAGTTCTTTTAGCAGGACTAAAAGCTGAGGGTAAAACTGAATACAAAGAAATTTATCCTTCAAGAAATCATACAGAGCTTATGCTTAAATATTTGGGAGCAGATATTGAAACTCAAGACTTAAAAACTATTATTAAGCCGTCTCAACTTTATTCAAAAGATATTGAAGTTATAGGTGATATTTCTTCTGCAGCATTTTTTATAGTTGCAGGTTTAATCGTTGAAGGTTCTGATATAACGATTAAGAATGTAGGGTTAAATCCTACTAGAACAGGAATTATAGATATTGTACAAAGGATGAACGGTAACGTAGAAATCTTTAATACAAGAGAGATTGCTGGTGAATTATGTGGGGATATTAGAGTACGTTATACAGAAGATTTAAAAGGTTGTGAAATTTCTGGAGCAGATATTCCTCGTCTTATTGACGAGTTACCGATAATAGCGGTATTGGCATCACAAGCGGAAGGTGAAACAGTTGTACGAAATGCAGAAGATTTACGTAACAAAGAATCTGATAGGATTACTTGTTTGGTAAAAGAATTACAAAAAATAGGTGTTGATATTTTTGAACAAAAAGATGGCTTCATTGTCTACGGTAAAAAAGGTCTTTTACAAGGAAATGCGGAGCTCAAGACTTATCAGGATCATAGATTAGCAATGAGTTTTTATGTAGCCGGCTTGATTTGTGAAAAAGAAATTGCAATTGATGGCTTTGAATGGATTGATATATCTTTTCCAGAGTTTGAAGAGTTAATGAATGGTTTAATTTAATTATACATGTCCCAAAAATAGCCGTTTGGCGGATTGTACTTTAGAATTAAATATTTAAAATTAAGTAGTTGGGTTAATTCTAATATAAGGAGTAAAAAGAAGCTAGGCGTATTATAAAATGTTTTTGATAATAGAATAGACTGTAGTTAATTTTTCATTGTCGTTTTTAATGAGTTCAAGCTTGTTTTCTATAAAATTGAACATTTCTTCATTTGTTTGAACAGAATTAAATTGAAAAATTTCACTAGGTTCTACGCATAAGACTTGAGACATTTTTTCAAGAGTTTGTAGAGTCATAAAACCTCTACCTGTTTCAATAAAACTAAGAGAAGTTGTTGCAATACCAATTGCTTCAGCGAGTTTTTCTTGGCTGAAACCTTTTTGTTTTCTTAAATATTGAATTCTACGTCCTATTTTTTTTCCAATATCAGTCATTACTCTTAAATGATACTTTTTAAAAGTAATGATGACAAATATATTTAACCTAAACAACTTTATATTTAATATATTGACAGAATAGTTTTAATATATAGAATAATAGTTGAAATCATATAATGAGGTGTGAATAGTGGTTAAAGTTTCAATTGTAGTTCCAGTTTATAATGTAGAAAAATATTTGAAAGATTGTTTAGATAGCTTGATAAACCAAACATTAAAAGAAATTGAAATTATTTGTATAAATGACGGTTCTAAAGATAATTCTCTTCTTATTTTAGAAGATTATGCTCTTAGGGATAGTCGTATTAAAGTTATTAATAAGGAAAATGAAGGTCAGTCAATAGCAAGAAATATTGGAATTGAAATAGCAACTGGTGAGTATTTAGGCTTTGTAGACTCTGATGATTGGGTAGATTTAGAATATTTTGAAAAATTATATAACTCAGCTAAAAAACATGATTGTGATATAGCGTGTGCAGGGTTTAAAAGATATAAAAAAACAAAAAAACTACGTATAAGCAAAAGTTTTAAAGACGAAGTAGTTTGTGCAAATATTAATGATAAAGTCCGTATGGACAATCTTCCAGCTCATAATTACATTTGGAATAAAATTTTTAAACGTGATTCTTGGTTAAATATTGGTATAAAATTTACGCCAAAAAGATTTTATGAAGACATGGCATTGCTTATAAAAATATTACATAAAATGGGAAGTATGGTAACAGTGCCAGGTGTTTATTATAATTATAGATTTAATTCAGAATCAACTGTAGCTCAAAAAACAGTTAAACATACAAAAGATTATAACTGGGCGAAAGATGAACTTGTTAAATATGCAGAAGAGCAGGATATTTTACTTGATGTGACAAAGCTAGTTCAAAAGAAAGAATACTATAAAATTTTTAATTTCACCTTATTAAAAGCTTATTATTATGAAAATTTAATTAAATATAAATTGTTTGGTTTTATACCAGTTGGAAAAAAAATGATAATTTAAAAAGGATTAGCTGTGTTTGAAAAAGATTGGTTTAATTGCACTGGTTGTGGGGTTTGTTGTTCTATATGTCCAGCAAATGCAATCACAATGCAAGAAAATAGTGAAGGGTTTTTAAGTCCAATAATTGATAAAAATAAATGTAATAATTGTGGACTTTGTTCAAAGTTATGTCCAGTTTTAAATCCTATTTATAATAATAGCGAAAAACCTTGCTGTTATGCTGTCATGGCGCCTGATGAAATCCGTTATCAAAGTTCTTCTGGCGGTATTTTCCCTGTTTTAGCGTATTACTTTCTAAATCAAGGTGGTTACGTTGCAGGTGCAGTTTGGACTTCAGAAGCTAAGGTGCAACATATAGTTTCAAATAAAAAAGAAGATATTGAAAAAATGCGTGGTTCAAAATACCTCCAAAGTGAAATTGGTGATTGTTATAAAGATGTCAAGAATTTATTAGTTGAAAATAATAAAGTTTTATTTACTGGAACACCTTGTCAAATAGCTGGTTTATATGCTTTTTTAAGGAAAGATTATGAAAATTTATTTACTGTTGATTTGGTATGCCACGGGACACCATCACCTAAAGTTTTTAGAAAATATTTGGAAGAAAATCTTGAAAAAGATGAGAAATTTATTTCAACAAATTTTAGGGATAAAGTCAATGGCTGGTCGCCAAGTCTAACTACTACTACTACTACTACTAGGAAATTCTCCAGACCAGCTAATAATGATGATTACATGAAAGCTTTTTTGAGTGATTTATGTCTGAGGGCTTTTTGTAATGAATGTAAATTTAACAAATTACCAAGGCAAGCAGATTTAACAATTGGTGATTTTTGGGGGATTGATAGATATAGCAAAAAGCTTAATGATAAAAAAGGTACTTCTCTTGTTCTAGTAAATAACTCTAGGGGTAAGTTTTTGTTTAAACAAGTTTTAAACAAATATAAATTAGTAAAAAATGTGCCTTTAATCTTTGCTATTAAAGGAAATCCTGTTTTTATTGCACCTTTTAAAGCACATGAAAATAAAGAAAAATTTTATAAATTATTAGAAACTCAGTCTTTAAGTCGTGCAACAAAAGAAGCTTTAAAAGAAAAATATGATGGTGTTATTTTAAATTATTGGTTTTCTGCAAATAATTATGGAGCAGTCTTGACAGCCTATTGTATACAACAATATTTAAAAGAAAAATTTAATAAAGATTTTAGGTTAGTAAATTGGAAAACTGACTTTTGGTCAATGCGTTTTCCAAATTCATTTTGTGAAAAGTTTGCAAAAGAGAAACTTTTGCTAACAAAAGAGTTTAAACATATTGAAGATTTAAATCAATTAAATGCTATGACGGATAATTTTATTGTTGGTTCAGATCAAGTTTTTAGGTATCTTTACATGGGATATATAAAAGATGTTTATTTGTTAAATTTTACGGATTTTGCAAAAAAAAGAATAGCATTTTCTGCTAGCTTTGGAGTTGATAATTTTGAAGGAAATCAATATGATACTTATGAAGTTAAAAAATCTTTGAAGCGTTTTGATGCTATATCTACAAGAGAGGATAGTGGGGTTAAACTCTGTAAAGAAGAGTTTGATATTATTGCTGAGCACGTCTTGGATCCTGTATTTTTAGTGGAAAAAGATGTGATAGAAAATTTAATAGATAAAAAAAATGGAAAATATAAAGATAAAATAGTAACATATATTTTAGACGATAATAAGAAAATTAGTCAAAATATTAAAGAATTAGCTACAAAATTGAATAAGGAATCGGTTTCAATTGCAGGGAAAAATATATCACTAGAGGAATGGTTAAATGCTATATATTATTGTGATTATTTAATAACAGATTCTTTTCATGGTGCTTGTTTTGCAATTATATTCCATAAAAAATTTTTGTGTTTAAAAAATAAGGATAGAGGAACTGCTAGATTTGATTCAATAGAAAAAAGCTTTAATATAAATAAAAATTTTATTTATTCAATTGATGAAATCCAAGATATTGAAAAACTAAATAGTTTTATAGCTTGGGAGTCTATTGAAAAGACTTTAGTAGCGGAACGTGAAAAAGCATACAAATGGATTAAAAAAGCTTTAGAAACAGATAAGAAATTAGATAATGAAGCTTTTACTATAGAATTAGATTTTTTAAGTTCAAAAAATTTAAATAATCAATCAACAAAACCTATTAAAACTAAAAAGAAAGAATCTTTTTTAGAGAGAATTTTTTCTGTAAGAAATGAAGTAAATGAAAATAAAAAGCATAAAGTTCTTAAAATCTTTGGTTTAAAGATTAAATTTAAAGTATAACAAATTTTCTAAAGCACAAAAATAAAAACAAACACAAACTACAATTACCCCTTACCCCGAAAAAATTAAATAAAAAATTGAATACTTATAAAATCTAAGCTACAAGCTTGGACTATTGACATGCAAACTTTAAATTATAGAATTATTTTAAAAGATTGTTTTTTTAAAATAGGAAGACGTATGTTTAAAGTATCTATAATTGTGCCGGTCTATAATGTTCAAAAATATCTTGTTAAATGTTTAGATTCTTTAATCAACCAAACTTTAAAAGATATTGAAATAATTTGCATCAATGACGGTTCTGTTGATAACTCTTTAGATATATTGCAAGATTATGCAAAGCTGGATGAGCGTATAATTATTATTAATAAAGAAAATGAAGGGCAATCTGTTGCAAGAAATATAGGCATAGAATCTGCTAGAGGAGAGTATATTGGTTTTGTTGATTCTGATGATTGGGTAGATTTAGAATATTTTGAAAGACTATACAATTCTGCAAAGACGAATGATGCTGATATTGCTTGCGCAGGTGTTAAACGTGTTAAAACTAAAAAAGTAAAAATAACGAAATCTTTTATAGAAGAAAAGGCTACTCTTGATATTCAGGAAAAAATTTCACTAGATAAAGTTCCCGTACAAAATTATGTATGTAATAAAATATACAAATTGGATACTTGGAAAAACTTGAATATAAAATTCCAAGCAGGTCGTTATTATGAAGACATTGCTTTAATGATAAAAATTTTACATCAGATGAAACTTTTTGTAGTGGTTCCTAATGTTTATTACTATTACAGATTAAATCCAACGTCTACTTGCAAACAAAAAAGCTCTAAATATTCTATTGATTATGCTTGGGCTATACAAGAGTTGAAAGAATATGCTAGAAAAAATGACATTAGATTAGATATGAGTCATATAATCCTAAAAAAAGAATATTTCAAATTATTAGGGGTAACTGTGATGAAGGCATATTACTATGAGTCAAAAGTGGAGTATAAATTATTTGGCTTCATCCGTGTTGCGGATAGAATAACAATGTGATTAAGAAGAGTTGTGTTATGAAAATAAGAATTTCTTTATTAGATAATATTTACAAAAAAATAAGTAAAAGAGCAGTAGAAAAAACTCTTAGAGCTCTTGATTATAAAAATTATTATGAAGCTTATAAAAAATATGTTATAGAAGCGGATTATGGTGTCCCTGAAAATATTGAATTTGATGCTGTAGATAACCCAAAGGTTTCTATTATTATTGCAGTTTATAACCAATATAAGCTCACAATGCAATGTTTAAATTCAATTAAATTCAATGCTGGTATTAAAGACTATGAAATAATATTGGTTGATGACTGCTCGACAGATGAGACTTTAAATATTAAAGAACAAGTTAAAAATATTACAGTCATAAGAAATAAAGAAAACCAAGGTTTTTTAAGAAACTGCAATTTAGCGGCTAAAGTTGCAAAAGGTGAATATATCTATCTATTGAATAATGATACAAAGGTTTTGCCAAATGCTATTAAAGAGCTAGTCGATACAATGGAAGAAAATTCGAATATTGGCGCAGTTGGCTCAAAACTAGTTTTTCCAGATGGAAGAATTCAGGAAGCAGGTGCAAAGGTTGTTGCAAAAGGTCGAGTTAGAGGTATTGGTGCCGGATATAATCCAATGGAACCAATCTATAATGAACTTAAAGAAGTTGATTATTGTTGCGGTGCAAGCTTGATGATAAGAAAAAAACTTTGGGATAATTTAAACGGTTTTGATGAACTGTTTTGTCCTGGGTATTATGAAGAAACTGATTTGTGTATGCGAATTACGCAAGCAGGTTATAAAGTTATTTATCAACCGAAATCAGAAATTATACATATTACAAAACAAACTTTCTCTGAAAAAGCGCAAAAATTAATTGCAACAAATCGAAAGAAGTTTTATAAAAAGTGGAAGAGCTTTATTCATTAATAAAAAGCTTTAAGCACAAATTATTGTCACAATACTTTACAAAATACATATTTAAAATTTTGTTTATATTATATTAGAACTCGAAAGCTTTAGAAGGTGTTTGTTTTATGAATTATAAATTGATAGACATGAAGGTGTTTGGAGATGAGAGAGGTAAATTAATTTCTCTTGAAGGGAATAGAAATGTGCCCTTTGAAATCAAACGAGTCTATTGGATTTATGATACATTACCAAACGAAGAACGTGGCTTTCACGCACACAAAAATATGGAACAAATTATTGTTGCAATGGATGGCGCTTGCGAGTTTGTATTAGATGATGGCAAGACTCGTGAATCAGTTTGGTTGAATAGGCCAGACATCGGTCTTTATATTGGCCAAAATATGTGGAGAGAAATGAGAAATTTTTCTTACGGTTGCAAATTGATGGTTTTAGCTTCTGATTATTATGATGAAAAAGAATATATTAGAAATTATGATGAGTTTTTAGCGGAGGTAAAATAGTGATACACCCGCTTTCTGACGTTCAAAGTAAAAATATTGGTGAAAATACAAATATTTGGCAATTTTGTGTAGTTTTGCCTGAAGCTAAAATCGGTGATAATTGCAATATTTGTTCTCATTGTTTTATTGAAAATAACGTGAGAATTGGAAACAACGTGACTGTGAAATGTGGTGTTCAGATATGGGACGGAATGGTTATAGAAGATGATGTATTCATTGGTCCAAATGTCACTTTTTGCAATGATAGATATCCAAAATCTAGAAACAAAGATTGGAAACTTGAGCCCGTGATAGTTAAAAAAGGTGCAAGTATTGGTGCTAATGCAACAATACTTCCAGGAGTAACTATTGGAGAAAATGCTCTTATTGGGGCGGGTGCTGTTGTGACAAAGAATGTAGATAATAATTCTAAAGTTATAAAAAAAATTTAATAAGGTGACAAAATGACCAAACTTATTTGTTTAATGCCCACATACAATAAAGAAGAAACCTTAGCAAAATCTATTGAATCTGTTATAATGCAAAAAACAGATTTTGATTACAAATTAATTATTCTAGATGATTGTTCCTCAGATAATTCAAATAAAATAGCAAATGAATACAAGGAAAAATACCAAGATAAAGTTGATATTGTTAGAAATGAAACTAACTTAAAACTTTTGCGTTCGATTATAAAAGGATACTCTTTATTAAAAGGAGCAGAATATTTCTGTGTGCTTGATGCTGATGATTGGTATACTTATGATAAAAAATTTGCTGATGCTGTTAGCTTTTTAGACAAAAATAAAGATTTTTCTATGTATATGACTAATATACTATTAAAAAATACAAAAGAAGAACTTCCTTATTATGGTGGAAAAAAACAAGTTCTAGATTTTGACTTTAAAGCTAGAAAAAAGAATAAAGCATTATTTATGCAAACCAGTGGAGTTATTTATAGAAATATCTATTTTAAAAATGGTTATAACAAAGATTTTGAAAATATTTTAAACTTGAAATTTCCAGAATCATATCGAGCAGATGGATTTAGATTTGAATGGTATTTACAAAAAGGAAAAGCTCATTTTGTTAACCACATTGAATCTGTCTACAACTATTATGAAAATGGACTTTGGTCGCATTTAAATGAAAACGAACAAAAACTTTTCAACGCTAAATCGATGTATGCTTTTGCAGAGTTTATAAAAGAAGAAGAGAAATATTATTTGAATTTAGCTAGAAAAATGTTTATTAAAGCTTATAAAGAATTGTCTGAAAAAGATTTGGAAAAAAATAAAATGATTATTGAAGAATTATATTCTGTTCTGTATAAACATTTTGGCTTTTACGATAAACTATTACTAAAATTTTGTAAGTAGGATAATTTTGTGGTTATTTATATTTGTGATTATAAAAAAGGAAATAGGTGATTAATTTTGATAAGAAAAAATATATTTTTGAGTAAGTTTTTCAGGATAGAATATCACAGAACTAATTTTATTAATGCTGAAAGAGTGAATAGAATAAGTTTTTGTTTCTTTGATAAGATTAGGGTGTCTTTTAATTTATCAAAAATTTTTAAATCAAAAACACATAAAGCTCTAATTACGCATTGTGATATTGAAAATCTTGATTATATTCTGGCACAAAATCCCATATTTACTCATATTATTGGTATTGTAATTAATAAAAATGTAAAAATTGGTAAAAATTGTATAATAAGGCAAAATGTTACGATTGGAAATGGTAAATTTTACGCTTCTACCAACAGGCAATATCCTGTTTTAGGAAATAATGTAAATATTGGAGCTGGGGCAATAATTATTGGGGGAATTACAATTGGTAACGATGTGACAATTGGTGCTGGAAGTATAGTTGTTAAAGATGTTCCTGATGGAGCTACCGTAGCAGGAAATCCTGCAAAAATAATAAGACAAGGTTCAAAGCCAGTAATTGCAGAGAGGGAGTAATCCCTCTATTCATTAAAAGAAATAGCGATACTATGAGAAAGGTTGCATAAAATGAAAATTACAGTTATAGGTACAGGATATGTAGGATTGGTAGCAGGGGCTTGTTTTGCTGATATGGGAAACAACGTTATCTGTGTCGATAATAATGAACAAAAACTTGCTCAACTTAAAAATGGTATAATACCAATATATGAACCAGGGCTTGAAGAGCTCGTTAAATCAAACATACTTGAAGAAAGATTGTCATTTTCTTCTGACTTGGATTCTGCAGTAAAAGCTTCTGATGTCTGTTTTATAGCAGTTGGAACTCCTCAAGGAGAAGATGGTTCTGCTGACCTACAATACGTCTTAGGAGTAGCTGAAGAAATCGCAAAAGCAATGAACGGATACAAAGTTATCGTTGACAAATCAACTGTTCCTGTTGGCACGGCTGAAAAAGTCACTGAAATAATCAAAAAACACACTTCACATCCATTCGATGTTGTGTCGAACCCTGAATTCTTAAAACAGGGTAATGCTGTAGATGATTTCTTATGTCCAGATAGGGTTGTTATTGGCTCAAACTCTGAGCGTGCAACTCAAATTATGCAAGATATCTATTCTCCATTCTTTAGAACTGGAAACCGTGTAATTGTAATGGATGTTAAATCTGCTGAAATGACAAAATATGCAGCAAACTCTTTCTTAGCTACAAAAATTTCTTTTATGAACGAGATTGCAAACCTCTGTGAAAAAGTTGGAGCTGATGCAGAAATGGTGCGTGTAGGGATGTCTACAGACTCACGTATCGGTAACAAATTCCTTTTCCCAGGACTTGGCTACGGAGGAAGTTGTTTCCCTAAAGATGTTAAAGCTCTTATCAAAACTGGGCTAGATAATAATTGTGAAATGAATATTATTAAAGCTGCGGATGAAGCTAATAAAAAACAAAGAGTTAATTTCTTAGATAAAATTACAAAACATTTTGGTGAAGATTTGACCGGAAAAATTTTTGCGGTTTGGGGGCTTGCATTTAAACCTAAAACGGATGATTTAAGAGAAGCACCGTCAGTGACAATTATCAATGATTTACTAAAACGTGGTGCCAAAGTTAAGGCTTTTGATCCAAAAGCTATGGAAGTAGCAAAATTTTATCTTGGTGAAAGAATAACATATTCTAAAAATTCATATGAAGCCCTTGAGGGTGCTGATGCAATGTTGCTATTAACAGAGTGGAATGAATTTAGAAGACCAGATTTTGAAAGAGTTAAAAATCTTTTAAACCAACCTGTGATTTTTGACGGCAGAAACCAGTATAATTCAGAAAGAGTAAAAGAAAAAGGGTTTATTTACTATCAAATGGGTAAAATATAATGATTAAATTTTTAGATTTATATAAAATAAACGAACGTTTTAGAGATGAAATTGATGCTCGAATTAAGCAAGTGTTAGATTCTGGCTGGTATTTGTTAGGTAATCAAGACAAAGAGTTCGAAAAAAACTTTGCCCAGTATTGTGGTGTAAAGCATTGTATCGGTTGTGCAAACGGACTTGATGCTTTAAACCTTATCATTCGAGCTTACGGATTTGGCGCTGGTGATGAAATTATTGTACCAGCTAACACTTATATCGCATCAATTCTTGCAATTTCAGAAAATGGTTGTACGCCAGTATTTGTTGAACCTGATATCAACACTTACAACATTAATCCAGATTTAATCGAAGAAAAAATTACTTCTAAAACCAAAGCTATTATGGTTGTACATCTTTACGGACAGGCTGTTCAAATGGAGAAAATTTGGGCTTTAGCTAAAAAATATGACCTAAAAATTATTGAAGATTCTGCTCAAGCACATGGCGCAATTTATTCTGCACCCCTTGCGGGGGAAGTGGCGCGAAGTGCCGAAGGGGGGAATAGAAATCTCCCAGAGGAACAAAAGGGGGCGAAGCATCGTTACTATGCACCATATCTAAAAGAATTTGCTCGACAAATGCGTAAAGAAATGACTTTTCAAGAAGTAAAGATTTGGCAACAGATAAGAAAAGAGCAGTTGGGAGTGAAATTTAGGAGACAGCAACCTATTGACAGTAAGTATATTGCTGATTTTGCATGTCTTGAAAAGAAAATAATTGTTGAAATAGATGGTGGGCAACATTGCAATTCTTTTGACGATATACAAAGAACATTTTATCTAGAAAAAGAAGGCTTTAGAGTTGTTAGATTTTGGAAATTCGAAGTTGATAATAATATAGCAGGATGTATTGACGTATTGAAAGATGTTATTAATACCCCCCTACCCCCTACGGGTACTTCCCCCGCAAGTGGGGAAGATGAGCTTGCTCAATCTTCAAAAGAGAAAAGCTTACGTGTAGGTAATCTTGGTGATGCTTCTGGATTTAGTTTCTACCCTGGTAAAAACCTTGGTTGTATGGGCGATGGTGGAGCAGTTACAACTAATGACGATGAATTAGCTAAAAAGATTCGTGCAATTGCTAATTATGGTTCTGATTATAAATACCATCATATTTATAAAGGCGTAAACTCTCGTCTTGATGAAATACAAGCTGCAATTCTTGATGTTAAACTTCCTCATCTTGATAAAGATAATGAAAGACGTAGAGATATAGCAAAATATTATAGAGAAAATATTAAAAATCCAAAAATAGTATTGCCACAAGTTTATGATGAAAAAGCTCATGTTTGGCACGTTTTTGTTGTGAGATGTGATAATAGAGATGCTTTACAAAGACATCTTGAGGACAATGGAATTCAAACAAATATCCATTATCCAACCGCACCACATAAACAAGAATGCTACGGTGAGTATTCTCTTTTATCATTACCTATTACAGAGAAAATTCATAACGAAGTCATGTCTTTGCCGATATCTCCTGTAATGACTGATGAAGAAGTAAAAAAAGTTGTTGAGGTAGTAAATGCTTTTTAAAGAAAATTTTAAAAGGGGAATCTAAATGAAACAAGAATATGACTTGATATGTTCTTTAGGTGGCAATTGCGCTGCAGCACATAATTTACGTATAAGAAATTTAAGACCTGCTGCATATCCCTTCGATTGGACATATTTCACTTCTGAGGAAGCAGTATATCAACTGGCAGAAGGTTTCAAAAATAAGTTTGAAAAATATATGCTAAAAGAAAATTTAGTGGAGCTTCCTATTAATCCTTCACATCCAGATAAAATACAATTAAAAGATACTTGGGGGAAAATGATATGGGCAAATCATTTCACAACTAATACTAATTTTAATCAGACATATATAAATGTAAAAAGCACTTTTGATAAAAGATTTAAGCGCTTATTAGATCATATTGAATTATCAGAAAAAATCTTATTTTTATTTTGTACATCATTTTGTTTAAAACCAGATTCAGTCGTTTCCTTGGTAAAAACATTACAGAATTTATATCCAAATAAAGAGTTTCAGATAAAAGTTGTTTCTTTTAATTGTACTGAAGAAGAACATATACAGAAAGATAATATAGAGTTATTTTATCACGTAAGAAATTCAAATTTATACGATTTTACTAATACAAACTATGAATGGGCCTTCCTTGATAATATAAAACTTTCTAGTAGTTTCAAAACAAAAAATTTATCTTTGCTAAAAAAAATGTTTATTATTCTATGTCCTATAAAAGAATTTAGAAGAGAATTAAGAAAAAAATTTATTAACTAGGAGAAAAGAAACATATGCAAAAAGATTTAGTCTCAGTAATAATTCCTTCATATAATCACGAGAAATATGTACAAGACACTATTGAATCAATAATTGCTCAGACATATAAAAATATTGAGTTAATTGTTGTTGATGACGGCTCTAAGGATTCTACTTGGCAAAAGATACAGGAAATGAGAGATAAATGTAATGAGCGTTTTATAAAAGTACATTTTGAAACAAAAGAAAACGAAGGAACCTGTAAAACTTTAAATAGACTTCTTTCTTTAGCACAAGGCGAATTTATTTATCTAATTGCATCAGATGACTTAGCAAAATTTAATGCTATTGAAAAAGAAATTAATTTCTTAAAGTCTAATTCTGATTATGCTCTTGTTGTTGGTGATAATGAAATAATTGATAGTGAAGGAAACGTTTGTTACTGGGATAAAACAAGAAATAATGTCTATGATATTAAAAAAGCAAAATATAAAACATTTTGTGATTTTCTAAAACAAAATAGAAAAGATATAGATTTTAATTCAAAACAATTTGGGAATTATCAATCATTATATGTCGGTAACTATATTCCTAATGGTTATTTAATAAGAAAATCTATTTTTGAAAAAATCGGATATTTTACACCAGAAGCTCCTCTAGAAGATTATTGGTTAATGCTTCAAATATCAAAATATGCAAAAATAAAATACTTAGATGAAATTCTATTTTCTTATCGTTGGCATGGAGCAAACACTATTAAAAATATCGAGAAAATAAGGTTATATACTGATAAAACTTCAGAACTTGAAGAAAAAATATTATCTAAAGTTAATGAAAATGAAGTTTTACCTAATGTTATAACTGTAAAAAAACAAGGTGTTTGTTATAAAGCTCAAGGAATTCCTTTTTTGTTTCAAGTATTATCATATAAAAAATCTGGTTATAGAATAAAAGTTATAAAGCTATTTAATATAAAAGTTTTTGAATATCAAAAATAAATCACTAACAAGGAGTATAATATGCCATTTGAATTTGAGCCACAAAAAATAAAAGATGTTATATTAGTCAAGCCAAAAGTTTTTGGTGATAATCGAGGGTTTTTCTTAGAAAGCTATAAAAAATCAGATTTCTATGCTAATGGAATTGATGTCGAGTTTAATCAGGATAACCATTCAAAATCAACAAAAGGTGTACTAAGAGGCCTACATTATCAAGCAAATCCTCATGGACAAGCAAAATTAGTTCGTTGTGCAAAAGGACGTATATACGATGTTGCAGTTGACATCAGACCTAGTTCCAAAACTTTCGGACAATATGTAAAAGTTGAATTAACTGAAGAAAACAAACACATGTTATACATTCCAGTCGGTTTTGCTCACGGATTTGTTGCTTTAACCGATGAAGTTGAAATCCTTTACAAAGCTTCTGGTGAGTATGCACCTCAAGCTGACCGTGGTATAATATGGAATGATAAAGATATAAACATCGATTGGAATATTGATTTTGAACCTTTATTATCAGAAAAAGATAAAATCCAACCTAATTTGAAAGATATAAACTTAGAGGAGTTAAGATAATGACAACACTATTAGTTACTGGCGGAGCAGGATTTATTGGAAGTTGTTTTGTAAGACACGAGCTACAAAAACATCCTGATTACAAAATTATTAACCTTGATGCTCTTACATATTGTGGAAATATTGAAAATCTTAAAGATGTAGAAAATAATCCAAATTATACCTTTGTTCACGGTAATATTTGTGACAAAAATTTGGTTAGAGAATTAATCGCTGAATCAGATTGCGTTGTTAACTTTGCTGCTGAATCTCACGTTGACAACTCTATTAAGTGTCCAGAAATATTTGTAGAATCAAATGTTCAAGGTACTTTAAACTTATTGCAAGCTAGTAAAGAATTAGGCGTTGAAAGATATTTACAAGTGTCTACTGATGAGGTTTATGGATCTCTTGGTGCAACTGGATATTTCTATGAAACAACTCCGCTTGCTCCAAACAGCCCTTATTCAGCAAGTAAAGCAAGTGCGGATATGCTTGTAAGAGCTTATAGAGAAACTTTCGGTTTGCCAACATTAAATACTCGTTGTTCAAATAATTATGGTCCATACCAATATCCAGAAAAACTTATTCCATTCTTTATTTCACAATTACTTAAAGGTGAAAAAGTTCCTGTTTATGGTGATGGCTTAAATGTTCGTGATTGGTTATATGTATATGATCACTGTGAAGCTATTGATGTTGTACTTCATAAAGGTAAAGTTGGTGAAGTTTATAATATTGGGGGACACAACGAAAAAACTAATATGGAAATTACTCGTTTAATCCTTGAAGCAATGGGCAAGGATGAATCTTCTATTAAATATGTTGAAGACAGATTAGGCCATGACAGACGATATGCAATTTCTAATGATAAGATTACATCAGAGTTAGGATGGGCACCATCAATTACCTTTGAAGAAGGTATTAAGCTTACAATTGATTGGTATTTAAGAAATCAAGACTGGATGAAATCAATAGAAGCTAAGAAAGCGAGCCTTGTTTAATGAAAATATTAGTTACTGGCGCAAAAGGAATGCTCGGGCATGATCTCTGTCCTATATTAGAAGACAATGGCTGGGATGTTATTGAAACAGATGTTCATAATCTTGATATAACCGATGCAAAAATAGTTGAATCTTTTTTAGCAGAAGCTAATCCTGATATTGTAATTCATTGTGCAGCTTATACAAATGTTGATAAAGCTGAAGAGGATTTAGAGACTGCTAGAAAGATAAATGTGCTAGGAACTGAGAATTTAGCTAAGTATTGTGGTAAAAACGATAAAACATTAATCTATATTTCAACTGATTATGTTTTTGACGGTAAGTCTGAAAAAGTTTATAAACCTGATTCAAAACCAAATCCTATCAATAATTATGGCCTAACTAAGCTTGAAGGTGAATTAGCAGTTCAGAAACATTGTTCACAATATTTTATAACAAGAACTTCTTGGCTATATGGATATCATGGAAAGAATTTCGTAGAGACAATGATATCTTTAGCAGAAAAACCTGAACTCAAAGTTGTTGATGATCAAGTAGGTTGTCCGACTTGGACTGTAGAATTAGCAAATGGCATAGTAAAACTAATAAGAAATAAAGCTGATTATGGAATTTATCATATCTGTGGTTCAGGTTCTACTTCTTGGTATGGTTTTGCTAAGTCAATATTTGAAAAAATGAATTTAAATGTTAATTTGAAGCCTTGTACAACAGAAGAGTTTCCAAGACCTGCGAAGCGCCCAGCATATAGTGTGATGGATAATCAAGGGCTTTGTCGTAATTGGGAAGTAGCTTTAGAAGATTATATTAACTTAAGACCGGAGGTGTAGAATGAAAGGAATAGTATTAGCTGGTGGCGCTGGAACAAGATTATACCCAAGCACAATCGCTGTATCAAAGCAGTTATTGCCGGTATATGATAAACCTATGATTTATCATCCGATTTCGGTTTTAATGTTGGCAGGAATAAAAGAAATTCTTATTATTTCAACACCGCAAGATTTACCTAATTTTGAAAAATTACTAGGTGATGGTTCTCAGTTTGGAGTTAAATTTTCTTATAAAGTACAGCCTAGTCCAGATGGACTCGCTCAGGCGTTTATACTTGGTGAAGAATTTATTGGTGACGATTCTGTGGCTCTTATTCTTGGAGATAACATTTTCTATGGTCAAGGTTTTAGTAAGATGTTGAAAAATGCGATTCAAAATGTTGCAGAAGGAAAAGGTGCAACAGTATTTGGTTATCCTGTAAAAGACCCAGAACGTTTTGGTGTTGTTGCTTTTGATGAAAATGGAAAAGCTATTTCAATAGAAGAAAAACCGAAAGAGCCTAAATCTAATTATGCTGTAACAGGTTTGTATTTTTATGATAATTCTGTAGTTGAATATGCTAAAAATCTTAAGCCTTCTGCACGTGGGGAGTTAGAGATTACAGACCTAAATAGAATATATCTTGAAAAAGATATGCTAAATGTTGAAATGTTTGGACGTGGTTTTGCTTGGCTTGATACTGGTACTCACGATTCATTGCTTAGAGCTGGGGAATATATTAGAACTATTGAAGAAAATCAAGGTATAAAAATCGCTTGTTTAGAAGAAATAGCTTATCGCATGGGATTTTTATCAAAAGAAGAAATCTTAGAAAACATCAAAAATCTTAAGAATAATGAATATTATTCTTATATATCTAGGATTTGTTGCTAGATTTTACTTTGTTTTGCAAAATAGCTAATACGAATATAACAACAAAAAGTATATAGGCAAGAGCACAAGCTTTGCCTATATCAAAATATTCAAATGCATATTTATAGATGGAATAAACTATAACATTTGTGCTATCTTTAGGACCTCCGGCAGTCATTACATAGATTAAATCAAAAACCTGGAATGAAGATATTGCCGTTACTAAAGTTACAAAATATGTTGTAGGCTTTAATAATGGTAAAGTTATTTTGAAAAAAATTTCTTTTTCATTAGCACCATCTATTTTAGCTGATTCATACAGGTTTTTAGGGATAGTTGTAAAACCAGTAAGAAACAAAACTACATTATATCCAATAAGTTTCCACACTGATACAAATATTAGGACTGGCATGGCAAGTTTTGTGTCAAAAAGCCATTCTAGATGTATTTTAAGTAATGTGTTTATTCCTCCAATGTTTGGATCAAAAATCCAAGACCAAATGATAGCAATTACAACAGCAGGAGTTATAAAAGGGATGAAATAAATTGTTTTAAACCATTCTGCACCTTTTATTTTTGCATAGATTATTGATGCGATTATTAAAGGGATTATTACCGCAAAAAAAGTTGCAGAGATTGCATAGACTAAAGTATTTAATAAAATTTGTTTAAAAATAGGCTCGGTAAGTAATGCTTTATAATTGCTTAATCCGACATATTTTATTTCATTTAGTAAATCCCAATCAGTAAAACTTAGTGCAAAAGAACAAAAAATTGGAATTATTATAAAAATAAAAGTTCCAATCAATGCTGGAAGTATAAAATAAAATCCGCAATTGCTGTTTTTACAATTATTCATGAGCATGATATTATTATATTACGAGATTGGATAATGATAAAGGGGAATATTAATGTTAGATTTATCAGCATTTGGCAAAAATGATATACGTGGAATTTATGGTGAAGATATAACTGAAGAGCTGTTTTATTATACAGGTCGAGGATTTGTAAAATATTTAGCTAATCAAACAGGTAAAGAAAATAAAGAAATATGGATTACTGTTTGTCGTGATGCAAGATTACATTCACCGTCTTTATCAAAATCTCTTGTCGAAGGGATTTTATCAACAGGTGCAAACGTTGTCGATCTAGGTCTAGCACCAACTCCTATAGGTTATTATTCTGAAGTTGTTGGTGTCCCTCCACAAGTAACTAATTATTACCCAGTTACTGGTGCAATGATAATTACAGCAAGTCATAACCCAAGTCAATATAACGGTATGAAGATGACTTATGCTAAATCTTCTCTAAATGAAGAACAGATTAAGGACGTAAAAGCTTTAACTGAAGAAGTTTATAATATGAATATGCCAGCAGCGCCAAATGGTATTTATAGAGAATATGATATCATTCCTGATTATATTGAGGAAATGAAAACGAATTTTGGTAGGATTGGCGAAGGCTTAAAAATTGTTGTTGACAGTGCAAATGCAACAGGTGGTGTTGTTGCGCCAAAGCTATACAGAGCAATGGGTTGTGAAGTTATTGAATTATATTCAATGCCAGATGGTAGATTTCCCCACCACCATCCAAACCCAAGTGATGAAAAAACTTTAGCTGATATTAAAAAGGCTGTTGTTGCAAATGGTGCGGATTTAGGTATAGCGTTTGATGGTGATAGTGACAGGATTGGCGTTATTGATTCTGAAGGTAATTCAATGACGGGTGATAAATTGTTATTAATCTATGCACAAGATATTATTAAAGACTATAATTCAAAAGGAGTTAAACCTTTCATTGTTTCAGAAGTAAAATGTTCTCAAGTTCTATATGATACTATTGATGAATGGGGCGGTATTTCTGTAATGTGCAAAACTGGTCATGGTTATATAAAATCAAAAATGAAAGAAGTTGGAGCAGTTCTTGCTGGTGAAATGAGCGGTCATACTTTCTTTAAAGACAGATACTATGGCTTTGATGATGCAGTTTATGCTGGTTGTAGAATAATTGAAGTTCTAGCAGAAAAAAAACGCTATAATAAAGAGTTTAAAATTTCAGATATGTTAGAGCCGTTCAAAAAAATGTATTGTTCTTCCGAATATAGATTATCTTGTCCAAATTCTTTGAAGAAAGCTACTCTAGAAACTTTTGATAATTATGTATCAAAAAATCCAGATTTCTTTGGCTCAAAAATAAAAGAAATAATTACGTTAGATGGTATGAGGGTTGTTTTTGAACAAGGTGGTTTTGCTCTTATAAGACAAAGTAATACCGAGCCGGTATTTACTTTACGTTTTGAAGCAATTAATGAAGAAACTGCTAGAATGTACGAAGATAGAATGGTTTCGAAGTTAATGGAAATTATAAAAGAACAAGCAGTGATGGCTTAGAAGCTAATTGTTTTAGTAGAGCAATTAGTTTGTTTTAGCGGTACTTTAAAACCAAAGGTATTTCTGTTATCTTCGTAACTTTTTACGTAAATTTCTCCTCTATGCCCATTTATTATGCATTTAGAAGCATAGAGGCCTAGGCCAATCCCAAGTTCATTATGAGCTGAAGCGAATGAAACATATTGCCCAAAAATATTTTTACGATTTTCTTTTGGAATATAAGGACTATTATTTTCAAATTCGAAACCAATTAAATCTTCGGTATTAAAAATATTAAGGTGTAGATTACTGTTTGAAAAAGCGTATTTAATACCGTTTGATAATAAATTCATAATAACTCTTTTTATTTGAACTTTATCTGCTTGTAAAATTTGGGATTTGGTATTGTTGTTAATTAATATATTTACACCTTTATCCTTTGCAACATAAATCATTTCAGAAACACATTCATTGACAAGTTCTAGTAAAGAAAATTCTTCAAATTTTAAAGTTATTGTTCCCCCATAATCTCGATATGTTGCTAACATTGAGGACAACATCCCATGCATATAACGACAAGAATCTAAAATCATTTCTAAAATTTCTTTTTGAGCTTCTGTGAAATTCCCAAAGTTTCCTTTTAAAAGTAGTTCTAGGCCTCTGATTTGAGCAATAGTAGGATTTTTTAAATCATGCCCGAGTGAAGCTACAAAAGTTTCTCTTTGAGTTTGTAATTTTCGTTCTGTATTTATGTATTCATAATGTTTGTTAACAAAATCTTCTTTTATTGCTTCTTCTTGTGTAATGTCTTTTATTATAGAAATTATCCCTTCAAAAGTATTTTTACTAATTATTGGAAAAGTCGTTACATTCAAGAGGGTATTTTCGCTAACATTAATTACATATGTAATAGGATTATTACTTTTCATTACCTCAACATCAGCATCTTGAATAAGTTTCATTATATTTTTGGTAATATAAGGGTTTTCTTTTTTGCCGACTAAAGAGTTAAAATGCTTAAGCGCAAAAGTTTTATTATAGCTTTCATTAGATTCAACATAACGTAAATCTTTATCTTTAAAGACTACCCCATCAGGACAATATCTAAATATTGTTTTAATATCTAAGGGACTTAGTTCTGTTTTTTTTATAGTTTCTTTTATATTATCCATTTTGCTCTCATGAAGTTAATATAATACTAACTTGATGTTAGTAGTTATGATATTAGCCAAATGGGGATAATTTTTAATGGAAAGTTGAAAATTAATAATAAGGAGTTAGAAATTATCGTTTTCTTTTGTTATTTTTATATAAATAGGATTGTAAGTTAATGTTGGTCTGTGATTACAAATATTTTGATAACCATTTTCAAATTTGGTCAAATCCTTCTTTGTCCAAGTTTTGTTTTCAACCCCGTTTACCCCAGTTAATTGTAGGTGCTTCAAAACATCTTTGGGAGTATTAAAGGCCATTATATGTATTTCAGGCTCAATGATGCTATTTTGAAACATTTTTTGTAACTCAAAGATTGAATAATATTTTAAAGTTGTGCCAATAACGTGATAAATTTCTCTAAAGTTTTCTGGGCCAAATGTAGAAAAAATTAGTTCTCCATCAGAAGTTAATATACCTTTTAAAGAAATAATAACATTTTCAAAGTTTTCAATCCATTGTAATGAAGCGTTTGAGATGATTAAATCATATTTATTTGAATTATTTTTTAAAAATTCTTCAATATCATCGCCAATAAATTCAATATTATTATCAATGTTTTTAATATAATATTCACAATCTTTAACAATATCAATAGTAGTTAGCTTTTTGTAATCAAGTTTTTGTTTTATTAGCTTTGTTAAGAAGCCTGTTCCACACCCGATTTCAAGAATATTTTGGGGCGACTTGTTGCTAATAAAGTCCATTAGACGTTTAGCCATTCGCTTTTGAATCTTGGCGTTTTCATCATAGTTTTTTAAATTTTTTGCAAAACGGTCGCGCATTAGCTCTTTATTTATCATAATAGCTCGCCCCATTTTTCAAATTGAAAGAACGGACAATGGCCACCTTTTAGGTTTGGCTCTATTCCCCAATATTTTACTTGTGATTTTGTAGGAATGATCTTGTCATTATCACTAATTAAAATTTTGTTATATTCAAAAGTTTCATCTGCTTGATAGCTTTTTATTGCAATTAATTCAGAACGCTGGTCAGTAATATCTCGTTTACAGTTAACTTCAATTTTAGTTTCGAACATAGAATTAATAAATTTTTCTCTATTCTTTTCATCAAAACCTTTTATTGTTGAATCGTAAATTCTTGGATGAATTCCAAATTCAGTATTAATTGGTTTTAATGTACCGTTGATTGCAACACTGATTCCATTTTTAAGAATGAAAGAAAAATTACTTCCTATCATCACTCCCATAGACCATGCAATCAAATTTTTTTCGTGGTAAATACTTAATAATTTCCAATCAAAATCGTTCTCTAAAGTATTGTAATCATAAAACATCAAAACGTCATAATCTTCTACGTCAAGGTGCTTTACTACACTTTCATCCATTCCCCAACCGTTGAAGAAAATGATAAGCTTTTGATTACTGTTCTTATTTAGCCATTTATATTTCATAAAACAAGTTTATCATAAATGTTTATATATTTCTTTTGTGCTATTATGAAAAAGTATTTATTATAATTTGGAGGAGAGATTATGGCACAAAGAATTGGTGTGGACGTTGGTGGTACTAACATTAAAATTGCTTTAGTTAGTGATGAAGGTAAAATTATTTATTCAAATTCAATTCCTACTCGTGCAGAAATGGGTTATGAATATACAGTAAACAGCATGAAAGAAGCTATTCGTGAGCTTCTAAAAGAAACAAAGCTTGAAGCAAAAGATATTGAAGGTATGGGGTTTGGATTCCCAGGGCAAATTGATTGCCAAAAAGGTATTGTAAGACTTGCTCCTAATATTCCAGGTTGGGTTAATGTTCCTATTGCAGAAATTATGGAAAAAGAATTCGGAATTCCTACTCGTGTAGATAATGATGTAAGAACAGCAGCGCTTGGTGAATTAAATTATGGTGCTGGTATTGGTTGCCAAAATATGGTCTGCATTACAGTAGGTACTGGTATTGGTTCGGGTCTTGTTATTAATGGTAAGCTAGTACGCGGTGCATCAAATGCTGCTGGTGAATTAGGTCATATCAAACTTAATATGGAAGGCGGACCTCTTTGCGGCTGTGGTGATAGAGGCTGTTTAGAAGCTTATGCCTCAGGTCCAAGCATTGTTGCTATGGCAGAAGAATATATTAGAGGTGGAAAATCTACTCGTTATAGAGAACTTGCTAATCCAGAAATTACACCATATATTGTTTCTGTAGCAGCTCAAGAAGGTGATCCAGTTGCAAGACAAATTTTTAGAATTATGGGTGAATATATTGGTATGGGCTTAACTTCTGTAGTTAATTTGCTTAACCCTGAAAAAATTATCATTGGCGGTGGTGTTGCTGCTGCGGGAGATCTTTTATTCGATCCAATTAAAGAAACAATTGCAAAACGAGCAATGACTATTCAGAAAGAAGCTGTTGAAATAGTACCAGCTCAGCTTGGAAATAATGCTGGAGTAATTGGTGCGAGCTTGTTAATCAATTCGTAATTATTTATACAAAATTAAAAGTAAAAAAGGTAGCAATATTGCTACCTTTTTTGTTTGTTAAGAAATTATAGAAATTGTTACAATTCCTTAAGGCTCTCTATTAATAATAGTTTTACCTCTTTTCTTGAGTTAAATTGGTCTTTCTGCAGTTTTTTTATTAAAGTTTATAAAAAAAAATGCCGTTAAATCTAATAATTAAAATAAAGAAAGGTTGTTATGGGAATCGTTAAAAAATTTAAATTAGGTAATGGTGGTTCAGTAATAGACTTAAAAGTAATGTGTCAAAATTGGGATACTCGTGTGAAAGAGAATCGTAACACTGGATTGTCTGGAAACAAAGAAAATAAGAGTTATAATGCGATAATTAATTTTTTTGATACAAAAGACTCTAATGGTAATAAAACTCCGGATGGTCGGGTGAGTGCTAGAAATGATCGTTATTTTGATGAATTCCGCGCTGTATTTAAAGCTTTGGATGAATATATAAAAGACGGTGTGTTAGAAGATGGAGAAATTGAGTGTTTTTTACGAAAGCATGATGAGTTAAAAGAAGTTTCTGTCTCTGATTTTAAGCGATTTTTAACTGGAGAGGAGCTTAGTGATACACCTGATGAAGAATTTGTTGAAGACGAACCTTTAATTTGTATGTCATCAAAGTGGGTTGGTGTAAGGGGAGAAGCTGGTCATACAGAAGAAGCCTTGCAGGAGCCAGTCTCTTTAAATATTACCAATAAAAAGAAAACATATTATGATGAAAATGGATTGAAGATAGAACGTGTTTGCCGTGAAGCGGGCGACACACTTATTTCTGAGAGTTTTTTATATTATGATCAACATGGGCAAGTTTCAAGTTCTAAAGCAGTGTATGTTGATAATTGCGAATATATAGAAAAAGTAGGAGCTAGTGGTAATAGTTTTTTAGCAATAAATACCGTAAGGGCAAGTGAAGGTTTTTTTGAAAATGGAAAGTTGACTAGAATAGAGGAAACTGTATATGAATCTTCGAGTTTAAAGTATGATTCTACTAAACCTATGTTAAAATTAACTTATCATATAGATGAAGAAGGAAAGATTGAGTATGCGGAACGTATAGAATATCTAGATGGTAAAGAGTATTTAGAAAAAATAAATTATATAGATGGAAAAATTTCTTGCTCAGTTAAATATTTGCTTGAAGGAGGAGAAGAAATAGAAATTTCTACCTCTCGTTATAGTACTGGAAAAGCAACTTTGAATTTTACAAATCCTGATGACGGAAATGAAATAAAAGAAATAGAAAGCGATATTTCTGTGATTGAAACCGTATTTGCTGACGGCACTATTTCGGTTACTAATGCATTAGCAATTGATGATACTGGACATTATACAGATGAAGCTTTTATGGACAGAACAACTCGTACTTCAGATGGAAAAATTGTCACAGTAAAAAAAGAATTTATTATTGTTGATGATGCTGGTAATTTTGCTGAGCAAATATCTAGAACAGTTTTGGACGAAGGTAATCAATATTATTCAGCAACTCTTTATAATACAGCTAGTATAACAGATTATGATGATAATGAAACGGTGGTACATAGAACTTATCATAAGGTTGTAGAAGGTGATAAGGAACATGAAGTTTACTATGATGGACGTGGTAATACAATAATATTTCTTCAACATGGCGAATGTTATAACAAAATAAAAACGACTTTTAAACCAGTTAACATGCAGGAGGATTATTTTGAAAATAAGTTTAAAATTGTGTTGAATCCTGGCTTGAATTGGGTTGTGGGAACTCCTGTATTAGTACCAGGTGAATTTAATGCAAATGATGATAAATTAACTAGAAGAGATACCCCAGAAAAGGCTGTTCAAAATTATACAGAATGGTTTTGTGAACAATTAGCTCACTCTGTAAATACCAGCCGTTGGAAACCTTATACATTAACTGAAAACTTTAGTGGCGTGCATGATTTTGCAAGATCCTTATTGGATTCTGAGATCTATTCAGCTGATGAAATAAATACATATGCTTGGGAACTAGTTATACTCAATGGTAATCCGTCAAGTGGTAATAATTGGTTACAAGCAGGTTCTACGATTAATATTCCAAGTCAGTTTGAAAAACTCAGTAAAGGAGATCTAAATAAATTTAATAAATTAGGTATAAGTACAGATAATCCAAAATATCATCAGTTTTTTTATCACTTTATAGGCTTAGAGTCTTCGAAAAAAATGGAAGTCTTAAACTTCATTGAGAAATATCGTAAAGATAAAAATATAACTGGTGATTTTACTGATGACCAGTTTGAAGATCTAAAAAGAGCTATTTTACAAAAATGCGGGGTATGTTTGACTAATTCGGGGTTATATGTTCAAGATCAAGCTTCGATTTATGAGGGATGTTTGCCTGACAATGAATATACCAATGAAAAGTTTACTTTAGAAGATTTTATTGTTAATGAATTAGGATTAACTCTTACTCCTGGCTCAGTAGGCCATAAAATTTATATACGTTTTTGTTGTTTAGATCAAGAAATGATGTCTAGACTTCCTTTTGGAGCTCTGTTAGATGAAATTAAAAGTTGGAGAAAAGAAGATATAACTTGTGAAAATATTATGAATTTAGTTGAAGACATCACTTTAGGTTGTATAAGTATTCGATTTGATGATAATGGTAATTTTGATAAAGAAGGTTTTGAAGCTAGAGCAAAACAGCCAATGGAAAATCCTCCTAGAATTATTCGAGATCTTTTTAAAAATATTTCTGAAATGGCGCTTAAAGAACTTAGTAGCCAAGTAGATGCCCTTGCAAAGAGTTCTAGCGGTGTGCAAGATGCTTGTAATTGGATTGCAGAAAGGCTCGAAGCCGCTTGCGATATAGATACTGATAATTTGGAAGACTGTTATCAAGCAAAAAGTGCAGATCAAAGGTTAATAGACCTTTTTGCAACAAACCCAGCTAAGGCTTTTAAGGCTTTAACAGGCTATGATTTCACGTATGAAAATGCGCTTAAATTTTTAAATGGTGAAATTCATTTAAGTCTTGAGTTGTCGGGAGCTTTAGAAGCTTATGCGGAAAATATGGAAACTTATGCGATTATTGAATCAGTTTGTGTTGCAATTACATCCGTTCTAGTGACTCTATGGTGCCCTTTCTCTGTAGGAGCAGGAGCAAGCTTACTTTTAAGAGGTGCGGCTTTCCTTGCTAATTCTGCAGTAGGAGCTGCTGTAACGGGAGGCATTACTGCAGGTGTTGATATGGTTGGTCATTTTTGTGACTCTATTGAAGAATTTAGTTGGAAAAAAGTTGGTGATGCCTTTGTTGATGGTGCGAGAGTTGGTGGAACCATGTATTTAGGTAATGGAATTGGTTCAGTCTCTTTTAGGTTTCTTGGACGTTTGTTCCCCAATGCTATAAAAATAACATCTGGGACATCATTTAAAACCCTTGCTTTTGGTAATACATATGCTGGTTCTTTAGCGCAAAGAGGTTTATGTTATTTTGGTGAATCTGTAGTGCAAAATGGAGCAACTGTGGCCCTTTATGGCGAAGATGTTTTAGATTATAAAAATTATATTTTCTGTGGAGCTGCTACTGTACAAGCTGTAAAATGGAGCAATATGCTCAAAATTAGCAAGACTTCTAAGGTAAATAAAGCTATGACTAAACTGTCAAGTTATTCACAAAAAATTATAAGAGGAACTGCAATAACAAATTCTGTTAGACAAAGTTTAAAAGCTCTGTCTGCTAATCTAGATAAGGCTACCGCAGAACTTACAAAAAGTATTGAAGAACTTCAAGAGTGCATGGATGATATAGCCATTTGTCAAAATGCAGGAAAAGGAATTTCGCAAGATTGTATAAATAATTATAATGCTGCTGTTGAAAATGTAAAAAACACGCTTATGAAGTATAAAGCTGCTCGAGATAGATTGCTTAGTAGGCTCGCAGTACAAAAGAATGACGATTTCTTAGGGTATATTGATAATGTTAAAAATTTGGATGAAAATGTAGAATCTTTGTGTAAAGGTGTCGATAAAGATTTTGAAGAATTTGCAGAGAAGACTGTTTCATATGAAATAATGCAAGCTAATCGTTTATCAAATTTAAGTTTAAGTTATGAGTATAATAATAATGATTTAGCTTCTATTGTAGAAAATTTATTTGATCCGAACCCTTATATAAATCAAAATCAAACTTCTCTGTTTAAAAAAGTTTTGACTCGTTTTATAGACGGCTTTGGTGATTTCTGTGGAAATATTGATACAAAAACCTCTATAGAGTTTTTACAGAATTGTGATGATTCTGAACTTGAAATTAAAGGGTTAACTCTTTATGACTTATTGTTAAATTCTGAAGCAATGCAAGAGTTCCAAGCAAGGGTTAATCTAACAGAAGAAGAGAAAAGAAATTTGAATCTTTTTAATCAATTTGTTTTCTCCGTTGATGGAACTGACTCAAAAACTGGTATAAGGTCTATAATGTTTTCTATTAATGATGATGTTATAAGTTTTGACAATAACAAAAGGACTCGAGTTCAGGAGTTGATAGATAGTTATGACGGTACTGAGAACTCTCGGATTTATATAGAACAGGAACTTTATAGCCTTGGTATAGAGCTTATGTTTGTTGGTGATAGTGGTGAAATGTCAGAATATATTGAGGAAAATCAGATTGTTGAAGAACAATTAAGAGAATTAAAAACAATTACAGCGTAATTATTTCTGATTGAAATCGATAATTTAACTATTTTATTACTCCACATACTTTCCATCAAAAAGGTCTAGTACCATCTTTTCCTGGTCAGATTCTAATCTTTTAGCTTCTTCAGAATCTTTTATTTCAGAATTTTCGTCAATTGAAATATTTAAGTTTTGAGTATTATTTGAGCTTTCTATTTTTTTAGGCTCATTTTTTTCTTTTATTTCTGGTTTTTGAGATGCCTGAATGTTTGGTATGCTTGTTGGTTGTACTGCCTTATCACCACTTTGTGCTAATCTGACAGTTACTGATGTTGAGTTTTGGTTAAACATTGTATTTGCAGCATCTATAATAAGTTGTTTTTTATTTGAATCGCTTAACTGTGCAACAAGTCGATCGTTTTTAAAAGTTATTACTACGCCATCTGGAGCAATTTGTAGTGGAGTTGCTAGCTTTAATAACGCAGTTGTAGATGGACTTTTGATATTCATTAATAATAATTGCCACAAAGAAGCGAGGTCTTTGCCGTCAGGTTTTTTAGATATCGGTGGCGGTGTGAAGTTATCTTCTCTTTGTGCTTCTGTTTCTTGAACTACTGTTTTTTCAATTTTAATGGCTGAAGATGTAACTTGTTCCGGTGTTGGTGGCTGAATAGGTGCCGGTTTTGTTACAACCTGTGGAGTTTGGATTTGTATTGGCGAAGAAATTTGTACACTTCCGCTTTCAAGAGCTTTGATTCTATTTTGTAAATCAAGAAGTGTAGAATTTTCTGTCATATTAGCCAAATCAATTACGCCAACTTCTAACCATAAATGTTGATTAGTTGCTAATTTGATTTCTTTAATATAATAAGAAATTCTTTCTATTAAGAAAACTATTTGTTGAGCCTCTAAAGAATTTTTTTGTGAATCCAATTCTTTAAGCTGAGGCTCATTCAATCCTGTAAGTTCTATAAGTAAATCTTTTGAACAAGTTTTTACTATTAATAAGTTTTTAAAATATTCAGATAAATTAGTAAGTATTTGTAAAGGCTCATTACCTGAATTGTAGATTTCATTTAATACTTCAATAGCTTCTGAATGAGACGAAGATATTATTTTATTCGATAATTTAAGTAGCGTATCAAATGAAACTCGTCCTAAAATCGAGTTAACGTCGTTTACTGTAACTTCTTTGGTAATGCCAATAATGCTCAGTTGATCTAATAATGAAATACTATCTCTCATTCCGCCTGCAGAGTTTTTTGCGATAGCAAAAAGTGCATCATCAGTTATTTGGATTTTTTCCTCGTTTGCAATAAATCTAAGATGTTTAACAATATCATCAGTAGTTATTCTTCTGAAATCATACCTTTGACAACGACTCTTGATTGTATCTAAAACTTTGTGAACCTCTGTTGTTGCTAAAATAAAAACAACATTTTCTGGCGGTTCTTCAAGAGTTTTTAAAAGAGCATTGAATGCGTGGTTTGTAAGCATATGAACTTCATCAATGATATAAATCTTAAATTTACTGTTTACTGGAACATATTGTATTTTTTCTAAAATGTTTTGAGTATCTTCAACTTTACGGTTACTTGCTGCGTCAATTTCGATAACATCTATAGGAATAGAGTTTGTTATGTCTTTACAGCTAGCACACTCGCCACATGGATGTATAGTTGGGCCATTTTTACAGTTTAAAGATTTCGCTAAAATTCTAGCGGTAGAGGTTTTTCCAGTCCCTCTAGGGCCAGTGAATAAATATGCATGAGAAATTTTTCCAAGCTCAATTGCGCTGGTTAAAGTTTTCTTAACGTGTTCTTGTCCTACTAATGTGTCAAGAGTTTGTGGACGATACTTTCTGTATAATGGTATATAATTTCCGCTCATAGAATTATTTTATCATAAAAATTGCAAGGAGTTAAATTTTATAATAATATGAAAATCATGAGAGTTGTTTTACTTTTTATCTTAAGTTTTATATTCGGGATAAATTCAGTATTTGCTTTTGATTTAGTCTTACCAAAAGAAAAGAAAAGCATTGCAAATACTAATTATGTTTTTTTTGTTGGAAAAGCTGGTGTAAATGAGACTTTAAATATTAATGATGAAAAGGTTTATATTGCTTCAAATGGAGCTTTTGCTCATTCTGTAAAACTTAAAGAAGGTGAAAATAGAATAATTTTAAAGTCAAACTATAAAACCCAAGTTTATAAAGTTTATAAGGATAAGCCAGTTCAAAATATAGAACCTGAATTTGTAGAATATGATCCAGCTTTATATCGTGTAAAAAAAGATAATACTCCTTTGCGCAAAACTCCTGTAGATTATGGGATGAATAGGTTGTCACATTTATTTAAAGATACAATAGTTATAGTTAATGGAGAAAAGGGGGATTTTTATAGAGTATTTTTAACAAAAAATAAGGAAGCTTGGATTCAAAAGAATTTTGTAGAAGAAGCTAGTATGATTTCTGAGCCACCTAAATTTTTAGCAATGAACAGCAAAACATTTAAAAATGCTTCTATTCATACTATTGAGTTTAGTGAAAAATTGCCTTATGTAATTGAAGAGTCTGAAAAAGAGATTGTATTTAAAGTTTATAATCCTTTTATTTCAGATGATACAACATATACAGTCAATATTAAAAAACCTGAAAAATACTCTTATAAAACAATATCTAATAATGGGGTTTATGTCTTTAAAGTTTCTGAAATGCCGTATTGCGAGGCTCAAAATTTAGAGGGTTTAACTATCGCTGTTGATGCAGGCCATGGCGGTACTGAAAAAGGTGCTATAGGATGTCTAGGTGATAAAGAAAAAGATATTAATCTTGGGATAGCCAATGAATTAAAAAATTTGCTTTCAATAATGGGCGCAAAAGTTATTATGACAAGAGAATGTGATGGAGATGTTTCATTAGATGATAGGGTAAGAATTGCTAGGGAACAGGATGCTAATATTTTTGTAAGTATTCACCTGAATTCTATTGGTGATATAAAGATGGATATTCACAAAAATCGTGGTACAAGTGTTTTTTATTACAATGATAATTCTAAAAAATTAGCAAAATCTCTAGAGGAAACAGTTAGTAAAGGTTTGAATACAAGAAAAGATGGTACCAAACAAGCTAGTTTTGCAGTTATAAGACCAACAGAATATATTGGGGTGCTAGTTGAAGTTGCATATATGACAAATCCTTTGGATTCAGTTTTGTATAAAAAAGAGGAGTTTCCTAGAGAAGCCGCAAAGGCGATTGCGGATGGTATATTTGATTATATAAAATCACAAAATCAGTAGTAAAAAGGTTCATATCTTGCTAAAAAAGCTTGATTTTATTATTATTAAATAAGCTAGAAAAGATGAGGTTTTATTTTAGATGGGAATATTTGAAGAGTTAAAGCAACGAGAATTAATCGCTCAAATTACTAATGAAGAAGAAGTAAGAGATTTAATAAATTCAGGTAATGCTAGATTTTATATAGGTTTTGATCCGACTGCAGATTCTTTACATGTCGGACATTTTATGGCTCTTTGTTTGATGAAAAGATTACAAATGGCTGGTAATAAACCAATTGTTTTAATAGGTGGCGGAACAGGGCATATTGGCGATCCTTCTGGCCGTTCAGATATGCGTTCAATGATGACAAGTGAAATGATTAATCATAACTGTGAATGTTTCAAGAAACAAATGGAACGTTTTATTGAGTTTGGAGAAGATAAAGCTGTTATGGTAAATAATGCAGACTGGCTCTTAAAATTAAATTATATCGAGCTTTTAAGAGAGGTAGGTGCTTGTTTCTCTGTTAATAATATGCTCAGAGCGGAATGTTATAAGCAAAGAATGGAAAAAGGCTTAAGCTTTTTAGAATTCAATTATATGATTATGCAAGCGTATGATTTTTATTATTTGAGTGAAAATTATAATTGTAATCTTCAATTTGGTGGAGATGACCAATGGTCAAATATGCTTGCGGGTTCTGATTTGATTCGTAGAAAAACAGGTAAAGATGCTCATTCTATGACAATCACATTATTGATGAATTCTCAAGGTAAGAAAATGGGCAAAACTGCATCAGGTGCGGTTTGGTTGGATAAAAATAAAACATCCGTCTATGATTTCTATCAATATTGGAGAAATGTTGAAGACGCTGATGTTATTAAATGCATAAGAATGCTTACATTCTTGCCTTTAGAAGAAATTGAAAAAATGGCTACTTGGCAAGGTGCAGAGTTAAATAAAGCAAAAGAAATCCTTGCTTATGAACTTACATCTTTAGTTCATGGTGAAGATGAAGCTAAAATTGCACAAGAATCAGCACGTGCACTTTTTGCAGGTGGTGGAGATGATTCCAATATGCCAACAACAACTTTAATCTTTGAGGGTGATGAAATTTCTTTAATTGATGTTTTAGTTGAAACTAAACTTTGTGCAAGTAGAGGTGAAGCTAAAAAACTAATCCAACAAGGTGGAGTTGCTATAGAAGAAGAAAAAGTGAATGATTTAGGCTATAGATTTACTCGTGAATCACTTAAAGATGGTATAAAAATCAAAAAAGGAAAGAAAATTTATCATAAAATTACTGTTTAAAAGTTTTAAGAATAGATAAGAAACGGAAAATGTTAATATTTCCGTTTCTTATTGTTTTATAAATTTATTTAATGCTTTTAGCACTTGAAACAAGCGGTTTTCAATTGCATTAAGGATAATTGTTTGGTTTTTTCTTTATGTTTTTTAATTGAGCTCTTAATTTATCTGTTTCTTGTTTTAGGCGTGCTAATTTTAAACTGGTTGCTTTTTGTTCTGAAGCGTTTGGAGCTTTAATATCATTTATTTTAGGGCTAATTCTGCTGCTAATATAGCTACTGAATTGTAGTAAGCCATTGATTTAGTAATTTCTTTTGTATAAAGATTATCGTCAAAACTCGCTCTAAAATTTAGTTTTGATTGATTGAAATTTAATTACATATTAGTATACCTTTTATTAATTTATCTATAACTTGTAAAAAATAAATTTGCCGTTATTTATTACTTTTGCTATATTTCTATATATTTTTCCTGTACATTTACCACTGTACATTTACCCCTGTTTGTTTTAAAATTAGTGTACCGACTATTAAGATATTTTAGGGAGTTAATAATGAGACTACACAATTCTTACACAAATCAGATTGAACAATTTGAAACAATTGAACCAAACAAAGTTAAAATGTATGTTTGCGGCCCAACAGTTTATGATAACGCTCATTTAGGCCATGCAAGATGCTATATAACGTGGGATGTTTTATATAGATATCTTAAATTTAAAGGCTATGATGTAACTTATTGTAGAAATGTTACTGACGTAGATGACAAGATTCTTAAAAAGGCTGAAACTGAGGGAAAGACTCCAGAAGAAGTTTCAACTTATTGGTATAATAGATTTTCTGAAAGTATGAAAGCTTTGAATAACTTAAAGCCTGATATTGAACCTTTTGCTACAAAAACTTTAGGCGAAATGATTTCTATTAATAAAGATTTAATTAAAAATGGTTATGCTTATGAATCAAATGGTGATGTGTATTTTCGTGTTAAAAAGTTCAATAAGTATGGTTATCTTTCAAAACAGCCTATTGACCAGCTAGAAAGCGGAGCTAGAATTGAAGTAGGTGATTCAAAAGAAGACCCGCTTGATTTTGCTTTGTGGAAAAAGGATGAGAAGTTCGGTTATAACTCTCCTTGGGGTGTTGGTCGTCCAGGCTGGCATATTGAGTGCTCTGCTATGAGTAGAAAACACTTAGGTAAGACTATTGATATTCACGCGGGTGGTGCAGATTTAATTTTCCCTCACCACGAAAACGAAATCGCTCAGTCTGAATGCGCTAATGGTTGTAAATTTGTAAACTATTGGTTGCACAATGGTTTTGTAACTATAAATAAAGAAAAAATGTCAAAATCTTTAGGTAATTTCTTGACTATTGATGACATGCTTAAACTTTATGATGCTAATACAATCCGTTTCTTTATTTTAACAAACCATTATAGGATGCCAGTTGAGTTTTCTGATGAAGCTCTTCAAGCAGCTGCTAATGGTGTTAAGAGAATGCTTAACGCTAAACAAACAAAGATTAATGAAAGTCTAGATTTAACTCAATTTGAAGAATATAAAGAGTTCGTAAATGCAATGGATGATGATATGAACACATCAAAAGCGTTAGCTGTTCTTTTTGATTTAGCAACAAAAGCAAATAAAGATGTTGATTATGCGTTTACATTATTGCATAAACTAGCAACAACTCTAGGTTTTACTTTTGAAAAAGCTCAATTGTCAGAAGAAGAATTAGGAGCAAAATTATCTGAAATAAGCTCAGAATTAGGCGAAGAATTTTCTTCAATGGAAGAAATTATTACTAAGAGAAAAGAAGCTCGTGAAGCTAAGAACTGGGACGTTGCAGATAAGATCCGTATAGCTTTAGATAAAGTTGGAATTGTACTAAAAGATTCTAAAGAAGGTACTACGTGGGAAGTAAAATAATAAATATTACGAAAACCCTCTCCAAGGGGGAGGGTGCCCGTAGGGCGGGAGGGGGCTTGTTCTCTTTCTTGCTATTATTTTGCTTGTTTTTTAGCTTGCCATCTTTTGCAACAGAGCCTACTAATCTTGTTCGAGTTGGGATTACTGATAATAAATTTCAAAATGTACTTAGACAGGAAGTGACTGTTTATGCAACTTCTGATTGTGTAATTTGTGATAAGCAAACAAGAAGAATGTTAATGAATGTACCCTCTGATACGGATATAGTTATAAAAAACAGTATATCGGGTCTTGAAATTTCTGTAAATGGCCAAGGCGGAATACTAAGAGATTTTGTTATAATATCGCCAGAGGGGTTGCTAGGTGTTAAAGATCTAAAACGTAAAGGTTTACCTGCTTTATATCACGGAGCTTTTGAACTTGTTCAAAGGCCTGATCATAAAGGCTTTTATTTGGTTAATTTGGTAGAACTTCAAGAATATTTAAAAGGGGTTGTTCCGAATGAAATGCCTGTAAGATTTGGTCTTGAGGCTTTGAAAGCTCAGACTGTTGCGGCAAGGAACTATGTTTTAACTCCAAGAACTCAAGCTTATGAAGAGTTTAATGTTGTAGATAGTGTATCGAGTCAAGTGTATTTTGGAGCAAATACTGAATCTGATTTAGCGACTCGTGCTGTTATGGAAACAGATGGGATTGTAGCATTATATGATAATGAACCAATCTTAGCATTGTATAGTTCAACAGCTGGTGGCTATACAGAAAGTTATGCTTATGCTTTTTCTGATCCTAAGACAAAAGTATTTCCTTCAATTTCTAAGCCCTATCTAGTAGCTGTTCCAGATAAAGAAGATTTTGAGAAGCTAGATAACGAAGAAAAAGCTCGAGAATTTTATACTTCAAAAGTCCCATCTTATGACATTGATTCACCATATTATCGTTGGAAAAAAGAGTGGGCGGTTGGCGAATTAGAGAATGTTTTAAAGAAAACTCTTCCAGCTCAATCAAAGACAGGCTTTGTAAATCCTGTATTTAAAGAATATGATGAGCTTGGGGCGATTAAAGATATTAAAGTTATGCGTCGTGGAGCTTCAGGTAAAGTTATAGAGCTTGATTTAATGACAACAAAAGGTTGTTGGAGAATATCAAAAGAACTTGTAATTCGTCGTGTTTTTCAGAAGGATGGCAATTCTTTACCTAGTGCAAATATTGTTTTTGATAAAAAAACTGATACATATGGCAATCTCACTGATATAACAGTTTTTGGTGGAGGGTTCGGCCACGGTGTAGGAATGAGCCAGTTTGGAGCTGGGTATATGGCTCTTAAACTTGAACAACCTTATTATAATATTTTAAGGCATTATTATACGGGAATTTCGTTAGGTACAATTCCAGTTGAAGTTCGAGATGAACCTGTTAGGCAAACTTTTTGTGCACCAATCGGAAGAGCCCAAATTGTAATTGTTGGACAAGTTTCGCCTAAAATTATGCTAGAAATTAATGGTAAAAAACAAGAATTTTCTACAAATAAAGGGTTATTCCAAAAAGAGACTAAAATAGATATTTCAAGATATATTGAGGATGGAAGTAATACTATAATTTATCAACCAGCAGTTTGTCCAATGAAAATGTATGTTGAAATAGTTGAGGCTTATAACAAAAATAAAAATACTGAGGAGGTTGTAGAAGATGGCAACGATTAAAGATGAAACTCCTAGTGTTTTAAAAGCTGCTTGGCTAATTGCAATGGTGACAATTGCAAGTAAATTTATGGGTTTTGCTCGAGATATGGTTGTTGCAAATTTCTATGGTGCAACACAAGTGTCTGACGCTTATTTTTACGCGCTTCAAATCCCGTCGCTGGCTATAATTATTCTAGGTGGAGTCGGAGGACCTTTTCATAGCGCAGTAGTTGCAGTGTTCTCAAAATTAATACCAGATTTTAATTCAAAACCTACTGATGCAATTAATAAGCTTTACAATACATTTTTAACAATAACATTTTTGTTCTTTGCGATTTTAGCAGTTTTAGGTTACTTTTTTGCTGATAAAATTATGGGAGTAATTATTTCAGCAGGTTCTCCCGAACTAATTGCATTAGCAACAGAACATTTTAGAATAATGTCACCTATTATCCTTATTGGTGGTATTATTGGGATTTTTTATGGATTGCTAGTTACGCATAAGCGATTTATTTTACCAAATTTATCTCCAATGATTTTATCGGTAGTTGTAATTATTGTAATTACTCTGGCAAATAATGATAAAACTGGTGTTGTTTTAGCGACAGCAACAACTGTTGGTGCTGTTTGTCAGCTATTACTGCAATTCCCGGCGCTTAGAAAAATTGGATATAGAATTAAACCGACATTTGAGTTGGTGAGTAACCCAAATTTTAAAAATATTATGGAGTTATTATTTCCTGCAATCTTGAGTTCAACAATGGGACAAATAACTATTTATATTGATATGTTTTTTGCTTCAACTCTCCGAGAAGGTGCTTGGACATCGGTAGTTTTTGCGAATAGAATATTTCAATTCCCTGTAGGAATTCTAGTTACTGCATTTTTAGTGCCATTATTTCCAATTTTCTCAAGATTAGCTGGACAAGGTGTTGAAAAATTTGGTGAAATTAGAAACTATTTTAATAAAGGTGTCGGAGTTTTATTTTTTGTATCAATTCCAATTATTATAATGATATTAACACTGGCAAAAGACGGTATAAGCTTAATATTTGAACGTGGTGCATTTAATTCTGATGCTGTTGTAATGGTAACAGAAGCGCTTTGTTTCTTGTCATTCTCAATTCTACCTTATGTGTTTAGAGATTCTATTACAAGAGTGTATTATGCGTTTAATGATTCTAAGACACCTTTTATTGTTGCTATGTCATCAATTGCTCTAAAAGCGTTTTTAAACTATTTACTAATTCTTAAACTTGATATGGGAATTGCTGGAATTACGCTATCTACAACTTGCGTGACTTTATTTAATGCAACATTATTAGGCTTGTTTATTCATAAAAAGATTAAAATGGAATATCGACCTTTATTTAAAAACTTTGTCAAAATGTTAACAGCAGGAGTATTAACATTTGCGCTTTGTGTTTTTGCTGGCGAATGGTTTAATGCAATAGCTCTTCCAAAATATATATTTGAGGGTACAAAAATAGTTTCAATAGGAGCTCTTTGTTTTGTAGTATATAGTGTTTTAAATATACTATTTAAAATGGAATACGCTCAAGAACTTGTAAAAAGATTAAAAAGAAATTAACGAAAGGGATTATAAAATGGCTGAATTAAAAGGTAATGTCGTTGAGTTAGCTAAAAAAGTTAAGCTATTAGCTTTTGATGTTGATGGAGTTATGACTGATGGAAGTGTAACTTACGACGAAAAAGGTGTAGAATATAAAACTTTCAATGTAAAAGACGGTCACGGGATAGTAAGAGCTAATAAATGAGGATTTATTACTGCTATAATTACAGCTAGAAACAATGGTACTGTTCAGCATCGTGCAGAGAATTTAAAAATAACTGAAATATATCAAGGACGTCAGTATAAGCTACCTGCATTGGAAGAAATTATGCAAAAATATAATCTGACTTATGAGAATGTGGCTTATATGGGAGACGATATCCCTGATATTTGTGTGCTTGAAAAAGTTGCACTTGCTTGTTGTCCAAATGATGCCGTAAAAGAAGTACAAGAAATCTGTAACTTCAGATCTTCAATTAATGGTGGAAGAGGGGCTGTAAGAGAACTTTGTGATTTTATTCTTGAAACTCAAAATATTGAAAAGATTGCGTTAATTTCTGAAACTGATGCTAAATAAACTTTGTTTAAAACTTAGTCAAAATAAAAATTTATTAATGCTTATAACTGCTTGTATTTATATATTAGCTTTGTTTGCAACTTTTGCTAATCATATATTGTTAGTTTCATTTACAATAACAGTAATATTTCTTTTTGCATTGATAAAGAAATTATTACCAATTAAGTATATAATTATTTGGATTTTGATTTTTTATTTTGGGGTTGTAAATACTTCTTTTCGCTTGAGAGGGACTGATGAATTATTAAACTTGGCTCCGATAAACTTAGAAATGTCTGGTACTGTGCTTTCGATACCGCAAGGAAAAGTGGATGGAAAGTTGAATTTTTATTTTGATGTAAATAATATAAAATTTGATTTTGAGAATAAGAAACTAAGTGATGAAAAAGTTTTGGTTTCGATTGAATATAATGAAAAAGCTCATATCGATATAAGATTATATGATTCATTAAAAATGAAAGGTAGACTTTCTGCTCCATTTAAGGCAGGAAATCCTTCGCAGTTTGATTATGGTAATTATTTGAGAAATCATAATGTTTATGCCGTATTTTATGCTAAAAGTTTTGAAAAAATTGAAAAAGACAAATCTTTTAAAGCGAAATTTTTACAGGGAATAAATAACTACAGGGAAAATATTTTATCAATACATTCTAAATATCTTGAATCACCATATTTAGAGATTTTAGGTGGTATAGTTTTTGGTGATGATGCTGTTTCTCCACCAAAAGAAATCAAGAAATCTTTTGTCAATTCCGGCTTATTACATATTTTAGCTGCGTCAGGTATGAATGTTGCCTTTATCTATGGATTTTTCTATTGGATAATGTCATTATTGAAAGTGAATTTTCGGCTCAAAGTTCTGTTGGGTATGATGATGGTCATGATATATACAATGATGACCGGAATGGGAGCTTCAATACTTAGAGCTACTGGCATGTTGATGTTTGTGCTTATTGGTAAGCTTATTGATAGGGATGCGCATAGTATATCTTTGCTTTCTTTTGTCGGGCTTTTAATGCTTATTTATAATCCGATGTATATAAATGAAGTTGGATTCCAATTATCATTTCTTGTGACTTTTGGTATTCTTATTATGGCTCCTGCTGTTATGAGATTTAGTAATAGAATTCTAGATTATCTATCTGCTACTGTTACGATACCAGTAATAGCACAACTTTGGGTGATTCCGATTCAAATATTCTATTTTAGTAATATTAGCTTGTATTCAATTTTTGCAAATATTATGAGTACTCCGCTTCTTGCTGTTCTAAGTTTTGGTGGCTTTGTGAGCTCTTTAATTTCATGTATAGCTCCAATTGCTAATTTTGTATGTAAAATATTTGACTTTGTGCTGAATCCAATTTTAAAGCTTTTGGTAAACATTTCGGATTTCTGGGGACATTTACCAAACTCTGCTATACAAACAACTCATCCAAGTATATTTCAGATATTTTTATACTATGGAGTGTTATTATGTTTTACCAGCTTATTTTATAAAAATTTTAGGGACAAGTATCTAAAACCAGTAATTATATCTTTTGCTTCACTAACCTTAATTTGGCTAATGACTTTAATTCCGATTAAGAATTCTAACCTTGAAATCTTGACTTTTGATGTCGGAAATGCCGATTGTTTTTTGATAAAAACACCTAAAAATGAGCATATAATAATTGATACAGGCAGAGCTGGATATAAAGGCGGAAAATCACAAGCTGAAATTATTTTATTAAAATATTTAAAAGATAAAGGGGTTAAACGAATTGACTCTCTAGTAGTGACTCACTTTGATAATGATCATTGTGGAGGGGCTAAAGATATTTTGGAAAATGTTAAGGTTGATAAATTATTCGTGAATGACTTAAAACACAAATCTTTTGCTGCAAATGAAATTTATAAAACTGCAGCAAAGGTTGGTACAAATTTAATATTAGTACAAAATAATCAAAATATTTATGATGCAAAAGGTTTAAAATTGATTAATATGGCAGGTGTTTCTAGTGATGATGATAATGAAAATTCTATAATAACGCTATTAAAATATAAAGACTTTTCAATGTTATTCACTGGTGATGCAAGTGTAAAAGGGATAAAAAGTGTTTTATCATTTTTACCTCAAAATATAACAGTGTTAAAAGTCCCTCATCACGGAGCTATTGGCGGTTTAGATAATGATGTTGTTAAATATTTGAATCCAAAGTATTCGATTGTGTCTGTAGGTGATAACTACTTTGGACATCCGTCAATTTATATTATAAATTTATTAAAAAACTCTAAAGTCTTAAGAACTGATATAAATAATGCTATATTATTGAAAATAAATACCGAGCTAAAATTGTATGAATATGATTTAAACCAAAAAAGATTTGTTGAATTTTAGTAAAACTTCCAAAAAAAAACCTCTTGCAAAAAAAGAGGCTAAAAATTAGTGTAAGATGTAAGATAGTTATATAAGGGGAAATAAACTTATTAAGCGATGAAATTATTACCGAATCTATTAGCACCAGCGAAGAAAGATTCTTGCATAACT
>JAZRSL010000017.1:0-42183 GCA_045651505.1 Candidatus Gastranaerophilaceae bacterium | reverse complement strand
ACCGATTTTGTGAGTTTTACCTGTGTAGAAAAGGATACGTTCAGTTGTAGTGGTTTTACCTGCGTCGATGTGAGCAGCAATACCAATATTTCTGATTTTTTCTAATGGAGTTTTTCTAGCCATTTTCTTTTTTCCTTTTTTTATATTAATACTACTACGATATATACTGTCTCCAGTTTATTTCATTGTGGCATGAACATGTTTTGGTGTAAAGGTGTTTAGTATTTAGTAAATAGTAAGTAGTGAATAGATTTTTATGTTATAATTTACCCATCGAAAGGAGATTTATATGTTCAAAAATTTAGCGAAAGAATTAAGAGAATTCATTTTGCGTGGTAATGTACTAGATATGGCAGTCGGTATCATTATTGGTGCATCTTTCAAAAGTATAGTTGACTCAATGGTAAATGATATCATTATGCCGCCTATTGGTATGTTATTAGGTAAAGTTGATTTTTCAAATCTATATTTTCAAATCAACCCTACTGATGTAACTTATCCCTCATTAGAAGCAGCAAAAGCTGCTGGTGCAGTTACTCTAAACTATGGTGCATTTATTAATAATGTAATCAGTTTCTTAATTGTTGCTTGCGCGGTATTTGCAGTAATCAAAGCAATTAATACTTTGAAAAATAAAGTTTGCAAAGAAGAAGTTGTAGAAGCAGAAGCAACAACAAAAGAATGTCCTTTCTGCTGTTCAACAATTGCCATTAATGCAAAAAAATGTCCTAATTGTACAAGTGATTTGGGATAAAAATATAAAAAAAGACCGAGTTTTAGACTCGGTCTTTTTTGTTTTTTGTTTTATATTTCATCTAGCCAATTACTGGCGCAACAAAAGTTCTTGTAGCAAGATCTTTATCTAAAAGAAGTAACGCGTTTTTGTCATCGCCGATTAATCTTAAAGTTGAAAGCACTCCATCAACTGACGCTTCTTCTTCAACTTGCTCGTCAATATACCAATTTAAAAACTTCATTGCAGCTCTATCTTTAACTTCTTCTGCAACATCATAAACAGCATTGATTCTTGATGTTACATATTGCTCGTGTTTAAGCACTTCTTCAAAGATTTCAAGCGGAGTTTTGCCTGAAAAATCTGGCTTGTCAATTGGCATTAATTCAATTTTTCCACCACGTTCATTGAGGTAATTAAACATGCCCATTGCATGAGCGTGTTCTTCTTGAACCTGAACATCAAACCAGTTTACAAAACCCACTAGGTTTTGCTCCATAAAATATGTTTTCATCGCCAAATATAGGTATTCAGAATAAAGTTCTTTGTTAATTTGTACATTAAATTCGTTTTGTAATTTTTCATTAATCATAATTAAACCTCCTATGCTCAATTTTATTTTAGCACTTAATTTTTATTTTTTCAGTTGTTTATACAACTTTTCAAATGAAAAATAATGTTATAGAATCATTATATGGAAATTAAAAATGTTATCATATGCGGTCTTGGAGCTTTAGGTATTACTTATGCAAACAAATTAAAAAATGTTTGTAACCTAAAAATTCTTGCAGATAAAAAAAGAATAGCAAATTTCAAAAAAAATCCACCATTTTTTAATAATGAACCTTTATTTTTTAATCACATTAGTCCAAAAGAAAATCAAAAAACAGATTTAATAATAATTGCTACAAAGTATTCTGGTCTTAGTTCCGCTATAGAATATATTAAAAATTTTGTTAGCAAAGATACTATAATAATTTCTCTAATAAACGGAATTTCTAGCGAAAAACAAATCTCCTTAGCTTATCCTGAAGCAACTATTTTAAATTCTTTCTTTATAGGACATAGCGCAATAGGAAAACAAGAAGGAAACACTAAAAAATTTTATCAAGATGGAATAGGAAAAATTGTTTTTGAACCAAATTCTGATTTGGAAAATTTTTTTAAAACAAATAACATTGATTATGAAATTTCTGAAAACATAATTTATTCACAATGGGTAAAGCTTGGTGTAAATATTATCCTCAATGAATTAAGCGCAATTTATAGATGTTCTGTTGGGGAATTACGTAAAAATAAAGACTATCCAGCTCTAACAAAAATTTTATTAAAAGAAATCAAAGCTGTTGCTTTTAGTTGTAAAATAGATAATTTAGAAAATTACGAACAAGATGTCTTGAATTCTGCCAACTTGGTCGCTAATGATGGTATAACTTCAATGTATCAAGATATCATTGCAAAGAAAAAAACAGAAATTGATATATTTTCAGGAGAAATAATCAAGCTCGGAAAACTAAATGGAGTAAAAACTCCTTATAACATAGATGTTTATAATAAAATAAAAGATATAGAGAAGGATTTTTTATGAATATAGCTTTTATACCCGTAAGAGGCGGTAGTAAATCAATACCTTTAAAAAACATCAAACCTATAAATGGAAAACCTCTTGTTTATTGGACAGCTTTGAGCGCACAAAAAAGTAAGTATATAGATAAAATTATAATAGCAACTGATTCTAAAGAAATTAAAGAAGTTGTTTCAAGCTTCAAATTTGATAAATTAGAAATCTATGATAGAGACCCTCAAAACGCACAAGATAATTCATCAACTGAAAGCGTTATGGTTGAATATATTTTGAATTCAGCTTTAAACCCTAAAGATAACTTTGTATTAATTCAAGCAACATCACCTCTTTTGAAATCAGAATATATTGATGAAATGTTTGAACTTTATAATAATTCTGATGTCGACTCTATATTTTCAGCAGTAAGAGAAAAACAATTCCACTGGATTGAAACTGATAACGGTGTAAAACCTATAAATTATGACTATAAAAACCGACCTCGTAGACAAGATTTTCAAGGTATTCTTGCAGAAAACGGAGCTTGCTACATAAATTCTGTTGAAAATATTTTAAAAGACAACTGCCGACTTTCTGGAAAAATTCTTGCATACGAAATGCCTGCTGAAACCGCATACGAAATAGATGAAGAAAGCGATTGGATTATTGTTGAAGAATTGATAAAAGCTTTTAACATTTCTTAAAATAAGAATTGCATATAATTTATTATTTGTAAAATAAAATACATGCGCAGAAAACGACTTCCAATACTTTCATTACAATATACCTTTTAGCTATTGGGAGCTTTTTATTTTCCAATACAAAAATGGTCAAAAATATTATCTAAAATATCATCCGTAATTAATTCACCTGTAAGTTCATCGAGTGCAAGAAGCGAAGCTTTAACATCAATAGATATTAAATCCTGCAACTCCTGAATATTAGCTGCTAACAAAGCTTGGTCAAGTGAAGCTTTTGCTCGAGATAAACACACTTGCTGACGAGAATTTGTAACAAACTCTAGGTTTTCTGGTTCAATATTACAAACCTTTTTTGTCAAAGTTTGTTTCAAGTCTTGAACACCTTCACCTGTAAGCGCTGATAAATAAACAATTCCAGACTCACGCTCTGAAGACAAATCGCTCTTATTAGCAATTACAATGTGATTTTTTTCTTTTACCAAATCATATATTTCTTGATCTTCTTTTTGAATTCCTTGGCTTGAATCATATACAAAAAGAACTAGATCAGCTTCTTCTAAAGATTGTTTTGAATACTCAATCCCTATCTGCTCAACTTTGTTTTCACCTTCTTCTCTTATACCAGCAGTATCAATTAAAGTAACCGGCACGCCTAAGTCAAGGGTTTCTTTTAACACATCTCTTGTAGTGCCTGCTATGTCAGTAACAATAGCTCTATCAAGACTAAGTAAAGCATTAAATAAAGAAGATTTTCCAACATTTGGTTTCCCAACAATAGCAACAGAAATTCCTTGACGAAGAACATTTGAAGCATTTGCATTTGATAAAACTTTTTCAATTTCTGCAATTATTTTTTCAAAACATTCTATCAAATATGAATATTCTGGCTCTGCCACATCTTCAGGAAAATCTATTCCAGCAGTTATACGAGAAAGAACCTCAAAAATTTGGTTTCTAATTTCATTTATCTTCTCTTTTAATACTCCAGAAAGATTTTTTACTGAAACCTTTGCAAAATCACTAGTTTTAGAATGTATTAAATCCGCAACTGCCTCAGCTTGTGATAAATCTAAACGTTTATTCAAGAATGCTCGTTTTGTAAACTCGCCTTTTTCTGCCATTCTTGCTCCGTTTTTAAGCACGAGATTTAAAATATTTTTAACAACATTAACCCCGCCATGGCATTGGATTTCAATAACATTTTCTCCTGTATAACTGTTTGGTGCAAAAAATGGAAGCACCAGCGTTTCGTCTATTTTAACCCCATTGTCAATAATCCAACCGTGATTAAATTTTCTAGGTTCAAATTTTGGATTTGTAAATATTTTTTCGATAATTTCAAAGGCTTTTTCACCTGAAATTCTAATAACACCAACCCCACCATTTCCTAATGGTGTAGCAACAGCAGCTATTGTATCAAATTCATTTAAAATATTCATACGCTAATTATAATTCAAATATTTATATTTATAAAACTTTATTCCTTTATTGCTCATTTCATGGTATCTTTATTGTGTTAGCAGTTTAAAAAGAGGAGTTTATGGAGAAGAGAAAAATAAAAGTTTCAATAATTGTACCAGCATATAATATTGAAGCTTACATAGAAGATTGTCTGCAATCGCTTATTAGTCAAACCCTCAAAGATATTGAAATAATTATAGTTAATGACGGATCCACAGACTCCACTTTACAAATCATTGAAAAGTATGCCCAAACAGACTCTAGAATAATTGTTATTAACCAACAAAATCAAGGACAAGCTTCTGCAAGGAATGCTGGGCTAGAAATTGCAAAAGGGGATTTTATTGGTTTTGTTGATTCAGATGACTGGATAGATTCTGACTATTATGAAAAATTATACAAAGCTGCATTGGACAACAATGCCGATATGAGCATCGCGAGTATTTTTAAGCATAAATTAAAATACAAACGCTATAACGTTATCTATAAAAAAATGATTACAGCAGAAAAAATTCAAGACAAAATTAAACTTTGTGGCGATAGCAAAAAAAGGTTTTTCTACGTTTGGAATAAACTTTGCAAAGCTTCAATCATAAAAGAAAATAACATTAGATTTCCTGAGGGTAGGGTTTTTGAAGATGTCTCTTTTTCAATGAAAGTTGTTTTTTATTCAAAAAGAATAGTATCAGTTCCAGATGTTAAATATCATTACATTGAGAGAATTGGCTCTACAGTTAAATCAAAAATGACAGAAAAGAAAAAATTGGACCATAAATTAGCTTATACTGAATTACAGGAATTTGCTAAAACTCATAACTTTAGATTACCAGAACCTCTTAATTACTATACTAAATCCAGAAAACTTGGTATTTTTAGGTTTTATCAAGGTTTATACAAAAAGAAAATTCTTCTTTTTGATTTTTTACCAATATATTTACAATCAGCAAAATAAAAGAATTCATAGTAAAATATTTTTATGAAAATAAGCGAATTAATTAAAGCAACGAATGCAACAATAATTAGAAACATTGAAAAAGATTTAGATGTACAAATATCCACTGATACACGTACAATCAAAAAAGGTGATTTTTATCTACCGCTAAAAGGTGCTTCTTTTGACGGTGAAAAATTTATTGACCAAGCTCTCGAAAAAGGAGCTATTGGAGCTTTTTGCACTTCAGCTAATTTATTAATAACAGAGAAAGAAAACGTTGTTCTGCTCCAAGTTCCTGATACTTTAATTGCATATTTACAGCTTGCAAATTATCGCAGAAAAAAACTTAATCCAACCGTTGTAGCCATAACAGGAAGCTCTGGAAAAACAACCACTAAAGAAATTGTTGCTTCAGCTCTAGAAGGTAAGTATAGAGTCTTTAAAACACCTCTTAACTATAACAACGAAGTTGGATTATGCCAAACTATATTTGCAACTCCTGATGATACTGAAGTTTTGGTACTAGAAATGGGAATGCGTGGAATTGGAGAAATAGAACTACTCTCTAAGTATGCGGAGCCTGATATAACCATTATTTCAAATGTTGGCACTGCACATATTGGCCGTCTTGGCTCAAGAGAAAATATTGCAAAAGCAAAGTGTGAAATTGTTAAATATCAACGAGGAAATATTTTTATTGCTCATGATGATGAGCTAATAAGAAAAACTGTTGTTTTCGAAGGTAAAAAACATTTCTATTCAATTAAAGACATAGAAATATTAAAAAAAGAAGCCCAATATTCAAAATTTAAATATAACAATAATCTTTATGAATTAAATGTCGGCGGAGATTATAATATTGAAAACGCTCTTGCAGCAATAATTACAGGAGAATCTCTAAACTTAACGCCAGAAGAAATCAGCAACGGTTTAAAAAACTATAAGCCTATTGAAAAACGGTGGGAAGCTGTTAATGCCGGTGGTTATGAAATAATTAATGATAGCTACAATGCAAACCCAGAATCAATGCGTGCATTTATAAACACTGTTTTTGATTTATATCAGAATTTTACAATTATTCTTGGAGATATGGGCGAGCTTGGAGAAAACGAGGTTCAATACCATACAGAGCTTGGAAAATATATTCATAACAAAAATCCTAAGGCTGATGTTTTAACTCTAGGAAATCTTTCAAAAAATATTTCAGAAAACTGCAACGGCAAACATTTTAATGATATGCAAATCTTAGTTGATTATATTAAATTAAACATCCCAAAAACAAATAAAATATTTTTAAAAGCTTCTCGTAGCATGAAATTTGAAAATATAATAAGTTTGTTAGACTAATGTTTTAGTATTTATATACTAATTGTTCTCACATAACTTTTAGAATATAATTTTATTGCAGATTTTTATTGAGGGAGAAGAAATGAATATAAATTTATTAAAAAAACTTGGTTTTATATTTGTAGGTATTTTAGGTGCAATTTATGCATTATTTCTTATATTACCTTTCATAATTTCACCGATTTTAAATAATTATTCATCACTAATAGACGAAGAAATTACAAAAGCAACAGGACTAAACTCACAGATTAGTGGCTTAAAAATAACAACAACTCCAAAGCTTACTATTGGAGCACAAGTCGGAGAAATCAAAATACTTACTCCTGATAATAAAGAAATTTTTGAATCAGAAAATTTAATAATTAGAATGTCTTTAATCCCTCTTTTAGCTAAAAAAATTGAAATAGATTTAGTTCAAGTAGAAAAAATAGATCTAACTTTAGGGATAAATAAAGATGGCAGTTTTGAACTGGAAAAATATTTACCAAAACAAACTACCGAAGAAAAAACCTCTACAGACGAAATAGTTGCTCCATTAGAACTTCCTTTTGGACTTAAACTATCAAATCGTTTACCAAATTTCAAAATAAGTAAATATGATATAGAATTCGTAGAACTTCTAAGCGGACACAAATATGAAGCTGAAGGATCTAATACTGAAATTACTGATTTTGTTTTAAATAAAGGTTTTAATTTTGCTTCTTCTGGTAAAGTTAAACTAATTGACAGAGAACAGTTTTGCTATAACGTAAAAATTAATAACAAAATCATGCCTGATTTAAACTTGCATGAACTTGTTTTTGCACCACAAGAAGAAACAGAACAAAAAGCTTCAAACGAAATTAATTTTGATATAAATATTTTAGATATTTTTAAAGGTTTTTATAAAAACAAAATCACAGCAAATGTAGATGCTGATTTAACAATTACAAAAAACGGAAACAATGGATATATTAATGCTAACAACTTATCAATAATAAATTTGCCTCCAAGCACAACTAATTTAAACTTTAAAGGTGAAAAAATAAATATAGACTCACAAATGTACACTGCCCAAAACGAATTCTCAACTCTTAAAGGGTATATTAAAATAGGTAAAAAACCAAACCTTAACTTAGACTTTAAATCACAAGCAGAATTAAATAATCTGATAAAAATCCTTAATGCAATTGCAGTAACTTTTGATATAAGAGATTTACAAACATTAAGTGCAAATGGAAAACTTGATGCAGATTTCAATATTAAATCTAATTTAAAAAATATAAATTCAAACGGTCATTTTATTATTCCAAAAGCTGATTTATACTATGGGCTTTATAAAATTGGTATTGACGACATTAACGCTAATATACAATTAGCAAATAATAATGTCGATATTAAAAATATAGGTTTTTCAATACTCAATCAACCTCTAAAAATCTATGGAAAAATAAAACAAGATGCAACAACAGATTTACATTTAATTGCAAACAACCTAAGCCTAAAAGGACTAATTGTTGCTTGTGGGCAAGCGGTTTTATTAAAAGAGAATCCTATAAACTCAGGCACAATAACCCTAAAAGCTGATATCGTTGGAAGACTTGATAAAATCAAACCAACAGCAAATATTATTTTAAATAATATTGATATTAAAAATGTTCCTTCAAATACAACATTAAAGCTTCCAAAAACTGGTATTGATATCATTACTGACGGTCAAAAATTTTCTGGTAATGCTTTTTCAGAAAATATTAAAATACTTAATCCAGCAGCAAATGTAATTATACCTAAGGTAAACGCAAACATAAAACCTGACGTTATCGAAATAACAGAAACACCTGTTACTGTAGAAAAAATTAATTTTAATGTATCAGGAAAGATTAAAAATTATTTATCAGAAAAGATTTCTCTTGATTTTATTTCCACTGGCGATATTAAAGCTAAGTTATCAGGAGACTTAAATGTTCTAAAACAAACTTTAAACCTTATTTTTGCAACAACATCAGATTCGACAATCATTATTCCAATGTTTGACAAATCAAGAATGACTTTCAATGGTAATATTGGTATTACAGGAAATATGATAAATCCAATTTTATCAGGCACAGTAAATGTTCCGTCAATTTCAATACCTGAAATTCCAGTTGTTATAGAAAATCTTGTAGCAAAATTAAACGGCCCTATTTTAAAAGGACACGCAACTGTTGGAAAATTTGCTTCAGGCGGAATTGTTGCAGAAAATTGCACTTCAGATTTTGCAATGAAAGGTGTAAATTTCTATTTAAACAACCTAAAAGGCTCAGCTTTTGATGGTAAAATCTCAGGAAATATCATTTATAATATGTCCAACCTTCTTACAACAGTAGATTTCCACGGCTCTAATATGAATGCTGAAAAAGCTGTAAATGGTGCTATAGGTATTTCTAATGCGCTTAGTGGAACTCTTGGGTTTGATACAAATCTAACCCTTAAGGCTGTTGATTATGAAGATATGATGCGCTCAATGAAGGGTAAGTTAACTTTCAAAATTGAAAACGGCTCTTTTGGAAACATAGGCCGATTAGAAAATTTCTTTAGTGCAGGAAATATCATTGGAAATACTTTACTAAAAACAACTGTTTCAGCTCTATCAAATGTAAGTGCAATAAAAGATACTGCAAAATATGATTATATTACTGGCGACATGACTTTTTCTAACGGCTGGGCTAATATTAGCTCAATTAAAAGTACTGGACAAACTCTAGCATATTTTGTCTATGGTAAATTACATTTAATTAATTTGTCTACAAATGTAATAGTTTTAGGTCGTTTAGACCAATCTGTTGTCGCACTTCTTGGTCCAATTGGTGAATTATCTGCTGATAAATTACTCTCAGCAATTCCAAAATTTGGTTCTTTAACAGCTTCTATAGTAAATAATTTAACAACCGACCCTAGAGGAGAACGAACTTCTGAAATTCCTAAACTTTCAAAAGGTTCAGAAATCTATAAAGATTTTAAAGTCGTATTCAATGGAGGAATCGATAGCACAAATTCTATTAAATCATTCAAGTGGCTAACAAAAGTTGACACAAGCGCAATTGAGACACAACAAAGCATGGTAGACACTATTAAATCTTTAAAAACTACAGTTGGTGATGATGTACAAAATGTTATTGATACCGTTAAAAACCAAAAAGATGTACTAAAAGGTACCGCAAACGAACTCAAGAATTTATTTAAATTTTAAAATAAAAGGTAAACACTATGGAAAAAGAGGTAAAAAAAGTTATAGCTTTAATGTCTGGAACGTCTTGTGATTCAATTGATGCAGGACTTTGTGAAGTTTACCCAGATTTATCAGTAAAATTGGTTCACGGAATTAATCATTCTTATCCTGAACATATTAGAGCAAAGCTTTTTTCAGCTTTTCGTGGGGACATTTCAATAAAAGAACTTTGTCAGCTTAACTTTGCAGTTGGTAAGTGTTTCGCTGATGCAGCAAATGTACTTATTAGCGAGTTTGGAAAACCTGATTTCATTGCTTCGCATGGTCAGACAGTATATCATTATCCATTCGATGAAAAATTAGACAATATTTCTTTAAAAAGTACACTTCAAATCGGAGAAAGCGCAGTTATCGCTAAAGAAACAGGTTGTATGGTTATATCAAATTTTCGTGAATCTGATATTGCATATGGTGGCCAAGGCGCTCCATTAGTATGTTTTGCAGACGACAAGTGGTTTCGTAAATCAGGTGAAAACTTTGCTATCCAAAATATTGGCGGAATTTCAAACGTAACTATTGTTTCTGAAGACTGTGAAACATTCGGGTTTGATACTGGTTGCGGAAATATAATGATAGACTACTGTACCCAAAAATTATTTGGTAAAAAATATGATAAAGACGGTGAAATCGCTTCTCAAGGTAATGTTTGTGAAAGCTGGCTTGACTGTTTATTACAAGATGAATATTACTTCTTGGAACCACCAAAAACAACAGGTAGAGAATATTTTTCACCTAAATATATTGAAAATATTTTAAAAATTGCACCAAACGAGCCAAGAGATATGGTTGCTACATTAACAGCTTTAACCGCAAAAACAATTGCACAAGCTTATGAAAGATTTGTCTACCCACAAGTTAGCATTGATACAGTAGTAATTGGCGGGGGCGGAGCTTACAACAAAACTATGATGAAGTTTTTACGCCAATATTTACCAAAACGGATTGAGCTTAAAACCCATGAAGATTTTGGAATCTCTAATAACTTTAAAGAAGTTATGGCGTTTGCTCTTTTGGGCTACTGTAATTATTATGGGATACCAAACAACTTACCTTGCTGTACAGGTGCAGAAAAACGTGTTGTGCTAGGAAAAGTTACATATTAATCGAAATTTATTTTTCTTCAAATCTGGAATAATCTGCAAAAAACCTATAATCTTCAAGCTCTTTCATTGTCATCATATCAGAAATTCTTGCTCCCATTTTCTGGGCTCTTGCAAAGTATGAATTTATCAATATTGCCGGAATAGTAAATAAACCTATTGTTCCAAGATAATTTACAGAATGCTTAAATACCTCTGCCGGCTTTACTGCACCTCTAAGGTTTGCGAGATGTTTCATGCCCCAAACAGAGCCTATTGTTCCCAAAATCAATGTTGTCGGATATTTAACAGATTCGCTTAAGACATCAATGTCACTTGAGTAATTCTGAGTATTTTTATCAATTTTATATAACGTCTTAAATAAATTTTTTTGCAGTTGTTTGCCATCTTTAAGCTGTTCAGGAGAGGCATCAACTTTTTCCATCGCTTTTGAAATATCTTTACCGGTATAATTTATTGTATTTTTCCATTCAATATATTCTTTATTGTGTTTGAAGAAGTCTTTTAAAAATTTAAAAATATTTGTTTTTTGTTTTACTTCTAGTTCAACTTCATCATCATTAATAGTGTCAGTTTTTCTTTTACTTATATATACTAATTTTTCAGGGTTTTCTTTTAGTTCTTGTATAGCTTTAAATCTTCCAACATGGCCAGCCCTTCTTTGAGCCCAGTTTGCAAAAAAGGTTGATGAAATTAGTAACAACGCACTTATCCCTGCTGGAATTGAAGAAGATTTAAATTTCATCTTTTTTGCCATACGTTCATAGCCTAATGCAAATAACGAACCCAATGCAAAAGAAATAGTAATTAAATTATCTGTTATTCTTTGCATTTTTTCCACATAACTTTGAGATTTTGTATTTATTTCTTTGAACAAAATACTCAAAAGAACCCTGTCTTTTTTAGCATGTTTTATTTCTTTTTCTGTCAAAACATTATCATATAATGACTTATCTTCACTATATTTTTCTTTGAATTTTGCTTGTTCTTTTGTATAGTATAAAGTTTCTCTAGAAATTTTTCTTATAGAATCCACTTCTTTTCTAATACTATTTATTGGAGTTTTTTGATTTTTTTTATCACTCAAGTCTGGTAAGTTTTTTTCAAAAACTTGCTTTTGCTCTTCATCAAGAACTATAAAAATTTTTGGATCTTGAAGTTCTTTTTCCATCGTATCAAATTTTCTTTTTCTATGTATTTTTGATTCGATTTTAGAAAGAGATGTATACGCTGGATATGCAGCTAATATTCCTAAAAGCCCTCCTATAACAGATATCCCCAATGATAAAATATTTTTAGATTTTGGAAGCTTTTGCGAAATATTTTCAATTGCATTTTTAACAAATCTTATTTTGCTAAAAAGAAAGCCCAAGGCGGCCCCACCAATCCCCGCATAACCAAGCCCTAAGTTTGTTGCCGTCTCAAAAGCTACTCCTATTTTATTAGAATTAACTTTTGAGGACTTATCCATCATGTCTACAGTATAGACAAGAATTTTAGCTCTCTGTAAATCATAATCCTTTATTGCATCAGGATTTCTACGCAAATACTCTTGGCGTTTTGCTGCATTTAAATCTTTATCTTCACGCCAAGTTGAATATTCATTTTTGTATATTCTGGTTAAATTATTTGCATTAATTGTCGACATTATACTTACATTAACACACATAAATTAATAATTTGCGCGCAATAATTAAGAAATTGTTTATTTTTTTATATTTCATTAAAAAAAATGTTTAAATAATAATGTAGGTGAATATAAAAAAATTAGCAATATAAATTAGAAAGGATCTTAAAAAAATGGCAAAGACAATTGGTATTGACTTGGGTACAACAAACTCAGTAGTTGCAGTTATGGAAGGTGGAAAACCTACGGTTATAGCTAACGCAGAAGGTATGAGAACAACTCCTTCTATCGTTGGTTTTTCAAAAACTGGTGAAAGATTAGTTGGTCAGCTTGCAAAAAGACAAGCAATTTTGAACCCTGATAAAACTATCGCTTCTATTAAAAGATATATGGGCGAAGATTATAAAAAGAACATTGATGGAAAAGATTACACTCCACAAGAAATTTCAGCTATGATTCTTAGAAAACTTGCTGATGATGCTTCTGCTTATTTAGGCGAAAAAGTAACAAGTGCTGTAATCACAGTTCCAGCTTACTTTAATGACGCTCAAAGACAAGCAACAAAAGATGCTGGTAAAATCGCTGGTTTAGACGTTTTACGTATCGTAAACGAACCAACAGCAGCAGCTCTTGCTTATGGTCTTGAAAAAGATAAACCAGAAAAAGTTTTAGTATTCGACTTAGGTGGTGGTACATTTGACGTTTCTATCCTAGAAATCGGTGATGGTGTTCACGAAGTTCTTTCTACTTCTGGTGATACAAAACTTGGTGGTGATGACTTTGACAAAAAAATTATCGATTGGATTTGCGAAGAATTCAAAAAACAAGAAGGTATGGACTTAACAAACGACAAACAAGCTATGCAACGTATTAAAGAAGCTGCAGAAAAAGCTAAATGCGAACTATCTTCTGTTGTTGAAACTTCAATCAGCTTACCATATATTAGTGCTGATGCTAACGGTCCAAAACACTTAGAATTATCTCTTTCAAGAGCTAAATTCGAAGAGTTATCATATGACTTATTAGAAAGATGTAAAAAACCTGTAGAACAAGCTCTTTCTGATGCTGGTTTATCTAAATCAGAAATCAACGAAGTTGTTTTAGTTGGTGGTTCAACTCGTATTCCAGCAGTTCAACAACTTGTTAAAGATTACACAGGCAAAGAACCAAACCAATCAGTAAACCCTGACGAAGTTGTTGCAGTAGGTGCTGCTGTTCAAGCGGGTGTTCTTGCTGGTGAAGTTAAAGATATCGTTCTTTTAGACGTTACTCCTTTAACATTGGGTATTGAAACTCTTGGTGGCGTTATGACAGCCCTTGTTCCAAGAAACACAACTATTCCAGTTTCTAAATCACAAGTTTTCTCAACAGCAGAAAACAACCAAACAGCTGTAGATATCAACATTCTTCAAGGTGAAAGACCAATGTCTAGTGATAACAAATCTTTAGGTATGTTCAGACTTGAAGGTATTGCTCCAGCTATGCGTGGTATTCCTCAAATCGAAGTTACATTTGATATCGACGCAAACGGTATTGTAAACGTTTCTGCTAAAGATAAAGCTACTGGAAAAGAACAAAAAATTACAATCACAAACTCATCTAACTTATCTGAACAAGATATCGACAAGATGGTTAAAGAAGCTGAAGCTAATGCTGCTGAAGATAAAAAGAAAAAAGAAGAAGCTGAAATCAAAAACAATGCTAACTCTTTAATCGCATCTTCTGAAAGAATCGTTAAAGATTTTGAAGGCAAAATTTCTGAAGAAGACGTTAAGAAATTAAACGAACAAAAAGAAACTCTTCAAAAAGCTTTAGACGAAAACAAATCTGCTGATGAGTTAAAAAAATTATCAGAAGAATTACAACAGACAATGTTTGCGATTTCACAAAAAGCTTATGAAGCAGCTTCAAAAGAATCTGAAGCAGTAAATTCTGATGGCGCTCAACAAGCTGAATCAAATGAATCAAAAGACGATGATGTAATTGATGCAGAATATACTAAAGAATAATTCACAGAAAACTTCTGTATAAATAAAAAACCACTGAAAATTTCAGTGGTTTTTTATTTTAAAAATCATCTACTTAAAGGATGTTAGATTTTAAAAAAATTATATGATATTGATAGGGGAATTATAATCTGGGGATGTGAAAATGTTAAATGTAGTACAACAACCAACTTTACCAATTTCGGATTCAATAACAAAAAACTGGACAGAACAAGCTTTAGAATGTTATAAGCTAAATGGAAACTGCGCTGAATGCTCAATTATGAAGGGGCACTATTCTTTTGAATGTCAAATGCCAAAAGTTGTAGAAATTCTAAAAATCACAGCAGGATTACCTGAATAAAACTAGCAAAAAATTTTTTTACACGATTTTAACCTGTATAGGTTAAATTTTTATGCAGATTTATAAAACCCAAAATAACTATATAAATTTTAAAAGAGTTCAACTTTCACAAATAGAAGAACAGAAAACCTTAAAGATGTTATCAAAGCTAGCTGGCAACAAGGTTGAAAATGAAATTGAAATACTTAAATTCAATTTGTTCGAAATGTTTGATTCTCATTTTCAAAATGAATTATCTAATTATAGCAACCTTTATACGCATAAAGAGGATTTTATACAAGGTATTTATCTAAGATTTTTTGAGCTACTGACTGGTATTCAAGAAAAAAAAGTTTCGACAGGCGATTTTTTAGAAAAGATAAATAAAATTATTAAAGTAGACAAAGATGAGAGAAAAGAAACAGATTATTCTTTAGACTCTACTAGATATAAAGATTCAAAGACACGTTTTTCAGATTACATTACTTCTGATAATTTACCGATTTATTTATCACAAAGAAGTGACGAAGAAAGAGAAAAATTTAAAGCAAAAATTGATTCTCTTAAAAACAATGCGAATTTAACTTTAGATGAAAATGAAATTCTAAATTTAAAACTTCAAAATAAAAATTATGTAGAAATAGTCAACGCCATTGGAAAATCTTATACAAGCGCAAAAAGAAGATTCTTTTCTGCAATTATAAAAATTCAAAGCGCGAATGATATTCTACCTGAAGAGTTTAAGAAATATGCCACGATTTTTAAAGAAAAGTTTTGTTTAGACGTAAAATTTGATGATATTATAAAAAGTTATTCTAAAAACCCAGAAATTATTACTTTTTTTCAAAATAACAGTATAGAAAAAATTTTTAAAATTGCAGAAGAAATTGGTTTCACAGGACAAGAATACGCTAAAGCTATTTTGAAACATCCGTGTTTAATTTATTTAACCCCAGAAAAATTAAAAGAAAATATAAAAAAATCTTCTGTATTTTTCAATATAAAAGAAGAAGATTTTATAAAGATTACAAAAAACACGCCAAATTTACTTTATCAGAAACCAGAATCGTTAAAAGAAAATATTGAAAATTTTGCATTAGCTTTTGAAATAACAAAAGAAGATGCTATAAATTTAGCCATGAAATCTTCAAATATTTTTTATCAAAAACCAGAAACTTTAAAAGAAAATTTTGATAATTTTGTCAAAATTTTTAAAATAACAAAAGAGGAAGGGATGAAAGTTATACTAAAAAATTCAAGTATACTACATCAAAACGCACAAACTTTAAAAAATAATTTATCTAATTCTGCAAAAATATTTAATATAAGCGAAGAAAGATTTGTAAAACTTGCTTTAACCGCTCCAAGCCTTTTTTATCAATCTCCTGAAACCCTAAAAGAAAACATCTCAAAAGCTGCGAAAGAATTCAACGTAACCGAAGAAGCATATATAAAAATAATCCAAAATCATCCTAGTCTATTTTCAGCAAAAATTGAAACAATGAGACAAAATATTGAAGAAGCAACTAAAATTTTTAATGTTAGTAAAGAACAATATATTAAACTCGGCTTAAGACAGCCTCAATTATTCTATCAAAAACCTGAAACTTTAAAACAAAATATTATTAACTCTGCAAAGTTGTTCAATATAACAGAAAAAGATTTTTTGAATTGCGCATTAAAATCCCCAAATCTTTTCTATCAAAAACCTGAAACTTTAAAACAGCATATAACTGAAAGTGCCAAATTTTTCAATATAAAAGAAGAAGATTTTATAAAAATAGCACTAAAATCTCCAAACTTATTTATTCAAAATACAGAAACTCTTTATAAAAATATTTCTGAAACCGCCCAAATATTAGATGTTGACCTTGAAAAACTTATAAAAATAGCACTTAGACAGACAAGCCTTTTAGCTCAAAAAGCCGAAACTTTAAAGAAAAATATGCAAGAATCTACAGAGATTTTTAACATTGAAGAAAAAGATTTTATCAAAGTTGCTTTAAGACAACCTAATTTACTATACCAAAAAGCCCAAACATTGAAAAATAATATTCAAGAATCTGCAAAAATATTTAATATTGAAGAAGACAAATTCTTAAAAGCTGCTATAGTTTGTCCTAATTTATTTATTCAAAAAGCTGAAACTTTAAAGAAAAATATTCAAGAATCTGCCAATGCATTAGGTGTTTCTGAAGAAACCTTGCTAGTCAAAGCACTTGACTATCCGATTATATTTTGTCTTAAACCTGAAAGTATCAATAAGAAAAACAAAGCATACTTGTTCTACAAAAAAATTTCTGGAAAAAGTATAAAAGATGAGTTAAATGTTTTTAGCTATAAAACTGAAGATTTTTATATGCGAACACTATACGATTTTGTAATCAAAGAATTAAAGATAACTGGAAAACTAGCTTATGCTAAACTTGCTGAAACATTAAAAAAACACCCTGACAAAACCTTCTCCTTTGACTTGCCGCAAGATGAATGCACAGAAGAGTTTATCCAATATGTAAAGGCCTTCTTTGCAAAGAATTTTGGGTCAGAAAATTATAAATTTTTAATTGAAGGTAAATTGGTAAATTAAAAAAGGGATGCTATGAATTAAAATCACCACACCCCGTTTTTTTTATTATGATTCACCAAAATCAGTAAAAGTTTCACCGATATTGTAATCTGGAAATTTAAACTCTTCACCTAAAATTGCATCTTTTGAATAATCAATTATTTTTTTAGGTTTATTTGTTTCTGGATCTAACTCAACTTTAAAAGTACGAGATCCCGAATCATCCAAATAAGTTATGTCTTTAGGTATAACCACATCTCTCATAGAAGAATGTGGATAAACAATACCATCAGACGGATTTTCAAGATAATCTGTATATGGCACTTCTATTGTTTTTGTTGCAATCCTTTTATTACCATCTTTAACAATTTCTGTGGTAGATTTTTCATTAAATTCTTCATCATATTCTCTTACCTTAATTATATCAGGATTTGCCAAATTAACACCAATACCTCCTACAAAATTTCCATCAACATCACGTCGATAATAAAATTCCTTTACAACTCTATCATTAACCATATGTATGTCTTTATCACCATGACCTTCATGATAACAGATTGCAGTTTCTGTTTTGCCATCAGAATCTTTATAAGTAATCTCAGTTCTATCTTTATATTCTTTTTCTTGAATTGTTACTGTACTACTCAACTTTAATTCACCTGCTTCATCATCAAAAGTATATCTTTTTTCTGTAGTAACACCATTTTCTTCTGTTAGTTCATATTTAGAGAACATAACGCCTTCATAATATTCTTCCTCTCTAATGACTCTATTTTGTTCATCATATAACGTCACTTTAGCTACAGGACTTCCATCACTATGTTGAACAACTTTTTTCTTTACATTACCATTAGGGTAGTATTCAAAAGTTTCTGTTACATCAACAATACCATTAGGAGCTCCACCCTGAGTAAACACGCCATCAGTTGTAATTTCTCTTACCTTACCATTAGAATAATATTTATAATTACTTATATCATACTGATGACCTGCTTCATAATCATCTAAATCCTTAAGAGAAAATTCATTACTTTCAGTAAAAATAGTAGTCTCGACTTGTCCTCTAGAATTTTTGCCTGTATATAGCCAACCACCATCCCGTTCTTGAACATCCCATACACAATCAGGATTTACCTTAGCCATTTTAGGTTCCTTTTTAGGCTCTTCTCCGAATCCACTATTTACTTGTCCACTACCATCAATTCTTACCATAGAAAAACTCCTTTCGCTTTTATCTTACAAGAAGTATTACGGCATATTTTTTTTTAACTTTAGCCCACCCCACCCCACCACATCATATCATATCATATCATATCATATAGGGCATTATAACTGAGTTTGAGGCCAATTAAAATTCATCTTTACGATTCGTTACAATCGTCCTTTGGTTAAGTTTTGTAAATTATAAATTCTTAGCGAAAATAAACAAAAAACCTCTCTGTAATCAAAAATGTACATCTCTACCTAGGAAAGATAGATTTTCGCAATATTAGCAAACTTAAAGAACTCTACTCAACTCACTCACCTATTACACTAACATCTATTTAGCCTATTACCTTATTCTTTTTTTTAAAGTAGATAATACTCTAACGCCCAAAAGTATTATTGGCTTTTTTCATTTCCTTGTTAACTTTTTCAAACAAATTTCCACTTTTGATTTTCCATTATTCCTTTGAATAATGCATCCAGCTGCTACTTAAAACTTATTCCCTAATTTTTCCAATGAAACAACCTCGTCAAAATCTTTTCTTTGTTTGTTTGGTGGTGTTGGATTTGAGTCATATCCCAGAGTAATGATTGTTGAAATTATTTGTCCCTCTTTTAAGCCTAAAATAGCTTTTGCTTTAGCTGAAACTTCTGGCAAGATACCTGTTATTTCATTTCCCATTGCACCAATAATGCAAGAAGAAATACCCAAAGAATTCGCCGTTAACATCATATAAGAAATTGGATAAATTACTTGCTCCATTGTTCTTATTAAAATACCATTTTCACCTTGCAAAGCTGGATTTAAAGCAGGGTTCTGGATATTGCTAATTCCTGCTTCTGCCCACGCATTTGTATCAGCTACACAAACAATCAATGCGTCAGCCTTTTTAACTTGTTGTTGCCCAATAGAAAGTTCAGATAATAAATCTTTATTCTCTTGAGATTTTACAAGAATAAATTTCCAAGATTGAACATTCATCCAAGACGGAGCTAATCTCCCCGCTTCTAAAATAGTTTTTAAATCTTCATCAGAAATATGTTTGTCCAAATAACTTCTAACACTTTTTCTTTGAGAAATCAATTCTAGTAAATCCATAAACAAACTCCTTATTGTTCCGCTAACACAACGGTAAAATCACTTCCTACAGAGAACATTTCAGTAGGATCATAAATAAATTGCATATCGTGTAATTCTGGCATTTTTTTCTGCAACCAGTTGAAAAATTCCATAGTAACACCATTTTTATTCGCAACAAACCTTGTATGTGACAAGTGTGTTATTTTAAGCATATTTGCCTCAAACCCTAATTCATATAGCTTTTCTTTAATAGCCTCCGCGTCTGCTTCTCTTTTTGGAGAATACATAATGCCTGCTTTAAATCTCATTCCCTCAGGTATTACAGGCTTATCACGATAAATCATTCTATTAATAACTTCTTGTGTTTTTTCTGGATCTAAAATCCAATAACTTATATAGCCTTTTTGATTTGGTGCTCCAGGAAGAGTTGCAATTTCTACTTTATTTTTATCAATACTTCTAGCCATTGCAGCATATTGAGATAATTCATAAAAACTCATATCTGTTTTTATATATGTATTAACAACATTTAAAACTTCAGGTATCTTTGTTATAACTTGTGGCGAATGCAATCTATCAAACAAGCTTTTCATGAACCACTGCTGACGATGAGTTCTACCAATATCGCCCAAACCATCTTTTCTATATCTCAAATACCCAACAGCTTGTTTACCGTTAAGAACTGTATTTCCTTTTTCTAAATCAATATGTAATTTCCCTGCATAATCGTGATAAAGCATTCTTTTTTCTACATAAATAGGAATACCGCCTAGTGCATCAACGATTTTTTCAACAGCTTCGTCATGGATAAGTACATATCTATCAATTCTTATACCAAATGTTTCTTTTAATGTCTTTTTAACAAGGTTAACTCCACCTAAAGCATGTGCGGAATTAATTTTTTGAACCCCTTTATTTTCGGGAAGATAAACTTTACTATCTCTAGGAATAGATATAGCTTTAATTGAATGTGTTTTAGGGTCAATATTAACAACTAGAATTGTATCCGAACGAGTGCCTTTCCACATATCAGTATCTTGACCATTAGAATCTACACCAAGAATTAAAATGTTTTGTCTTCTTGGAGAAAAAGATACATCAAACGTTTTTCGCGACTCTTTTGAAAACTTAAACAATCCAGAGGTTTCTTGGGACGGTTTATTCGATATAGAATTCAACAAAACGGTATTTTCAACCAAAATTACACAAACAATAACCGCACATAAAATTGCAATTATTACTGTAAAAATAAGCTTTATTAAACCCGAAGATTCTTCTCTTTCTTCTCTTATATTTTTTAAAAAAGCTTTATATTCTTCTTGTTGACTGTTTATTAACTTCATGACTAGCTCACTTCTCTCTACATAGAATTATATTATAAAGAATATAAATAAGAAAATACCAACTGGCTTATTTTACAAAAGTTTAAAGAGTTGTTAAAATGAATAAAAAAAGGAGTTTTTATGACAAAAGTTAAAATTGATAAAGATAAGTGTATTAAATGTGGAGCTTGTATCAAAGACTGTATAACTTATTCACTAGAAAAAGATAAAGAAGGCTTTGCACAAGTCTCCTCAACAAGAGAATCATTATGCATATCTTGTCAGCACTGTTTTGCAATCTGCCCTACTGGCGCTATTTCTTTTGAAGAAAAACTTCCTGAAAACACAGATACTCCATATTATTCCAACCCTGAAGAAATTTTTAAATTAATTAAATCAAGAAGAAGCATAAGACAATATAAAGAAGATGAAATCCCAGAAGATTTATTCAACAAAATAAAACAAATGTTACCATATATTCCTACAGGCTGTAACTACAATAGTTTGCATTTTTCTATTATAGAAACTAAATCTGCTATGGATGAAATTAGAAAATACGTCAATCAAAAGATTTTAAAGCTAGTTTCTAACAAAATCACTGCAAAATATGCAGGTAAATTTGCGAAATTTAAAACAGCTTTTGAATCAGGAGAAGATGTAATTTTCCGTAACGCACCACACATGGTAATAGTTTCTTCTAACATTTATGCTCCTTGCGCAAATGTAGACCCAATAATAGCTCTAAGCTATTTAGAGCTTTACGCTCAAAGCCTAGGATTAGGAACATGTTGGTGTGGTTTTGCACAAGCTTGTTTTAAACTACTACCAAATCTATCCGAAAAAATTAAAATTCCAAATGGATATAAACCTGTTTATGTAATGCTTTTGGGATATCCATCTGTAAATTATCATAGAACCATCTTGCCAGAAGAATTTCCTATTACAGAAATTAAAAACATAGAAGATAGAGATACAAATTTTATACAAAAAGCCAAAAGATTAATTCTAAATTTTATAAGATAATTCTAATCTAAGCTCCAGCAAGATTACCTAATTCTTTTAAAGAAGCTAAGGTTTCTTCGTACTCTATTTTTTCTTTTGTAGTTTGCTTCAAGAAAGAATTAATATTATCCATCAAAGCAATTGCTTTGTCACAAAGAGGATCAGAGCCTGCAATGTATGCACCAATATTTATTAAATCCTCGTTTTTAGAATGAATTGCCATAAGATTTCTTAAAGCACCCGCTGCAGCACGATGCTCCTCACTTGTCACATCGCTCATAACCCGACTTAAAGATTGTAAAACATCTATTGCTGGATAGTGGTGCTTATGCGCTAACGCACGAGAAAGCATAATGTGACCATCTAAAATACTTCTAGAAGTATCAGAAATAGGCTCATTAAAGTCATCCCCTTCTACAAGAACTGTATATAATCCTGTCATTGTTCCAAATTCATTAGTTCCAGCTCTTTCCATAAGCTTTGGCATAAGCGCAAACACAGATGGCGTATATCCTCGTGTTGCTGGAGGCTCACCAATCGCAAGTCCAACTTCTCGTTGCGCCATCGCAATACGAGTAACCGAGTCTAGCATAAACAATACGTCCATACCTTTATCTCTAAAATACTCCGCAATTGTTGTTGCAACAAAAGCTGCTTTTATTTTTACCAAAGATGGCTGTTCAGAAGTTGCAGCAATTACTATTGAACGCTTCATTCCTTCTGGCCCAAGAATTTCCTCAATAAACTCTTTAACTTCACGACCACGCTCACCAACCAAAGCTATAACATTCAAATCTGCTGAAGTATTTTTAGCCATCATACCAAGAGTTGTGCTTTTTCCAACACCAGAACCTGCAAAAATCCCTAACCTTTGACCTTTTCCAACAGTTGCAAATCCATCAACAGCTTTTATTCCCAATGCTAATGGTTCTGTTATTCTTTTTCTTTTCAAAGGATTTATAGCATCAGCTTGTGTCGAACGATATTCAGAAAATCTAATCTCCCCAAGAGTATCAATTGGTTGCCCTAAACCATTCAAAACTCTACCTATCAGCTGATTACCAACACCTATTTTCATTGCCTCACCAGTGTTAATAACTCTTGCTCCAGGCCTAATTCCATCAGGAGAAGCTAGTGGCATTAAAAGTATTTTATCTTTTCTAAAACCTACAACTTCAGCCATTATAGGTTCCTCTTTTAAATCATTATAGATATAGCACAAATCACCAATAGAAGATTTTGGGCCATCTGACTCTATTGTCAAGCCGATAATTTCAGTTATCTTCCCAACTTGCTTAATTGTTTCTGTTTTTTTTATTATCTCTAAGTATTTTTCCTTATTCCAGCTCATCATTGGCACCTGTTAGCATTTTTTGAGCTATCTCTGATATTTGAGTAGATACTCTTGAATCTAATCTTGTATTTAATGTTTCAACGATAACGCCATCAGGAGAAACTGAATTATCTTCTATTATTTTTATTGATTGAATTTTTGTAATCTCTTCTCTAAAACTTTCTGACATTGAATTTATATTATCCACTAACTCTGGATTAACTATTATGGTTATATTTTCTTTGTCGTTCAACTGTTTTATTGCATCTATGGTTATTTGTTTTAAAACTTCATCATCAAATTTCACATGACAAACTTTATCCGCAATCGCTGAAACTAATTCAACAATATCAAGAGTTGCTGAATCAATAATATTTCTTTTAATATTAAAGGTGCTTGAAGCTAGAGTTTCCAATGACTTTAAAGCTTCTGCCGCATCGTTTTGGAATTTAGTAAAACCGTCTCTTTCACCTTTTACAAAACCATCTTGATATGCTTGTTGTTTTATTATCTCGAATTCTTGTTCACCCTTTTTTCTAGCGTCTTCTATTATTCTACTTGCTTCATTATTTGCAGTTTGAACAATTACTTGAGATTTATTATCCGCAGCGCTAATAATTTGCTGAGCTTTAGCATCTGTCTCAGCTATTATTTTCTTAACTTTTGCCTGCTGAGCAGTAACCTTTGTTTGCTCGATTGGCAAAACGTAATTACTTCCTATTTGTATTTCGCCACTTTTGATACGATTACTCAATTAATTCATCCTCAATACTTGCACGTGTAATAGTAATTTCACCTGTTGCTTCAAGATTTCTAATTGAATTAACAATACTTGTTTGAGCTTCTTGAACTTCTTTTGCACGAACAGGACCAAGATATTCCATATCATCAAGAAGCATCTGACGAGCTCTTTCTGACATGTTTTTAAATATTTTTTCTTTAATTTCTTCTTTTGTACCCTTAAGTGCAAGAGCAAGATTTTTAGTATCAACTTCTCTGAGTAATCTTTGAATGCCTCTATCATCAAGAATAATAATATCTTCAAATACAAACATGAGATCACGAACTTCTTGAGCCATTTTTTGATTTTCAATATCAAGCCATTCCATAATATTCTTTTCCGTTCCTCTATCACAACAGTTAAGAATATTAGCTAAGGATTCTACACCACCAGCAGTTGAAAAATCTTGTACTAACAAAGCTGAGAATTTTCTTTGAACAATATCTTCAATTGTTGTTAAAATTTCAGGGTTTGTTGGGGTCATATCAGCAATCCTCATTGATACAACTGCCTGAACATCTGGTGGTAAAAACGCTAATACCTGAGCAGATAACTCTGGTCTTAAATATGCTAAAATAAGTGCTAAAAGCTGAGGATTTTCACTTGAAAAAGTATTAGCTAATTGAGAAGGATCCGCTTCATTTAAGAAATAGAACGGGTTTGTGTTAACCATAGAGTTAACCCTTTCTAACATAGCCGCAGCTTCGCCTTCGCCATATGCTTGAGCAAGAAGTTGTTTTGCATAAGCAACACCACCTTGGGTAACATAATTTTTAGCTTGAAATACTAATTTAAACTCAGCTAAAACTTCATTCAAATCTTCATCAGAAACTTTACCCAGATTGGCAATATCAAGTGTTATTTGCTCAAGCAAATCTTCATCTTTTATATTCTTAAGTATTTCAGAAGCTGTAGAAGGACCTAGTGCTATTAGAAGCGCTGCAACCTTTTGGCTAGGTCGTTTAAAAACCTTCTTCTCTTCTTCTTTGGCTTTTTTTATTTCTTCTATACCCATTTTGTTTCCTTTAGGACTCTAAGTCGTTAAGTCATTAAGTTCTTTATATTAAGCCTTAAAGACTTTATTCTCTTATAAATGATGTCAATAATTTTGCGGCATCTTCTGGTGCAGCCATTACCGCTTCATTAATTTCTGTAATTGTTTGCTCTTTTTGAGATTGAATTTCTCGCTTATTAAACTCTATTTTTGGAGAAAATTCTGGAGCTTCTTCCTCTTCAATAACTTTTGGTAAAATTTCTTCTATTGTTTTTCTTTCTGTTCTCTTAGGTGTAGGCATCTTTGATATAAAACCTTTAAGAACAATTAGAGCAAAACAGCCAAGTACAAGTACAATTACCAATGGTATTACTGATGATGTAATTGTATAGATTAATTGTTCTTGCTGATATTGTTTTTCTAATTCAGCATTAAATTGTCTTTCAGCCGTTGCTCCTTCAAATTGAAGCCCAGAAATAGAAATGACATCTCCTCTAGAATAATCAACACCAGAAGCTGATAAAATTAGTTCTTTTATCTCATTTTTTTCTTCCGGCGTAAGTATTTTATTTACTGCTACAGCTATTGAAAGTCTTTTTATAGTTCCTGGTGCATATATCACTTGTTTAACTTCTTTTGAAACATTATAATTAATAGCTGTTTTTTCCTTTGAATAGTTCAAATTTCTTTGATTAGCTACCGTTGTATTTGGTACATGATTTGGGTTCTCATAAGTTTCAACTTCCGTTTGTGAACTTACAATAACACCTTCTCCTTTATCATTAACAGGTATATAGCTTTCAATTGTTGCTTTAGCAGAATTAAAATCTATATCAGCGTTAACTTGAACTGATACGTTACCCTTACCTACTATTTTTTCTAAAACATCAGAAACCTTTTTTGCTGTTTGTTTTTCTAAATTAGATTTAAAACTTTCCATATCAGTTGAATTTTTAGAAGTTTCATCAGAAAGTACATTACCATTCTGGTCTGTAATAAATACTTGTTCTGGTGTCATTCTAGGAACCGAATACGCTACTAAATTTTTAATAGCCTTTACTTGAGAACTTTTTAGTTTGTAACCCGGTTCTACAACTAACATTACAGATGCAGTAGGTTTTTCATCATTGTCTTCAAAAATAGAACGCTCAGGCTCTGCAAGCTGAACTTTTGCATATTTTATACCTTGAATTCTTTCAATAGCACGAGTTATTTCACCTTGAAAAATTCTTTGTTTAGTTAATTTGTTTTTAAAATCAGTTGAACCTAGTTGCATGTCATCAAGAAGTTCAAAACCTGCATCCCCTGTTTTGATTAAATCATTTTCTGCAACAAAAACACGCATTTCATCTCTAACATTAGACGGCACCAAAATAGAATGTTTGTCCTCAGAAACTTTATACTGATAACCATTCTTTTTCATATTCTCAACAATAGTTAAAGCGTTTACTTCATTCAGGTCAGAATATAAAACAACCCAGTCTGGTTCCATAGCTTTAGATAAGAAAAAAGTTGCAGCGATAATTGTAACAACAATTAATGCAAGCATGCCTAATTTCTGCCCATCGTCTAAACCGTTCCAGAGTTTTTTAACATCGTTAGCTAAAAGTGAAAGATAATTATTTTCCATTTTATTCTTTTTAACCTTCTTCCAAGTTTATTGTTTTATCTACCAGTTGGTTTTATTTACCCCAACCTTCTTCCAAGTTTATTTTTTATCACAATATTAATGCGCCTATTTTTCTCCCCACGCACAATTACTCACTAATAATAATAAACCACAAAAGGAAAAGTTTCAAATTATTAATTTTTGTATAGTTAACACTTAATTTTTTACAGAGGCGTAGATGTAGATATACAAACCAAGTTTTCTATACCATTATTTTTAAAAGTGTTTATCATTTCTTCAAATGTAGAACCTGTCGTACAAATATCGTCAAGAATCAACAATGTTTTGTTGTTATAGGCTTCTTTATTCACAATAAAAGCTTGTGCTAAATTTTTCATCCGCTCTTGTTTGTTTAATTTATATTGAGGTTTTGTATCTTTAACTCGTTTTATCAATTCGAAATTACATTTAAAACCTGTTAATTTAGAAAATTCTATACATACAAGCTCCATATGATTATATTTTCGTTGTTTAACTCTTTTTTTATGTTGTGGCACAGGAACTAATTCAAAATCTTTACCTTTTAAAACATCAAGATTCAAAAAATAATCATACATAAATTTAGCTTGATAATACGCTAAGTCTCTTTGATTATGGTATTTAAGCCCTCTTATTAATTTTTGAAGTTCTTTTGTATAAACTCCTGCACAATAAATATCAACACTGTTAATAATTCGACTTGCCGAAAAATCATTAAATTCCAGTTTTTCAAAACATTCTGGACACATTTTCAATGAATACTTTGATTTTCTACAAAAATAACATTTTTTCTTATAAATTAAATCTAGCAAAGAGTTCAAAAAGTTTTTCATATAAAGATTATAAACTTATTGACCTTTTTGTCAAAATAATATATTTTTAAACTAGAGAGAAATAAGAATGGAGGTTTTATAATGGATTTTAATCACGTGCCAATGAATGGTGCTAATTACACAAATGACGATATAAAAAGACTCATTGCAGAAAATAATGTACAATTCATAAAATTACAATTCGTTGATATTAATGGTCAAGTAAAAAATTTAGCTGTTCCTTCTGAACACATTGATAGAGTTTTGAACAATGACATTATGCTAGACGGTTCTTCTATAAAAGGTTTTAGAGATATTGAAACAAGCGATATGTTTTTCTATCCTGATAAAAACACTTTCCAAATATTACCTTGGCAAGAACGTGATGGCAAAAAATCAGCAAGATTAATTTGCGATATTTATAACTCCGATGGAACTCCTTTTGAAGGTTGCCCAAGATGTAACCTTAAACGTCTTATGGCAGAAGCTCAAAAAATGGGATTATCAATGAATATTGGTCCAGAAGCTGAGTTCTTTTTATTTGAAAAAGATGAAGAAGATAAAATTACTACAAAAACTCATGATAAGGCTGGATACTATGATGTTGGTCCAGATGATTTAGGAGAAGTTGTTCGTTCTGATATTGTAAGCACACTTCAAGAAATGGCTTTTGATATAGAAGCTTCTCACCACGAAGGCGCTGATGGTCAACACGAAATAGATTTCAAATATTCTGATATTCTTACCGCAGCTGACAATGTTGTAACCTTCCGTATAGCAGTAAAAGCTATTGCTGCACAATACGGATTACACGCAACATTTATGCCTAAACCAATTTATGGGATGAATGGTTCTGGTATGCACTGTAATATTTCTCTATTTAAAGATGGACAAAATGCTTTTTATGATGAAAATGCAGAATACCAACTTTCAGATACTGCTCGTTACTCTATTGGCGGTATGTTAAAACATATCCAAAGTATTACAGCTATCTTAAACCCAACTGTAAACAGCTACAAACGTCTAGTTCCTGGGTACGAAGCACCTGTTTACATGGCTTGGTCTCTTGCTAATAGAAGCGCTCTTCTGAGAGTTCCTGCAAAGCGTGGAGTTTCTACTCGTGTAGAACTTCGTTCGCCAGATCCAAGTTGTAACCCATATCTAGCTTTTGCTACTATTCTTGCAGCTTGTCTTGATGGTGTAAGAAACAAAATTGAGCCTCCAAAACCTGTTGATGCAAATATTTATAAACTAACTGAAAAAGAAAGAAAAAGATACAGAATAGACGCTCTTCCTGGTAGCTTAGAAGAAGCTTTAGGTTATATGAGAAACTCTCTCATCGCTAAAAAAGCTCTTGGAGAGCATATTGTTGAAGAATTTGTAACCGCAAAAGATATTGAATGGGATTCTTTTAGAACTTATGTTTCTCAATGGGAATTAGATAAATACTTAGCTAGGTATTAATATAATTTTAAAAATTACATAAAAAAAGGAGGGTTTAAGTGTGAACTTAAACCCTCCTTTTTTATTAAAATCTAATTAATTTCTTAGCAAATGGAAAATCGTGAGTTTCCAAGTATTCTTTTAAATCACGTTTGATTTCCGGAGCTAAAATGTAAAGTACGATAATATTTGGTACACACATTGAAAGCATCATTGCATCTGTAATATTTAAAATAGAGCTTACATTCATTGCAGAACCAATGATAATAAATAAGCAATATAGTAAGTTGAATGCAACAACACGTTTTTTACCTTCACCAAGTAAGAATGTCCAAGCTTTTTGTCCATAATATGCCCAGCTGATTAGAGTTGACATTGCAAACATTACCGCAATTACTGATAAAATAATTGGGAAAAATGAAAGCACTGATTGAAAAGCATTTGATGCTAATTCTATACCAGAAATCTGACCAATTGTTTGGTTTTCCAAAACGCCTGAAAAAACAATTGCAAATGAAGTGAATAAACAAAGAATACCAGTTAAGAAAGTTTCTAATAAAGCAACGAAACCTTGTGAAATGTGTTCTTTAGCTTGAGCTGCTGCGTATACAATAGCTGCAGCACCAGTACCAGCTTCGTTAGATTGTACAGAACGTCTTAGACCAATAATAATTATACCGAAGAAACCTCCTGCAACTGCTGTTGGATGAAAAGCTTCTCTTAAGATTAAAGCTAAAGCGCTAGGAATATTTGCAAGGTTAGCTAAAATAACAATCAAACCAGATACAATATATAAACCACACATTGTAGGTGTAAGAATTGTAGTAACTTTAGCAATACCTTTAATACCACCCATTACAACCATTGCAATCAATATTGCCGCAATTAAACCAATAACCCAAGCATATCCGTGGAAAATACTGCTTTCTCCGCCTGTAATAAATATGATTTGGTGAGCAGTTTGGTTAATTTGAATCATATTACCACCAGTTATACCGCCACCAATACAAAGCATAGCGAATATAACTGATAAAGGCTGACCTAACCAACGCATTTTTCTTCTAGTTAAACCGTGAGCAATATAGTGCATTGGTCCACCTGACACTGAACCGTCAAGATTAAATCATCTATATTTAACAGCTAAAGCTGCTTCAATAAATTTGATAGACATACCTAATATTGCACCAGCAAAAATCCAAAAAGCTGCACCTGGGCCACCTAAAGAAATTGAAAGTGCAACGCCGGCAATACTTCCAATACCAATTGTACCAGATAAAGCCGTTGCTAAAGCTTGGAAAGATGAAACATCACCACATCCATCTCCGCCTTCAGGCTTTTTAACTATTTGGTCAACTGCATGTTTAAACCCCCAGAACGCAATACCTTTAAAATATATAGTAAAAAAGAAACCTGCAGCAAGTATCCATAAAATAATTACAGGAACTTTCGTGCCACATAACGTTACGGATGAGAATACGACATTGGCTATTGCATCTGTTACAGGTGCAATATTTTTGTCAATAAACTCATCAACATTCATAGCGAATACTGATTGTATTCCCACAAACATTGTAAGTAACATCATCATAAGTTTTTTCATAGTCTCTTTTCCTCTATTTCCACTATTTCGACATCGTTTATCCATCATATCAAAAACATGTCAAGTTTGTTAAAAATTGTTACAAAAACTTTATAAATGTAACAATTTCATACATCTAAAGGGTTGAAAATAGTACTTAAATATTTTATAATATTATATATTACAGTATATACTAAATTGAAATTAAAAAAGGATTTTTAAGATGTCAATTTCTTTTAGCGGTCTAGCATCAGGCTTGGATACTTCAGGATGGGTTGAAGCTCTTGTTTCAGTAAAACAAGAGAAAGTTACGTCGTTAAAAACAGATTTAGTTGGAATACAGAATGAAAAAAGTACTTTAACAACTACTCGTGCAGTTTTTAATGATTTAAGAACAGCTTTAGAAAAGCTTACAGATAGAAAATTTGGTGGTACTTTTGATTTATTTGGAAAAAGTATTGCTAAGTCTTCTAATGATAGCATTTTTACAGCTACCGCAACTGGTGACGCTCTTAGACAAGATTATGATATTAGCGTACAACAATTGGCAACTTTTACAAAAGCATTGTCAAAGGAAACAGTAAGCGCTGTTGCTGATGATTCTACAACTCTTTCAAGTTTAGGCATCACAGAAGGTTCTTTAACTGTTTTTGTTGATGGTAATAAAACTACAGTAGATATTGAAAAAGAAACAACTTTGGGTAATTTAAAAGAAAAATTAACCGAAGCTGGTATAAAAACAGAAATCGATTCAGAAGGAGTTTTAAAATTTTCTGCTTTAGAAGAAGGTAAAACTATAAACATTGGTGTTACTACTGACACTTCAAACATTGTTTCTTTAACAGGTTTGTCAAAACAAGAAGATGGTAGTTATGTATCTACAAACTCTTTATTTAAAGCTAATGTTTCTTCAAAATTAACCTCTGAAGGTTCTGGTTTTAATACACAAATAACCGCAGGAACATTTACTATTGGTGATGCAGAGTTTACTATTACAGATAAAACAACCCTTTCATCTTTAATTAATGAAATTAATAATAGCGAAAAAGCTCAAGCTACTGCTTATTGGGATGATGCAACAGGAAAGCTTTCTATCACTTCAAAAAAAGAAGGCGCATCTTATATTAATATAGAAGCTGGTACAAGTAATTTTACTGACGTAATGAAATTAACAGCTACTGAACGAGATGCTGATGGCAACATTACTTCTTCTAGAATGTTTACTGAAGCACAAGAATTAGGTCAAAATGCTTTGTTTACAATAAACGGGACAAGCATGACTTCTACTTCAAACACTGTTTCTTCTGATATTTCAAGAATATCAGGTGTTACATTAACATTGAAAAAAGTTAGCACAGAAGATGATGGCACTACTAAATTGAGTATTTCACAAGATACCTCTGGACTTGTTGATGCTGTTAAAAGTTTTGTAAATGCTTATAACAATATGTTATCAAAAGTTGATGAAGTAACCGCTCAAGGTGCTGATTTACACGGCGAAACTTCTCTTACTAGTTTAACAAGAACTTTAAAAAACTATGCTAGCAGTGGTAATGATTCTAACGGCGGTGCTTATAGACTATTGGCTGAAATTGGTATCTCAACTGGTGAAGCAGATGCTTCAAACCTTTCAGAAAATACTGGTAAATTAGTTTTTGACGAAAAGAAATTCCTTCAAGCTATGGAAGAAAACCCAGAATCTGTTGAAGCTATTCTTGGTGGAGAAAACGGTGTTTTAGCTATGATGGAAAATACTGTTGAACAATCTTTAAAAGCTTCTGTAGGTTTCTTTGATGTAAAACAAACAACTCTTGATGCAGACATTAGAAAAATGGAAGATAAAATCAAAAAACAACAAACTAAAGTTAGCACATATCAAGCTCAATTAGAAAAGAAATTTGGTAATATGGAACTTGTTATTGCTCAAATGCAACAAAATTATAGTTCTTTCTTAGCTGGTTAATTCTAATGAAAAAATTTTTTCTTACTTTATTTATCTTTCTATTTTTTATAACAGCTGTTTATGCGGGTAATTTTGATGAAGTTGGATTAACTGATTATCGTATAGAAAAAATCAGTACCCCAAAAATTTATAATTACGAAAAAAAATATAATATAAATCCTGAGTTAGAAGATATAGAATACGAGTCAACGTATTCAGATGAGGATGTTTTTGAAAGTAAAGCAGGTAAAGCTTTCACTAAATTCATAAACAATAAAGTTATCAATAATAAAATCAATAATTACACTAGCAAAATAGCAAAATAAGTTTTTGTTTTTATTTTATAAATATTTTATCCAAAAAACTTTAGAATTCTAAACCCTCTCTTATAGCTAAAACTACAGGGTTTTTTCCTACTTCTGAAATCTTTGTTTTAAAACTTTCAATATCAACATTTATAACTTCAAATGTACCATAATGCATAGGAATTATTTTTTCTGCACCAATCCACTGAGACGCAATTGTTGCATGGTCAATATCCATTGTATAATGTCCACCTATTGGTAACATCGCAAGCTCTGGCTTATAAACCTCGCCAATTATTTTCATCTCAGAGTTCAAATTATTATCACCAGCATGATATATAATTTTATTTTCAATTTCAAAAATAAACCCACAAGGACTTCCTGTATAAAAACCTTCAGGAGATGAACTTGAATGGAAAGCAGGTACTGCTATTGCTTTTCCCCAAGGAAATTTTATCCATCCGCCAAAACTTATTCCATTAGCATTTGCACCCTTGCTTGCACAATAGTTCGCTAACTCAAAAATTGCAGTTATTTCAGCTCCTGTTTTTCTCGAAATATCAATTGCATTACCTAAATGATCAGAATGACCGTGCGTTACAAAAATATCAGTAACACCATTGACATCATAGTCAGGTGCTTTTATTAAAAATGGATCTATTAAAATTTTATAATTTTCTGTCTGAAATTCAAAAGCACTGTGTCCTAAATAAGTTATCTTCATTTAGTTATACCTTTCCATTAATTTTCTTAATCTTTTATACTCTTTACCCCACTTATGCATCGATTCAATAACCGGACGCAAAGTATATCCAATATCTGTTAAATAGTATTCCACTTTTGGCGGTAAAACATCATATTCTTCTCTCACAATAAGCCCATCTTCCTCCATCTCTTTAAGACAAGCTGTTAAAACCTTAGCAGTACATCCTAAATTTTTCTTAAGTTCAACAAAACGCATTTCTTTTTTTAAAAGCTCTTTTATAATAAGTAGCTTCCATTTTGCACCAACTAACTGTAATACAACAGCAACAGGATTTGTAGCTAAATCTTTAAACTCCATATTCCCCTCTTTTAACGGTTTCCTTTTGGATACCATAGTAACATATTTTTCTTTTTTTGAGAAGAATATTTACGAATTAAAAATATCACCGTCAAAATTTAAACCTTTTGAAGTCTCTAAAAGTGGGTAATTTTTTATATCATAATTTTTAGCAAAGTTTATCGCCTCTGCTCTAGCAAGTTCAAGTATTTTCGAATCATTTACTATATCAGCAATAATCATATCAGGCAAACCGCTTTGCCGTGTTCCTAAAAATTCCCCAGGTCCTCTTATTTGTAAATCTTTTTCAGCTATTATAAAGCCGTCATTTGTTTGACACATAATATCTAATCTTGCACGGGTTTCTTGCGATTTTGTATTTGATGAAAGAACACAATAAGATTGTAAATCATTTCTACCTACACGACCTCTTAGCTGATGTAATTGAGATAAACCAAATCTTTCAGCATTTTCTATTACAATTACAGTCGCATTTGGTACATCAACTCCTACTTCAACAACAGTTGTTGATACAAGAATATCAAACTCTTTATTTTTAAACTTAGCCATCACTTCATCTTTTTCACTGTTTTTTAACTTGCCGTGAAGAAGTCCAATTTTAAATTCTGGAAAAACTTCAGTCTCCCAAATTTCTTTTTCTTTAGTTGCAGCTTTTGCCGATAAAGTTTCGCTTTCATCGATAAGTGGATAAACAATATATGCTTGACGTCCTGCATTAACTTCTTGGCGAATTAAACTAGAAATTTGTCTCCTCGATGATGACATTGTTGTTAAAATAGGTTTTCTACCCTGAGGTAGCTCATCAATTATTGTTAAATCTAAATCACCATTCAAAGTAATTGCCAAAGTCCTAGGGATTGGAGTTGCTGTCATAGTAAGTATTTGAGGGTTTTGAGATTTTTTGCGTAAAGCAAGTCTTTGTTTTACCCCAAATCTATGCTGTTCGTCGATTACAACCGCTCCAAGATTTGCAAATTCGATATTCTCCTGAATAAGTGCATGTGTTCCAATCGCAATATCAACTTGTCCATTTCTTAAATTAGTTTCTGATATTTTACGCTGTTTTTTACCAATACTTCCTAAAAATAATTCAACTCTAATTCCAAGCGGAGCAAGCCATTTAGACATATTATTAAAATGTTGCTGAGCTAATATTTCAGTCGGCGCCATAATTGCTGATTGATAACCATTTTCAATCGCTGCTAGTAACATTATTGTTGCAACAACCGTTTTTCCACTACCTACATCACCCTGAAGAAGTCTTTGCATCGGTTTTGATGAATTTAAATCGTTTAAAATCTCATTTACTGCTCTTTGCTGAGCACCTGTGAGCTTGTAAGGAAGTGAGTTTATAAAATTCATTACAAGCCCATCTTTTTTAACCTCTAGTGGTATAGAATTAAGGGTTTTGTTGTTTTCTTCTCTAAGAATAGCTAGCCTTAACTGGATTAGGAAAAACTCTTCAAAAACAAGTGAAAACCGCGCTTTATCAAGATTTTCCTTGTTATCAGGAAAATGAATCTGTCTTAAGGCTTCTCTTTTTTCCATTAAATCGTATTTTTTTAGTATAAAATCTGGTAAAACAGTCTCTATCTCTTCATAATAAGTTTCAAGTACAGTATAGATAGCTTTTCTAATGGTTTTTATACTCAAGTTTTCACTCAAAGTATAAATTGGTACAATTCTTGCTAAATTCAAATTTGTTGGGTTAACCGCTTCTTCATCCATTAAAGAATAAACAGGTTTATCCAAAGTCATCATTCCATCATAACTATTGAATTTAGCCGTTCCTGAAACCATAATCCCAGAACCTTTTGGGAACTGTTTTTTCATTCTTTCAAGCACATACTTTGAAGACTTTGATGCAAAAAAGTTTAAATTTATTTTTCCACTACCGTCAGCTATTCTTACTTTCACAACACCAAGATTATTTTTAGTAGTAAAAGCTTCAACACCTCTTATAGTTCCAAAAATAGTAGTATCCATACCTTCTTCAAGGTCACGAATTCGTGTTCTTGTTGAATAATCAACATGCTTTCTAGGAAAATAGTACAATAAATCGTTTGCTGTATAGATTCCAAGCTTATTTAAAAGATAAGCAACCTTTGGTCCAACACCTTTAATATAAGTAACATCTGCTTGAGAAAGCGGTTTTTTGTCGCTTGTTTTTGCCTCAACAGTAGGTGTATCAATATATTGAGCCTTAATTACAGAAACAAATCTTTCTAATGATTTTTTTCTTACAGAAACAGTTTCCAAAGGATACCGCTCAAAGTGTTCTAAAAGCACTTTCCATTTTGGATTTTCAGGATTTTGCTTAATTTCTTTGCGTAATACAGAACAAATGAAAGAAGAGAAACTTTTTGTTCTTCCGTTTATGTTGATATATCGGTGTTTTACCTCTATTTCTACAGCTTTTTTAACTTGCTCTAAATTATCCATGCAAATATTATACTATAATTTTACTTTTAGAACTTCATAAATATCAATTTTATTAGCTTTACCCCTAATTTGAACATCGGATATTTTTATAACATCGGCAAAACCTTTAACTTCTTCATATGTAGAAGGACTGATTAACATTTTTGTTTTATAAATCTTATTATAACCTTCTAATCTACTTGCAAGGTTTACTGTATCACCAATTACTGTATATTCCATTCTATTGTTTGAACCAATATTACCAACAAAGACTTCACCAGTATTTATACCAATACCTATTTCTATTTTTGGTTTATCTTCTTTTGCCCATTTTTTTTGTAATTCTTTAACCTTTTGCAACATTTCATAAGCACATTTAACCGCATTTTGTGCGTGATATTTATCTTGGATAGGTTCGCCAAAAATAGCCATTACTGCATCACCAATAAACTTATTAATTACACCGTTATATTTTGTTATTATTGGTTCTACTTCTGTAAAATATTCATTCAAAATCTCAGATACTTGCTGAGCAGACATTTGTTCACTCATAGAAGTAAAACCTCTTATATCAGCAAATAAAACTGTAACTATAGATTTTTTTCCACCAAGACCTAAATTATCAATATTTTGAATAACTCTTTTCATAACGTCTTGAGACATATATTTACCCATAGCATTTTTCACTTTTTCTTTGTTTTTATTTTCTATAACAAATTTATGAGTATAACCAATAATTGTTGTCAAAATAAACATGGTCAAAGGTGTTACAACATTAATAATTGTTTGGAAATAAAAACATATAGCAGAAATCAAAAGATAGAATAATATAATAACTATAGTACTTATTATTGATTTAAATAAATCTGAAAATCTTATAAACGCATAGACAAAAATCATTCCTATAATTGTTATAAGAATGTTTATACTCATAGGTATAACATTTAAAAAGTCGTTGTTAATAATATTATCAATAGCGGTTGCTTGAAAATCTACACCCGGATGGTTTGATAAAATTGATGAATTTTTATTATCGTTAATACCACTTCCAGCCTTAACATTTGCACCAATAACCACTATTTTATTATCAAATTCTTTAGGATTAATTTTTGGTTTTTGACCTTTCTTAATCGCATCATAAGAATCCATTACATCAAGAGCTGAGTATTTTTTATATGAATATCCATTATTGTAAACTTTATAAAATCTAACAGGTGTAGTTAGAAAATATTTACTACGCTGTTGTTTTATTTCATAGTCTAACTCTGGAAAACTTATTGAATTTTTTGTTAAAACAACTTTTGGATTATTGTTTATTAATAAAAACGTTTTTAATGCGATAGAAGGAATATAACCATCTTTATATTTAAAAAGGTAAATATGGTTGCGATAAACATTGTCTCTTGCCCAGATATCCAGTTTTCCACTAATACTTCCTGGTAACATTAGAACAGAACCTGAATTTTTCACAACATCCATATATGGTTTTGGATATTTCATTAAACTACCATATATTGATGGTAATTCTTTATCTTTATTTTCCACTTGTATTCCATATTTTTTTATAAAATTTTTATCATAAATAACACCTTTATTCTTATTTTCCCATCTATTAACTAAAGGCATTACTCCTTCTATTAAATTATCAAATTTACTCAAAGTAGCAAAATATTTTTTATCAGATTCTGGATTACTTGAATCTAAACTGTTAAGTATTGAATCGTGAACAATTACTTTAGGTTTTGAATAATTAAAAATCTCAAAAATTTTACAATTTATATCTCTTTTCCAAGGCCAACGATATTTTTCTACTGTTTTTTCATCAATAACCACAAGGACAATGTCGTTACTTCCGTATGTTTTCTTATATTTATCAAAAGGTAAATTCTGTGTTAATACGTTTTTTACCATAAAATCATAGGCTTTAGGTTCTGCTATATTATAAGTAATATAAAATACAAAAATAAAAATTAATAAAAGTATTGTAAATATTAGTCTTTGTCTAATTTTATTCATTAAGCCACCTATTCGCTTATTCACCTAAATTTATGATATAATATATTAAAATAAAAGGATACATACAAATGAGTGAGAATTACATTAGAAAAATAGCAGAAGATAAAGTTTATCCAATAATTAGATGTGATAATGCAGAAGAAGTTATAGAAATATCAAAAGCTTTAGTTGATGGTGGTATAAATATTTTGGAAATAAACGTAGAAAATCCATCTATTTATGGCGCAATAAATGAAGTTTCAAAGTTTGCAACTGTTTGTGCTGGTGGGATTATTACAGCAACTCAGGCAGATTTTGCGTTCAAAAATGGTGCAAAACTTTTTGCATCACCAATTTTTCAAACAAATCTTTTAAAAATTTCTAAAAATTTAAGAATACCTTTTATTGCAGGTACAACAACTGCTAACGAAGCTTATAACGCTTGGAAATCAAGAATACCTTTAATAAAAATATTCCCTACTGACGCTATGGGCGGAACTCATTATATAGAAAATATTTTAAGACAAATGCCTTTCTTAAATCTTATGCCTACTGCTAATATTAAGTTATCAGAAGTTGTTTCTTACTTAAACGCAGGAGCTGTTGCTGTTGGTATTGGTAGAGATTTTTATCAAGGTTTTACATCAAAAGAAATAACTAATAGAACTAAAGAAATTCTAGTAGAAGTTAAGGATTTTGTAAAATGGAACAAAAAATAGATATTGCTGTTATAGGAGAATGTCTTATTGAACTTTCAGCTAACGGTTCTTTAGCTGATACTTCTACGTTAAATAAATTTTTTGGTGGTGACACTGTTACAACTGCTGTGGCTATTGCTCGTCTTGGCGGTAATGTTACTTATTTAACTAAAGTAGGAAATGATGGTTTTAGTGAATTTATTCTATCAACATTACAAAAAGAAAAAATAGATACTTCTTTAATAAAAACAAATGATGAGCAGAACGGAATGTATATTGTTTCACATACTCTTCAAAATAAAGAAGTTCTTTATTATAAACGTAAAACAGCAGCTACAAAACTTTCTATTGAAGATTTGTCAGAAGAACATATTAAAAAATTAAAACTCTTATATTCAACAGGTGTTGTTCAATCACTTTCTGCTAGCTCTAGAGAACTTATTAGAGAATCTTTTAGAGTAGCTAAAGAAAATGATGTTATGACAGCTTATGATCCTAATTACACATCTTGTTTTATGGATTCCACTGATACAAAAGAATATTTTGAAGAAATAATAGATTACACTGATATTATTTTCTTAAGTTTAAAAAATGATGCGACAAAACTTTATGAGTTTGAATCAATAGATAAAGTTGTAAATTATTTTTGGGATAGAGGTGTTAAAATTGTTGTTGTAAAATCTCATATTGATAAAGGTTATTATACTGGATACAATGGTGATATAAGCTTTACAGAGTTTTATAATACACAAAAAGCTATTGATACAACTGCATCTGGCGACGTTTTCAATGGTGGTTTTTTATATGCACTAAACAAAGGATATACACCACAAGATGCTACTAAATTTGCATCAGTTGTTTCAGGACTTCAAACTCAAAATTATGGAGCTATTCAATCAATTCCTTATATAGAAAATGTTTTGGAGAATATTTAATGACAAAATATCTTATATCGGGATATATTGGTTTTGATAATTTTGGTGATGAAGCTATTCTAAAAGTTTTAACTTCTAATTTAAAAAATATTGGTGCTGAAAAAATTACTGTTTTATCATCAAATCCTAAAAAGACATCTGAAATTCATAATGTTTTTTCAGTTCACTATTTAAAATTTTTAAAACCTATATTAGATACTGATGTTCTAATATCTGGTGGTGGTAGTCTTTTACAAGATATAACAAGTTTAAAAAGTTTAATTTATTACCTTACAATTATTGTAACTGCTCTTGTTTTTAATAAAAAAGTTATTATATTTGCACAAGGGTTTACACCTTTTAGAACAAAAATAGGTAAAATTTTAACAAGTTTTATTCTTAAATTTTGCAATAAAATATATGTTCGTGACATTAAATCATTAGAGCTTTTAAAATCTATGAAAATAGATTCAGAGCTTGTTTCAGATCCTGTTTTCGGATTAGATGTTTTGCCAAAAGAACATAAAGGCATAGGGATTCAACTTAGAAATTTTCCTACAATTACAGAAGTTTTTTTAAATAGCTTAGCTGAAAATATTTCAGAAAATTTTAAAAAAGAAGAAATAAAACTTTTATCACTTCAAGATAATTTGGATTTAGAAATTTTAGAAAAGTTTTCCAAAATACTTAAACAAAAAGGTATTGAATCTAAAATCTACAAAAACAACTCTATAATAGAGACTATAAAAAATATTTCAAACTTAGAATATTTAATAGGAATGAGATTTCATGCAAATTTAATTGCTGTAAAATCAAGAGTTAAAGTTTTAGGAATAAATTATGATATAAAAGTCGAAAATCTCGCTAAAACTATAAATTTTCCTCTAATTGAAATAAATAATATAAAAAATGATCAATTCAAAAATTTAATAAATCTTGACACTACTAATTATCAAATTCCTGAATTTAATTTCCCTAAAATATAGATATTCACATTAAAATACTTTAAACTTTCAGAACAAAATCTACTTCTAAAATTTTTAATTTTGGGTCATATCCTTTTATAATAAATTCTCCAGGAGGTAAAACTACTTCTCCACGCATTCTAGTATATTGTGGCTTTCCAAAACATGGTTTGTATATCGCATTACAATCTAAAATAGGAGTATTTTCAGTAATATTTATCTTAAGCATGCAACCATCAAGCACTTCTATACCATTATTATTAGATTTAATTTTTTCGCTCCTCCAGAAATCATAAAAATCTGAATATTTAGAAGCAGTTGAAGAGAAAGCCTTCTCTACAATTTTTCCTTTTCTTATTTGTTCTTCTAAACCATCATAAAAACCTATTGAACGCCATAATGTGCGTTTAGATGTAGTCGGTTCCATTGCTTTCAATATTGCATCAAAAAATCTTTGTTCAGCTTTATTTAGTGGCAAACCTTTACGTAGTTTATCCATAACAGCAAAATATTCCCCAGTTTCATATTGAATATCAAACATAGCTTGATATTGAGATTTTTTAACTTCACTAGGTACAGGCAAATCTTCTGTTGTTCCATAAGCTTTCATTCGTCTTGCATGTAACTCTTTTCTCATCAAACTGTGTTTTGCAATGTACTCATCAATATCAGCATATTTGTATCTTGATAATTTAAATTTTTCTAAACTTGGATTAGCTTCAATATTTGTTTTAGTTAATATAGTATTGTTTTTTATAAAAATATCTTTTTCGTTTATTGAATAATTTTGTTTAACTGTCTTATTTTTTAAACAACTAAGCCCAAAACAACTCATAAGAGCAATTAATGGTACAAGAAATTTAGCATTATTATTTTTTATAACTTCTGGGCTAATTTTAGAAGTTATAATTTTCTTTATTCCATTAAAAGAATTCTTTGAAACATTCAATTGTTGTTGTAATTTAACACCACCATAACTATAATAATTTTTTGAAATAATTAACATGCTACAATTCTTTCAATACAATTACATATATTTATTAAAAAAATTTTTGCTAATAAATTGTTATTTTT
>JAZRSL010000016.1:0-68695 GCA_045651505.1 Candidatus Gastranaerophilaceae bacterium | reverse complement strand
AAGTCTAATCTACTCAATTCTTCAGTTGTTTGTTGAGTAGGTTCGTAAATATCGATAATACGTTTGTGAGTTCTAATCTCAAAGTGTTCACGAGATTTTTTATCAACGTGAGGAGAACGTAATACACAATAAATACGTCTTTTTGTTGGTAAAGGAATAGGACCAGCAACTTTAGCGTCTGTTCTTTTTGCAGTTTCTACGATTTTTTCAGCTGATACGTCAACTAACTTGTGTTCGTAAGATCTTAAACAAACTCTAATTCTTTGTCTTTTAGCTGTTGTCATTTTTGTTTCCTTTATTTTTGTATCTACCTTTATCTACTGGTCTAAAAAAGTGACAGAGAGCCACTTTTAAATTCCGGCTAGTCATAGTTCACACTATAACATAATAGATAGTAAAACAAACATAAATAAGAGTCAACAAGGGATTTAGAGTTTATTTCAAATTTTACAAATGTTTACAATAAAAAGTTTTAAATAGCTACAAATTAAAAAAAAGTCGAGATTAACTCGACTTTTTTATACAAACTTTAAAGTTTATTGAATTGAACCTTTTTTAGTAATCCTAACAGTTGTGGAAACAAAATCAATTACAGTCGCAATTATCGTAGCAATTGGATTTAGAACAAAACCGGCTACACGTCCTATAAATTTCAAAACCGCAGAAGCTATTCGCCACCCGCGACCATTATTATCTCTTGCAGAAATTTTAGGACCCTCTTCCCCAGCGTCAGAAATAGCTTTATCAATAGCATTATTAAACTCCACTTGAAGCCCAGGGTTATCTTCTATAGTCTTCACAAAAGAGTCCACTAAAGATTCATTCCGTGCTGGAGTTAATTTCGCACCTTGTAAATAAGAATTATTATCCCCAGCGACTTCTGCCACAACATCATTTGCTAGTTTATTCGTAGCTGGCAAATCCAAAGGATTTGGCTTAATAAATCTATTAACTATATCCATTTATATATCTCCTTAAAATCTATGACAAGATATATAACGGTATATTTTTTTAAAACTTTAATTTTTTTTGAATATATTTACAAAAGTTTACAAAAAGAAGACGTTAAGAGATTAAGTTGTTAGGACATTGAGTTCTTTAAAAATAAAAAATGAGTTAAAACTAAATCTATAATCTTTTTTCTAAACTTCACAAATAACAAAACAAGTCGGGAAAGGAAACCGACTTGTTTAAAATTTTACTTACTTTAAAAAAGTTAAGCTTTTAAATCTACAACTTTTGGTGTTCCATTTTTGTACTTAGCAAAATTTTCAACCAATTCTTCTTCTGTCATAATTGTAACTTTTGGTTCTGGTTTTGGGTAAACAACCGCTTGTGAAATAACTTTATAAGTACCATCATTTAAAGGTACAACGGTTGTTTCAGAACCTAGCATTGCAGGAACAATAACTTCTTCACCACTTGAAGTAGTTACAACTTGTCTAACAAAAGGGTTGCCACCCTTTTGAACTATGCCTTTTTGAGAGCTTTTAAAAGCAACATTACCCTCATCGTCAGTCGTTCTTGTAAACACATCCGTTACAGGCTGACCATTGTATATAATTTTTTCAGGATCATAGCCCTTTTTAACATAACTATTAATCAGAGGGCGTACGTCACCACTTCCATCCCCCATTAATTCAACATTACAAGGCTTACCTTCTTCGCACTTGTGTTGATGATACCAAAAATCTTTTGAATAAGGATCTTGACCAATTACGACAAAACCATTGTTAGAAACCATAACTATAAACCTCCTAGGCTAACACTACACATATATTTAAAAAAAATTTTTTAAACTTTTTTGCTATTTTAATATTTTTAATTTACAAAACTTATAAATGTTAACTTATGTTAAGTTTAAATTATATCGCAAAACATAGAAAAGACGTGCATTTCATTAATTCATTAAATATTTATTTTATTAAAATGTTTAAAAAAAGGCAATTTTTAAAATCAAAAATACTTTATATCTATGTAAGACAAAGATATTAGGGAATATACATTTACGGGGACAACTAATTTATTTGACTAAAGAGTCGTAAACAAAGTAGCAATTAATTTTTAAATCTTTTTCGAAGTAAAAAGTAATAAAGTTAATAGCTGACAGTTAATTACGCTAGCTCAGAGGGAAATAAATACACAGTTACGTAAGATCGTAATCACTGATTACTATTGTCTAAATGATAGTTATAACACAAGGAAAAAGGAGATTTTATTATGGGAATTCATCCAACACAAACAACATTAGGTACAGCTCAACCACAAGTAACAAAAGCACCTGTTACTTGGGAGAATTATAGGCAAGCGCATTTAGGAACTCATAACGCAAACTTTAGAGATGTTAGTCAAAGATGGACAAACCAAGCTACAAGATTAACAACATCAACTCCGGTAGTACAACCAAGCGTAAATGGCGGTTCATCTCATACTGTTTATTCAGTGTTTAATGAGGCTACTAAAAAATGGGAGGTAAAACTAAACGATACAGTAGTTAAATCTTTTGAACATCAAGCTACCGCAGATAAATTTATTAAAAGCAAAGGCACAGACATTTTACGTGGTGTTGCACCTACAGGTAATATCGCTGCCGGAGAAATTTTCGTAAATAATTCAAGCACTCCGGTTCCATTTAACCCAGATAAAATACCAGCTGAAGCTTTAAAAACTGCTAAATTAGATGCAAGTAAATCAATTCCAACACCAACACCAACACCAACACCAACTCCAAAACCTGGAATATTATCAAAGATTAACTGGAAAAAATTCGGCAAATGGGCATTAATCGGAGCAGCTGTAGTTGGCGGAGTTGCATTAATAGCTGGATTAGTAAAAAATCACAAAGCTAAAAAAGAAGCTGCAGCTGAAGAAGCTCTTAGACAAGCAGAAGTTCAAAATCAACAACAAGCAGCTATCGATCAATTGCAAAAAGATGTTCAAGCACAACAAGCAATTAATGAAGAACAACAAGCTCAAATAGAAGAATTACAACAACAAAACCAAGATTTACAAGATCAAATAAAAGCAATCCCTGTTGTCGCTACAACAGAAAACGATGACGCTACAGTTGCAGAAACAGAAAACGATGATGCAACAGTTGCAGAAACAGAAAATGATGATACAGTAGCTGTAACAGAAGATGGTAATGACGATTCTAAAACATCAGATGTTGACAAAGAAAACTTACCACACTGCGCAGATAAAATGTACACAACAAAAAGTGGTGACAACTTCTGGAACTTAGCTAAACAAAACTTAAAAGATAAATATGGTAGAGTTCCAACTAACACAGAAATCTTAGATGAAACATTAAGACTAATGGAACTAAACGGATACAAACTAGCAGAAGACGGAATTCACTCAGACCCAATGTTATACGTAGACGATGAATTAATTATCAACTAAAATAAAACAAAAAAAAACAAAAATGCTCGGCGCAAAAAGTACCGAGCATTTTTTAATTTAATATATTATTAATTCAAACAAAATTTTTCCATTGCACGTACAAAACCATCCTCATAAACGGTTTCTGTAATATAATCAGCTTCTGCCTTTAGTTCTTCTGTAGCATTGCCCATTGCTATTTTTATTCCTCCAGCTTGCAAAAGAGCAATGTCGTTATTTTGGTCTCCAATCGTTAAGATTTCATCTTTCTTTAATCCCCAATATTTTTGCAAAAATTCAACAGCACATTTTTTTGATGCTTCTGGATTAGAAAACTCTAAAAAATATGGAGTAGATTTTACTATATATAAATCGGGGTAAATATTTTGAAGCTCTTTCTCATACCTACTAATGCGTTCTGGAGTTGAATAATCAATAGCTAATAACTTATTGATTTTGTCTTTTTTTATTTCATTAAATGGCTTAACTGTATGTTCAGTATGCAAATTATTACAATATCTTTGAACTTCATAGCACTCAGTCTCAGAATAAAGAATATCATCATTATACAAATTAATATGTATTTTTTCCTTCCTCGCCCAAGCTAAAATCCTTTCGGTTTGTTCTTCTGATAAATATCGTTCATAAAGAATATTGCCATTTTCTGTAACAAGACCTCCTTGATAAGAAACAACAGGCGTATCAAGCTCTAAATCTCTAGCTATTTTTATTGCTGCTGCATTCATACGACCAGTCACAAGAACAACTTTAATACCTTTTTGAGACAACTTTTTTATACACTCTTTAACACCCTGAGTGAATTCTTTCTCAGGTATAAAAATTGTGCCATCAATATCAGTTGCTACCAGTTTTATCATAAAACTTCCCTAAAGAATTTCTTCTTCCATAAGAATATCATGTCCAATATCTTGCATTAATTCTAAATATGAATAAAAATGCCTTGACACAGTCTCTAAATATTGAATTAAGACTTCTTGATAAGCATTCGCATTAATTACCAAATCAGAATAATTGTTTTTAGCTTCTATATATCGTTTAGTTGAAAGTTCAAGAATTCTTCTTGAATCAGCAAGAATTTGTTTTGAATATTCTATATTCTCCGCGGAATATTTAAATATATTATAGTCTTTCTTTAACTCATATTTTAACTGATGTTCATAAGCTTTCTTGTCAGCCTTGCTTCTTTGTAAAAACAAATCTGCTTTTTGAATATCAGGGGTAAAGTTATACAAAATTGGTAAATTCATTCCACCACCAAAGAAAACACCACCATAATGAGGACTTGCATTTCTATGATATTGCCAAGCATAACCTCCTGCAATTGTTAGATCAGGTATGCGTTGATGTTTTGCTTGTTTTAATTCCTGTTCAGATACCGCAATATTTAAGTCTGATAGTCTTATCATATAACTATATTTAAAAGCTGTTCTTTCTAAAAAATCATAATCAGGAACCCTAAACTTTAAAAATTTCCAATCATCATCAAATAACGAAGCTTCTTTTGTATCATACATAATATCTTCATTACCAGTATTTAATATCCTGTTTAGCTCAAATTGTTTTGCTAGCATATCAGCATGAGCCCTATTCACAGCAATTTTTTGTGTTGCATATTGGATATCAGCCTTCAAATTATCTATTTCATAAGAGGAATGTCTTGCACGATCGGTTGTAATTTTAACCAAATTTTCAAAATGCTTCAAACGTCCTTCTTGAATTTGATACAAAGATTTTGTATACAAAACATCATAATAAGCTTGCATAATTTGTAGTTTTAAATTATGTTCAAATTGCTTCAATTCGGTTTCTTTAATATTATAATTCCCTTTTGCAACATTTTTACGCACACCACGTTTTAATATTTCAATTGGGAAAGCCAAACCTGCTTGAGAACAATTACCCAACGCAACATTACCGGCTACAATATTTGATTGTATCTCAGGGTTCTGTAAGCGATTTGCTATTTTAATATCTTTTTTCGCAGCTTCTAATTCTATACGTTTTATTTTTATATTTTGATTTTGCTCTAAACCAATCTTTATTACTTCATCCAACTCCAAATTAACTACCTCTGAATTTGCAGTTGAAAAATTAAATACTAAAATTAAAAATAATATTAATAGCTTTCTCATACAAATAATAATATAACATAAAAAAAACCTGAGTTTAAACCCAGGTAACAATTGGTTAATTAATAAGGTATTTAATAAGGTATTTTATAAAGTTAAAATTATTTTTTAAACCATTTAAAAGGGTTTAGTTTTCCTTTCAACAAACAAACTGTGGTTACAGCTAATGCTGCAACAGCGACTAAACCTTTTATCAAAGTTTTTTTATTAGAAGGCTTTGCTTTTGTCTTTTCAGCCTCATCTAAAATTGATTCACGAAGACTTTTTTCTGTGTATGGAGTAACAGATTGTTTTGTTATCATTTTTGGCTGTTCATAAGCTTCATATGGAATATGATCAATAATACCATTATGATATAAATAATCTAATGAACCTGGTAAAACTGCCATATTATTTTCTACACCTTTATTACTTACACACATAGATATAAAGTTTTTTTTGTTCAGAAAATTGACTTTTTACTAGCAATTGTTAAGAAATATTAAGATTAAATTATGTTCTAATCTTTTTCCATAGCACGTTTTAAGATATTTTTATCAAGCTTTTTAGAAGTAAATTTTTTATTAGAATTTTCCATTAATTTTTCACTAGGCTTTTTATTTTTATTTTTTTTCGTTGTTTCAACTTGTTTTGGCAAAGCACCGTTTAATCTACGATACCAAAGAGCCCATAAAATTGTTCTTAATGGCAATGTATATTGTATAAAAATTTGAGCAACAAAAATTGATACAACAAAAAGCGCAACATCATCAACCTTTAGCGCAGGTAAATATATATATGATAATGCACTATTCCAAGAATCCAAAGGCAGAGAAATAACGATTGGTTTAACCAAGTTTGCTAGAGCTAAATTAATATGAGTATAGCTACAAAATATATCAAAAATTTGTGGAATTAAAACATAAGTTAGCGCACTGGCCAATGCAAATAAAAGCAATGTTGTCCAAAAATTTCCTTTTACTAATTGCAAACTCTTTTTAACACATCCAACAGGTGATAAATCTGGTTCATATGTGAACACTTGAAAAACAAGTACAAAGTATATTGCAAAGACAACACATGGCACCCAGAAAAATGGTATTAACGCTACCAAAGAAAATATACTAAATAAAAACCAAAGCCCCACAAAAGGAATTGTTCTCCTTTTTATTAATTCTGTATGGGCATCAAAGTCATAGAGTTTTCCCGACTTAACCATATTTTCTACCATTGAATTTACTGCACCATAAGCAACTAAATATTCCCAAAAAGCTTTAACAAAAATAGCTAAACCTGGCAATGATATTAAAAGAGCAAATATTAAAACCGTTGATGGCTCAGCAAAATTTGGAAACTTATCAATTAAATTTGGCAAATTTTTCGAATAATAAAAAGTCAAAGTAAAGACAATAACTAGTCCCAATATTTGACCTAAAACTGGAAATGTCATATATTTTATAAATTTATCAAAGTTTGAAAAATATAATTTTAAAGCTTCCGCAAATATCTCTAATGGTGTTTTATTTTTTTTACTCATTAATTCTCCATACCTAGCATCTCTTCTATAGAAAAAAGCTAGATTTCATAAAATTCCTATTCTTTTATTGTATTATAAATATATGGAAAATCTTAAAAACATATTAAATAGCTTCAGCGAAGATGATTATAAAAACAATAAAATTAACCTACATATACACACTTCACACTCCGATGGTTTAGGCGATGTAGCGCAAGTGGTTAAATCTGCGAAAGAAAAATGTTATAGACTTATTGCAATAACAGATCATAATACGGTGGAAGCACACAAACATATTAGAGACGAGATACTTCTTAGTGGAGTAGAGTTTGATTGCTGGTTCGGGACTGTTTTTATACACTTATTAGCTTATGGTATAGACATATACCACCCGGATATTCAGCCTTTTCTTGCTATGGATAAAAAAGGTACAGAAGATGTTTTGCCTAGATTATTTAGCAAAAGAAATGTAAAAAAACTGATTGAAGCGATACACAACGCGGGAGGAGTTTCAGTTCTCGCACATCCTGCGTGCTATTGGGCTTTTAGTCTCGAAAAACTCGTTAAAAATTTGATTGATATAGGTCTCGATGGGCTTGAAATTTATTACCCGTATCCACATTTAAGAAGCATTGTTAAATTTCATAGCGAAAAAAAAGTTTTACAAATTGCTGAAAAATATCCACATTTAATTAAAACAGGTGGCACCGATTTTCACGAAAAAGAATTTTAAACAAAAAAAAAGAACTCCATTTCTGGAGTTCTTTTTTATATTTATATAAATTAGCTTAATGCTAATAAAGATTTTACTGAACGAGCATTTTCTTTTACAGATTCATCTGAATGCAAATTAATAGTATCGTCAAGAATTCTAACAACTTCTGATTTATCTTTAAGAGCTAAGATTTCATTAATTGTACTCATTGCAACTGCTGGAGAAAGGTCATTAATACCTTTACCTTGGTTAATAATAACAATTTTTAATGAATCATGTACATTTTTTCTAACTAAAGCACGAGAAGTGTATTCTCTAACTTCGTTATCTGGAGAATTAGTTCCAATTTCTTCTAAAACTCTGATTGAATCAGTATCTTGATGAGCTGTAAGTGCATCAATAATTTCTAAAACGTTCTTATTCATTATGCAATTCCTCCTTCAAGAGAGATAATTTCTCTCCAAGCTGATTCAAGTTCAGAAACTGGAGTTTCTGCTGTATAACGAGTTCTTGAAGGGATTTTCGCAATAATAGATTCCCATTGAGAACGTAATTCTTGATTCATTCCAGAGATTCCATTATTTATAATTTCAATCCTTGAAGAAATTGATGTTGAAACTCTTTCTTGTATACCAGAAATTCTGTCATTAATTCTTGAGCTCATTACACCCATTGCTTCATGAACTTGTTTAAAACCAGGAACTTCAGAAATAGGAGTTTCTTTAGCATAAGCCCAAGCACTAGAAATGCCATTACCAACTCTTCTAGCAAAATTAACAATAGGTTCTGTTATACTATTTTTCATTTTAGTCATACTGCCAGTAACAGAAGCAGCAACCATTCTTAATTTACTACCTTTGAAACTAGGTTTAACGCCTTCAAAAACATCAGCAGCTAATTCAAACGGCAAAGTGTTTCCTTCAAAATTGTTGTATTTGAAAGGATTTGTTGTTGAATTTCTTGAAGTTCTGAATGGGTTAGCAATTTTTTGTGAGGTAAATGTAGGATTTTGCGAACCTACTTTAATAATTTTCGCCATAAAATTCCCTTTCTTATTAAATTTGACTTCTTAACACATAACAGAATAACATATTAGAAAAATATTAAATCATTTAAATAGAGGATACTTAAACTTAAAAGAGTGTTTACAAGCGAGTTTTATAAGGGTATAATAAACACTAATAAATCATATAGAGGGGTGTCCGAGTGGTTTATGGTGCGATCTTGGAAGGGTCGTGTGGGGGCAACTCCACCGTGAGTTCGAATCTCATCCCCTCTGATGTTCTCGTAGACAGGCTTTCAGCCTGTCTATACTTTTTAGAACTTTCGCGATAAAAGGAGCATTGAGCCCATTTCTCGGAGACCGAAAATCCAGTATTTTCGAGTCATATTGTCATTTTCGCTTCGTTCTACAATTTAGTCTCCGTTTCAAAGTCTCCCAGTGCTAACTTTTTCTCAAAAAGTCTCCGTTTTCACTTTTTGATATTAGATAGACGTAAGTCTTAGTCTCCGTTAGTGCTAATTGTTTGAGCTAGTAGTAAAAATAATTTATAAGATTTTTAAATTTAGAAGTGTTTTTTATTAACTTTCTAAAGCTGCACCTATCCTATGGACTCTTATAAAATTAGTTCTTCCACTTATAAGTTTTGGAATAGAACCGACAATGATAATACGTTCACCTTTTTTGAATTTAGTATTTTCTAAAATATACTCGTCGATTTTTTCCAACAAATGACCATCTAAAACTTCATCCCAATTTCTGCAATCTGTAACAATTCCCCAATAAAGGTTTAAGCGTCTTGCTGTAGACTCTAAATCAGAAATTGCTATAACAGGAACTTCAGGCTTTAATTTTGATAGCAATCTCGGCGTATAGCCTGTGTGTGAAAATGAAAGTATTGCCTTTGCATTCAAGTCTTGAGACATTTTTACAGCTGCATTAGCAATCGCTTGTGGAGACAGATCATAATCGTCATTAATCTCTAAGTTCAAGTTACATTTTGTAAAATTACAGTATTCAACGTTTGCAGATATTCTTTTCATTACTTTAACAGCTTCAACAGGATGTTTCCCCATAGCTGTTTCTCCAGAAAGCATTATTGCATCTGTACCATCAAGTATTGCATTTGCAACATCACTAGCTTCAGCTCTTGTTGGAATAGGTTCTTCAATCATTGACTCCAACATTTGAGTGGCAACAATAGAAACTTTACGAGCATTTACTGCTTTTAAAATAATTTGCTTTTGAATAACTGGAACTTCTTCTAAAGAGATTTCAATTCCTAAATCACCTCTAGCAACCATTACACCATCAGCTATTTTTAAAATACTGTCAAGATTTTTTACAGCTTGAGGCTTTTCTATTTTCGCAATAACTGGAATATTACCACCATAGTTTTTAATATATTTTTTTGCTTGTTCTACATCATTAGCCTCTCTGACAAACGAAAGAGCAATATAATCCACATCATATTCAACAGCAAATCTAATAAACTCTATATCCCTTGGTGTTATCGCACTAAGACTCGCTGTTGTCCCTGGAATATTTATACCTTTACGAGGTTTAAGCAAAGAGCCGTATAACACTTTTGCTTTCACTTGTTGATCAACAATTTCAACAACCTCAAGTCCAATCTTACCATCATCTAAAAGGATTTTGCTTCCTACAGAAACATCTTGGGCTATACCATCATAATCGACTGGAATAATATTTTTATAATCAAGATTATCGGTTGCTTCAAGAGTTAAAATATCACCTTCCTTAATTTCAATTGGTTGAGCTATATTACCCACTCTTATTTTAGGGCCTTGTAAATCTACTAATATTGGAATATATTTTTTTAATTCTTTTGAAATTTCTCTTATTAATTTAATATTTTTAGCGTGATCTTCTTCTTTCCCGTGTGAAGTATTTAATCTAAACATTGAAGCACCAGCTATAATCAGTTCTTTTATCTTTTCAGAATTTGATGTACTAGGGCCTAATGTTGCTATTATTTTCGTCTTAGTTGTATTTTTCATATAATTCCTCTCTCCTACAGTAGCTAAATTATATGTAAAAAACAAACTTTGTAAATCAACCTATTTCATAATTTCAAAACTAAGATGTAAAACAAGTTTTTATACAAATTTCTATTGTGTCCAAATGATACAATACCCACTAAAACAGTTGATATGTTTGCAAAACAGAGCAATACTGTAAGTACGATAGATAATAATACTATATGATACAATAGGGCAGTTCCACCGTAAATTCGAATCTCATTCAACCTGTAGAGAAGTTTAGTGCTAAAGCAAAGTGCTAACCTTTTTTAAATTTAAACCCCGCCAACAGCGGACTTTGTGCCGATTGCGAACACTCTTTGAGCATATAATTGATAAAATTTTTCACAAAAATACGCCCTTTTTTTCAAAAGTCTCAAAAGGCTTTTTTGAAAGTGGCACGTCTATTTTCGGTGCATTAAACAATACACCCTACTTGCTTGCTGTACGACAGATGAAATTAAAAAAAGTACAAATCTTTTACCCCTGCAAGCTTTTTGTTTAGTTTTTTCACAGCGATATCGTTAAATAAAAATTATAAACCTAAGATTTCAGCAATATTACTTACAGAAGTTATATTTGCTAATTCACAAGGACTTTGAGGTATTGTTTCAATAGTATTCCAAGGGTTAATTATACGATTTTCCACTATACTATCTACCTGATAATAATGTGAACTTTGCAATCCTTTTCGTCTATTTGTAATACTCATATTATCTGTACAAGCCATTTTATTTGATAGCCGTGGTTTTATAAAAGATGAAGGTAATTCAATCCCTTTTATTAACATTGCATCTTTTCTATTTCGAATTATATCAACACTAGTATCACTACCTAAGAACGTTTTATAATACAAACGAATATCTTCTGCGTTTCCTGCTCTATCTAGCATCGCTAATACATCATCAACCGAATCATATACACCAAAAGTTGTTTTTTTTGTTTCTGCATATACAAATTCAATAATTTTGTGAGCTGATGAGCCCTCAACTGATTTAGTTGAAGATAATATTGCTTCAATATCACTTGGGGATAATACTCTACCCTCAAGCTCTGGAAATTTGCAGACTATTCCATTAGGAGTTTGTTCAAACATTTGATATAATTTAACCCTACCATTAGGATTTTTTGTAATCGAATCCATAGCAGAGATAAAATGACAATTTCCATTCGCTCCTTGAGACATTGCATAACGTTCAATTGGCGGGAATAACCTCTCATAAGTTTGAGCATCTATTTTTAATTTTTCATAACCTTTGGCTGTTTTTACAAACATATCTTTACCTACAGAAAATGCCTCACCAACTTCTAGTTTTGCAATCACGTCATCAGCTAATTCTGTCAATTGAGGGTAATAATGTTCGCCTCTTAAAAGCCTTTGCATATCACCTTTAGGCAATGGATGAAAAGAACTCTCTGGAAATAATGTTTGTAGTGTCCATTTTGGTGCTTTACCTTGTTTATGTAATGTCAGTAAATCCATAATTTCTTGATATCTTTCCGGATTGTTATATTTAGCTTGAAGGACTGCTCTTTTGCTAAATAGCCCTGTTGTACTTTGAGTAAAAATACCTGCAAAGTCTTTGTCGACTTTACTTGCTTCCATTAAAAAATCATCTAAAAATTTAGTTTTATCCACAATACCTGCATGGTTGACATCCTCTAAGCAAGTCATTAAATCTTGAACAATTTTATTTGTTTTTTCACCTTGTTTTAAAGGAAAACGTTTTAATAATTCTTCTAAAAAAATACTATTATTATCAGTAATAAAATCGTCAGCCATCCCTTGTTCTTTGAGCAACAATTTTAGTTTATCAGCACTAGGAATTTTAAAAGCTGTTTTTGAAATCTTTACAGTATCACCAATTGTTTCTGGCGCAAAGCGTAAGTCTTTAAGTTCTGTAGGGTTTATTGGTTTTGCTTTTCTGCAGAAAATTCCAACAGCATCATCACCATTTTTTGCAACTATTCTTGCGGCGTCATCTGCATAATTAGCTACAGCTTTTCCTGTTTGTTGTAATAGGTGTAATCCTGCTTTTAATCCCATAATAATCCCCTATATTTATATAAAGTATTTTTCTCACCAAAAATTGCCTTTTGTTACAAAATTTAACCCTCAGCCAAGAGCTACAAGCGGTTGGGATGCTGTAGAGAAGGTTAGTGCTAAAGCAAAGTGCTAACCTTTTTTAATTTTAAACCCCGCCAACAGCGGGACATACGTCGATTACGAATACACTTTGAGCATAATTTTTGAAAATTTTTTAACAAAATTCCGCCAATTTTAACAAAAGTCTCAAAAGACTTTTTTGAAAGTGGTACGTCTATTTTTGATGCATTAAACAACACACCCTAGCTTCTTTTTAACCTTTTTTATTTATTATAAACCGAGTAACTTATTTTTTTATTTCTAGGTATCAATTTTTCCAGTTTTGGATTTACTAGCTTTTCTTGCTTCTTCTTCCAAGATATTCGACCTATAACCAGAGAACGGATTTAATAAATTCATTCCAGTCATTAAAGGATATTTTAAAGCTGCTTGATAATATTCTTCTGCTTTTATTTTTTCTTTTTCAGATAATGGACCACGTTTTGCTAAAGCTTTTTTATAATGTTCTACATCAATAAGCATTGGAATATCTTCTGGTTTAGCTTGTGGATTGGTTATCATAATTTCAATTACATTTATATATTTTTTTAAATCAACTTCTGCTCCGTTTAGTGGAATTTTCACATTATCATATACACCTTGTTTATCATTATTAATGTCTTTTATAATATCTTTAAATTGAGCTAAAGCTAAAGGATTTTTCTTTACAAATTGAATGACAGGATAAATACTTACATAATTAAGTTTTTCCAAACCATTATCAAGCCCTGCAATCATTTCAAACTGTCTTGCGTGTTGAAGCTCATGTTTCATGTATTTTTCTATTAATTTTTTTCCAATGGGATCATGAAGATAATTTTTATTAATTTCAATAACACCACTAAGTGGATTATACTGTGCTGCTATTTGCATACTACGCAAATTGTTATCAGATAATTTTGCACTTGTATCACTACCATATTTCTCTAAAAATTCTTGAGGTTTTGCAGATTTTTTATTAATTATTTTATTCTGCCAATTTTGCACAGTTATATGAAAAGCAATTCCTCCTGCGATTGCTGCACCTAGAACTAAAAGTATTTTATTTTTAAAAGCTTTTTTAAGCTCAGGCGTTGGGAAATCAGCTTTTTTCTTTGAAAGAATCTTAGCATAACAAGCAAGTTCTCCAAGTAATATAATTCCTAATCCTCCAAAACATGCAGTTCGGGAGCCAATTGTCTTTGATAAAAACCCACCATTAAGCCTTTTTTCTTCTTCTTTATTCAAATCAGTAATAAATTGGTTTGCAGAATAGGGCGGCGGATTAAATAATTTTCCACCACTTTTCTGTTTGAAATTTGGATTTGCAATATTATTGTTTAAACCTAACATATTTGACCTATATTTATATAAAGTATTTTTCTCAGCAAAAATTGCCTTTTTGTTACAAAATTTAATCCTAAGCAAAGAGCTGAGAGCGGTTGGGATGCTGTAGAGAAGGTTAGTACTAAAGCAAAGTGCTAACCTTTTTTAATTTTAAACCCCGCCAACAGTGGGACATACGCCGATTACGAATACACTTTGAGCAAATTCTTTAGAAAATTTTTCATAAAAATACACCCTTTTTATCAAACGTTTCTCAATTTTTAGGGATAGTTTTTTATAGAAAGTTTTGGATAGGCAAACTGAAATGCACATCCTTTCTAAATGTTTCTGAAAGTACACTAACACTTTACCCGCAGAACTTATTATTTGTATAAAAAATAATTTTTCATAATTAATAAAAAAGCGAGTATCAAACTCGCTTCAATCTTATTTCTGAGGATAAATTATCCTACAATAACCTGAGCCTTTTGACTTTCTAAACCAAGTCCAATTGTCTTGAAACATCTCTGAATAATATTCACCAGTTTTGGTGTTAATTTTTACAGTATGCATGTGATGACGGAATGTAGGAGTCCATAATGGATCGTACATATATAAAGTAATTTTATCAGATTCTAATCCTGCATAGTCAACTTTTTTCAACTTCTCACTTCTTGTTTTTTTGAAGAAACGATGCATAAAATTTGAGTATAGAGCTCCATTTCTAACTACATAATAATCATTAAATTCTTTTAAATCATCAATACTACCATCTATTTCTTTGGCATAACATTCAATAACTGCACCTTCTGGTAAAGGATAAGCAAATGATTCCCCCTTCTTTAAAACAACAATATCCTTCTTAGGAAGTAATTGTTCTGGACAGGTTAAATCCGTTTTCGCCATAGCAACATTTGTTACAACACACATTGATAATAAAATCATTAAAAACTTTTTCATAAAACCTACTTTCTTTTTTAAACTCCACAGACTTATTATATCACATTAAGTTTTCGTAATAAATATTTGTAGATAAAATTTCTTTGTGTTTTAACTAGTGTATGGATTTAAGAAAGAGATTTTTTATATTTGTCGTATCAATACTTTTGATAACAACTCTTAATGTTAATGCGTCTATGAAAAAGGGCGGATATCAAATGGGGCATCTTGGTATTAATCAAGGTGAAATATATTCTCGCAGTGCATTTCCTCTTTGTGTTGAAACAGATATTAATCACACATCGGAAGATTTAACCAATTTACATAAGGGAACAACCACTGCACGAAACTACATGAAATTTGTAGAAGTTGGCAATGCAGGCATCCATCAGGCATTAAAAAAGGGAAACCTTAACAAGGCTTCTTTTGTAACAACAAGGGTTCATAAAATAAATATACCAATAGGTTATTTACCTATTTATTTTAAAGAAACTAAAACTGTAGTCTATGGAACTAGAGGAGATAAACTATGATGAAAAAGCTATTAATACTACTATTTTTAATATTATCTATAAGCGCACTTAGCGTTAATAAATCAGATGCAATGGGAATATTTTATACAAATGCAACTTATCCCGTTACAGCAACTGGTGCTCAAATCGAAGATTTATCAAAACTTAAACAAGCAAATGTAACTACAACTAACATATTATTTCTTATAGAAAAAGGTGATGCTAGCATTGAAAAAGCTATACAAAAAGCTGGTATAACAAAAATTACCCATATTGATGTACAGGAAAAATCAATATTTATTTTCTATAGAAAATTAACTGTTAAAGTTTATGGAGAATAAATTAAACACGTTTAAAAATTAAAGATGTATTAATTCCGCCAAACGCAAAGTTATTTGACATAATCATATCTGTATCAATTTTTCTACCAGTATCTTTTATATAATCAAGTTGCGCACACTCAGGATCAACATCTTTAAGATTCAAAGTTGGGCAGAACCAATTATTATTCATCATTTCTATTGATAAAATTGCTTCAATAGCTCCACAAGCACCTAAAGTATGGCCAGTATAACTCTTGATAGAGCTTATAGGAATATTGTTACCAAGGACCGTTTCTGTCGCTTTTGATTCAGCTATATCGCCAAACTTTGTACCAGTACCGTGAGCATTAACATAACCAATATTAGTTGGAGCTATTCCTGCAGAATCCAAAGCTTGTTGCATCACATAGCCCATAGTTTCTGAATTAGGATTTGTTATATGCGTACCATCTGTATTTGTAGAATAACCTATAATTTCAGCATAAATCTTAGCTCCACGAGCTATAGCGTGTTCATATTCTTCTAATATTATAGTCCCTGCTCCTTCTCCAATAACTAATCCATCTCTATTTACATCAAAAGGAGAAGGTGTAGAATGGGGTTGATCATTTTTTGTACTTGTCGCATACAAGGTGTCAAAAACACCAATCTGCGTTGGATGAAACTCTTCTGCTCCACCAGCAATCATAACAGTTTGTAAGCCATTCTTTATTAATTCATAAGCGGCACCAATTCCATATGATCCTGAAGTGCAAGCTGTTGAACTATTCACAATACGACCATGAGTACCAAAATATAATGAAATATTTACAGCTGTCGTTTGGGGCATCATTTTAATATAAGAACCTGAATTTAGGTTTTTAACTTGTTTATCTATGCACATTGAATAGAAGTCAAAAATAGCTTCTAAAGATCCACTTGAAGACCCATAACTAACACCACAATTCCCATTTTTAACAGCTTCATCATCTAATAAACCAGCATCCAATAAAGCTTCTCTAGCTGTTGCAACTGCCATAATTGAAACAGGGCCCATCGTTCTTGTTGTTTTTCTATTAAAGCACTCTGGTTGACTAAAGTCCTTAACCCTTGCAGACAACCTAGTATACATATTTTCATACTCATCTAAAAAGATATCATATGCTACGCAGTTTTTATAAGTATGCAACCTTTCAAACGAAGATTTAATAGTAGAACCCAATGGACTGGTCAATGCCATGCCAGTAACAACAACTCTTTTTGACATTATATATACATTCCTCCATTTACAGAAATTACCTGCCCAGTAATATATCCAGCATCTTCACTCATTAGATAATTAATTAAGCTTGCTACTTCTTTAGATGAACCTGCTCTTTTCAACGGAACCATTTCTTTTATTATTTCTTCTGGGATATCAGTTGTCATATCTGTTTCTATAATACCAGGTGCAACACAATTAACAGTTATTTTTCTTTTTGCCACTTCTCGGCTCAAAGCCTTTGCTGCCCCTATAATACCTGCCTTAGAGGCACTATAATTAACTTGTCCTCTATTACCTGTCAACCCAGAAACAGAAGTTAATGCAATAATTCTACCACCACGATTTTGAATCATCGACATAATTACTGGTTTAATAACATTATAAAAACCATTGAGGTTTGTTCCAATTACAGCATCCCACTCCTCGTCTTCCATCGCTGGAAGGGGATTGTCTTTTGCAATACCCGCATTAAGAACTATGCCATAATAAGTACCATTCTTCTTAACATCATCTAATAATTTAGATTTACATTCTTCCCTATTAGAAGTATCAAACTGTATTAATCTAGTTGAGACACCAAACACTTCAATTTCTTTTTGCAATTCTTCAAGTTTTTGAATATTTTTATTACAATGCAAAACTAAATCATAGCCATTTTTTGCTAAATATAACGCGGTTTCTCGACCTATCCCTCTACTTGCTCCAGTAATTAAAATCGTCTTAGACATTTATAATACCTTCTTCTATATTTTCACTTTGATAAACATTAATTGTTGCACTTGCAACTTCTTCTCCTTGATTATAAATTATACAATCAAAAGAAACTATATCGTTTCCCGAAAAAATCTCTCTTACTGAAATTTCTAATACTTCGCCATCTCTAAATAGATCTGATTTATTGTTATACAAACGAGTGCCAAGCAAAAAACCTACAAGAGGCTCTTCTCGTTTTGATTTCAAAAAAGCATAACAGCCAATAGTCTGAGCCATATATTCAATTCCAACAACAGATGACACACCATTTAGCGTTGAATCAAAAAACAGACTCTCTTTAGTTATTACAACCTGACTCTTTAGCCATCCTTCTTCAATAGAGTATTCTATAATGTCATCTATTAAAATCATTGGCCTTTTATGAGGAAGTATTTTTTCTAAATATTCTTTATTATCCATTAGAGTTTCCTAATATTATAATAGCATTTGTACCTCCAAAGCCAAAAGAATTTGACATACAAATGTTACATTTTTCATAATTATCCGTTGATTTAACCAAATTTATAGGTTTTAAATCTGGGTTATATTCAGAATCATAAATATGCGGCAACAATTTACCTCTGAAATTTTGTAATAAATGACAACACAAAGCTATTTCAACATTTGCAGCCGCACCTAAACAATGCCCAGTAAGAGGTTTTGTAGAACTTACTGGAGTTTTATCTCCAAAAATCGAATTTATAGCTTCAGCTTCCATAGTGTCATTTGCTAGAGTTCCAGTTCCGTGTAAATTTATATAATCCACTTCATTTTTATTTATTTTAGCATCGTCCAGAGCTTGATATATTGCATTCTTCACTTCCTTAGCTTCTGGGTCTGGTGTTGTAGAATGAAAAACTTCTGAATTTTCCCCAATGCCTAAAATATTAATACCTGACTGTGAATAATCTTTTTCAACAATAAAACAAACACATGCTTCACCTATATTAATTCCGGTATAATTTTTACTAAAAGGATTGGTTGGCTGTGAAGTTAAAATTTCTAAAGCACTAAATCCATATAAAGGTACTTTTGCAATAGTATCTACGCCTATTACTAAAACAGCTTTTGCTAGATTCGAATTTAGATAATTTCTTGCAATTGAAAAAGCTTTAACACCAGAGGAACAAGCTGTAGATACAGTTATTGCAACATTACTTAAGTTTAAATAATGTTTTACAAATTTCGCGGGATTTCCTAACTCGGAATGGCATTTATTACCACTTTTCTCATACTCTTCCACCCCAGAGTTTGTAGTCGCAACAACAACAGCAATATCTTCTTTATCATACTTATTAAAGAGCAATTCAAGTTTATCGACCAAGAGATTTAACACATATTTTATTAAATTATTACAACGTAAATTATAATCATTTTCTGCTATATCTTTTGGTTCAATATTAATTTTACCCAACCTAAAGATATAACCATCTATTAAATTTTTCTCTCCAGTAAAATGAGAATTTTCTCCTTTTATTGCCTTTGAAAAAATTTCATCTATATTTAACCCTAAATTACAAAGAGCCTCGTATGCAGTTATCTTAATTACCATATTAAATCCTAAATTATTTATAATATAATATTATCATGAATAGCTTTTGTTTTAATGTTGAAAAATTTATTTATACTCAAAAAGATTCTGAGCTGGATTTAAGTTTTATTCCTGCCAATACGAGACGACGTCTGAATATGTTTGACAAACATGTGATATATTTAATCAATAGTTGCCTAGACTCAAGTATAGAAAACATCATTTTATCATCACAATTTGGAGAATTTGATAGACTTTTAAAACTTATAGAACAATATAAGGAAATAAATGAAGTTTCCCCTACAGCTTTTTCATCATCAGTACACAACTATGCCTTAGGGCAAGTTTCAATATTAAATCAAATAACAATACCTACTGTTTCAATTGCTGGGGGCAGAAATTCTTTTGAAGCAGGATTAATTACTAGCTTAACTGATACTAAAAAAAATATCATTTATTGTTATGCTGATAATAGCGACAAAGAAATTGTAGGGCTAGCTTTAAAAATAAAAAATAATCGACCTGAATTCCGTTTAAATAAAATAAAGAACAATGAAAATTTTTCTTTAAGCGAAATTGTTAAATTTTTCAACAAAGAAAACAACAAAATTAATCTTACTAATTTTACAATTGAGCGAGGAGTATAGTGAAATTTTTTAGAAGTTTACTAATGATTATAAGCTTTTCAATCTTTGGCGTTGGTTCTCTTGCTGTAGGTTTTTTTATATTTCCTTTTGTGAATTTTTTAGTAAAAGATAACTCAAAAAAATTAAATACATATTCTAAAATTGTTTATTTTTCTTGGAATCTTTTTGTAAAACTTCTACAAATTATAGGGGTCCTCAAACTTAACATAGAAAACCTTAATCAATTAAAAAATATCAAAAATTCAATTATTGTCTCAACTCATCCGAGCTATATTGACGTTCTAATTCTACTGTCATTAATACCTAATACAACTTGTTTTGTAGCACCAAGACTAACTGAGAATAAGTTTTTCAAAAAAATTGTAGAATCAATGTTTTTAATTTCAGGAAAGCCTATTCAAGAATTACAAATTGATACAAAAAAAATGATTAAAGAAGGATTTAATATTCTTATCTTCCCATCTGGAATTAGGCATCGCAAAAATGAATATCCTAAAATAAGAAAGGGAGCTGCTTTAGTTGCTCTAAATGCAAAAAGAAATATTGTTCCTATAGTCATGTACACTGATTTTGATTTTCTACAAATAGGTCAACCTTTTTATGATGCAGGAGAAAAGCCTGTAACGTATACAATAAAATGTAATACCGAAATAAATATCAATAAGTATCTTAACTACGAAGATACAGTCCGTCAAAAAAAAGATTTATCAAATGAAATAACAAATAATTTATATGAATTGTAAAAAGTAAATTAGTATGGTAGGATTTAATTATGAGATTAGAAGATGAAATAAAAGATTTAATTATCAAGTCACTGGATTTAGAAGATATTTCTATCGATGACATTAAAGATGAAGAAGCTTTATTTGGAGAAGGCCTTGGACTAGACTCAATTGATGCTTTGGAGCTTGGTATGGCTTTAAAAAGACATTTCAATTTAGTTCTAAGCTCAAATAAAGAAGAGAATGTGAAACATTTTTATTCAGTTAATACGCTTGCAGAATTAATAAGGAGTCAAAAAAATGACTAAACCTTATACAAAAGAAGAAATTAAAGAAAAACTATTAGAAATTTTAGAAAATGATTTTGAAATCAATAGTTCTGATGTTTCGGATAACTCTAACCTGTTTACAGAATTGGATTTTGATAGTATAGATGCAGTTGACTTAGCTGTTAGATTACAACAATTCACTGAAAAAAAAATATCTCCTGAAGAGTTTAAACAAATTAGAACAATTAGTGACGTTGTTAACACAGTCTATGAATTGATATAAATGAGAATTTTTCCTTTTATATTTACAATATTTGTATTCATACTCTTTTACTTTAAGAGGTTTTTTGTTATAAAATTTTATCCACCAATGATGAATTTTACAATATTCATGATATTTTTCAGTTCTTTATTTACAAAGGAAACTATTATACAAAAATTTGCTAAAATATGGAACAAAAAGCCTTTACACCCATTAGAGCTTAATTATACAAAAAATCTAACTTATATTTGGTGTGTTTTCCTATTTTTAAACTTATCATTTTCAATAGCAACCATATTCCTAAGTGATGAAATATGGATGTTTTATAACTGTTTCTTTTCATATTTTTTAATTGGGACTTTATTTATTATAGAATATATAGTAAGAGTTATTTTTAGAAAGAGGCATAAGCTATAATGTTAGATTTCTTTTATAATACAGACCACGATAATGAAATTGTTTTACAAAATAACTCTAGAGTTTATAGCAAAAAAGACCTTAAACAACTTGTTAATACAAATTTAAATCTAGTAAAAAACAAAAAAGAAAATATTATTTTAATTCCTGATGATAATTTATCTTTTATCATAAACTTTTTTGCCTCTATTTTTACTAAGAAAAACATTTATTTAATAGATAATATTCAAAAAAAACAAAATCTTGAAAATTTTGATATATTAACAACTGCTCAATATGAAATAAACAGCTCAGACAATAATTTTTCAATAATTAACCAAAATGAAGTTTTAATACATTTATTAACTTCTGGAAGCACAGGTGAACCAAAAGAGATAGTTAAAACATTAACAAACCTCATCGTTGAAGCTACTGATATAAATACAACTTTTAGCTTTAAAGAAGAAAAACTGATTGTATCTAGTTCAACAACTTATTCACATTTATTCGGCCTAACATTTGGGCTCATGTTTCCACTATGTAATAACCACATAATAAATCTTGATAATGTTGAGTATCCAGATAAATTTAATATTGAGAACAGTTTATTAGTATCAACACCGTCTTTTTTAGATACTGTCAAAAAGAATAATATCATTTTAAATAATGCAAAACACATAATTACAGCAGGATCTAAGTTAGATGATTCCACATTTGAATATTTAGAAAAATATTCAAATGTTATTGAAATCTATGGAAGCACAGAAACTGGAGTTATTGCATATAGAAACAACTCAAAAAGCAAATTTCTTACCCCTTTTAAAAATATTTCTATAGAAATCCAAAATGACTCTACAATTATAGAAACACCTTACTCTTATGAAAACAAAGTAAAAATCAACGATAAAATTGAATTAATTAACGAGAAAATATTTTTAAAAAATAGATCTGACAGATTGTTAAAAATACAAGAAAAAAGAATTTCAGCAGAAATTTTAGAAAAAGAACTTACTACAAACACCTTTGTATCAGAGAATTATTGTTTTAAACATAACAATAAAATAGCGTGCTTATGTGTATTAACAAAAGAAGGTAAAGATTATTTGTTAAAAAATGGATTAATAAGCACAATAAAAGTTTTAAAAAATTATTTAAGAAATAAATTTGAACTAATCCCGCAAAAATGGAAGTTTATTGACATTATTCCTAAAAATAAAACTGGTAAAATAGATAAATACTTTATAGAGCGAATTTTTAAAATAAACCTTTCATTTCCAATCATATTGGACAGATCTATAGAAAAAAATGCTATCATTTTTAAGCTTTATTTTAACAAGAATTGCAATTTCTATAACGGTCATTTCCCAAATTTCCCAATAACACCAGGAGTTGCTCAGTTATATTTTGCAGCTTTTTTAGGGGAATACACCTTCAACAAAGAACTCGTCAGTGGACAAATAAGAAAAATAAAATTCAGTAACATAATAAATGCAAATGATATTGTTAACCTAAAATTAAAATTAAATGAAACAAACGTTTCTTTTGAATATTTTTATGAAGATAAAGTATTTTCTTCTGGCGTATTTTCATGTCAAAATATCTTTAAAGGAGTATAAAAATGAGCTTATTTGAATCTAAATATGAGCTAAAAATACCATTCAACGATTTGGATCCTATGAATATCGCTTGGCACGGAAACTATATAAAATATATAGAACAAGCTCGTTGTGATATGTTTGATAAACTTCAATATACTTACTATGACATGAAAGATGATAATTACGCTTATCCAATTGCAAAAATGAATACAAAATATATTCAACCATTATGTTTTAATCAAGAAGTTATTATACAGACAATCTTAGAAGAAGTAGAACCTGCCATTCGAATTAAATATATAATGTTTGATAAAAAAACTGGTAGCAAAGTTTTTGAAGCGGATACAATGCAAATTGCAGTTAACATTGAAACTCGCGAAAGTTTATATAAAGCGCCTAAAAGACTACTAAAAAAAATAGGAATACAAAATGAAGACTAGGGTTATATTAGCTTTTATATTTCTTATATTTTTATCAATAACTCTTTCATCACAAGCTACTGTGTATGAGAACAAAATTTCTGCAACTGAATTAAGTAAAATTCTACCAACATTAGACAATATTAATTGCAAATTTAAGCAAGAAAAAGTTTTAAAAAACATTGAAAAACCACTCTTATCAGAAGGGAACTTTAGTTTTATTAAACAGCAAGGAATCTTTTTTGAAACAACATACCCAATAAAATCAACAACATCATACACAAACAAAGATTGTGAACAAATTAATGATATTATTATGGCAATATCAAATAAAAAATTCTCAAAACTAGATAACAAATTTGATTTCTACTATAAAGAAAAAAATGACCTTTGGACTCTCGGATTAAAGCCAAAACCTAATACTGAAGCTGACAAATATATAGATTCAATAACAATAGAAGGTATTGAGCTTATCACAAAAATAATAATTTTAATGAAAGACGGAAGCAAAACTACTCAATGGTTTTCAATAGAATAAATATTTTAAAAATTTTATTTATATTAGCATCTACAATTGTATTTTTTTTCTTAATGATAAAAAATACAGATCAAATTGAGACAAATCTCGTCAAGTCAATCTTGCCTCAGAACATTATCAAAAATACAAAAATCATTTCAGTTATGGAAAAACCATCAAGAACAATTAAGGTTGTTTTTGAATCATCTAACGAAGAAAGTCTAAACTCTTTAAAACAAAATTTCATAAGAAATATAGATACTTCTGTTTTCATTATTGAAAACCCCGACTTATCAAAAATTATTGATGCTTATAGTAAACATCCGATAAATTTTTTATCTCAAAATACTAAAAATTTATTAACCCAAAAAAACTATGATACCGTTTATCAACAAGCTTTAGAAAGATTATATAACCCCGTTGGAATAAACCTTGTTGATTTTAATAAAGATCCCTTTTTACTACTTACTGATTTTCTTCTTTCTTTTGATATCAATAAGCAAAACCATTATTTTGATAACAAATACTACGACTCTATAGTTATCAAAATAAAACCTGAACTAGGAAATATCAACAAAGAAGTTTCTAATATTGTTAAACTAAAAAAGCAACTTTCTAATAAAAATCAGCAAATTTATCTTGCTGGAACTCCAATTCACACATATTACACAACAGTTTCAAGTTCAATAACGATCAATCTTGTAAGTATTCTTATTACTGCACTTATAGTTTTTTTAACATATTTATACTTCAAAAATTATTATTTGCTTATACCAATTGCTTTAAGTATAAGTTTTGGATACTTAGCTGGTTTTTCTATTACAAATACAATTTTTAATAATTTTCATCTTATAACATTATTATTTGGCACAACCTTAATTGGTATCGGTATTGATTATTCTTATCATTACATTTTTGCTCTAAATAAAAATTTTGAACTATATAAAGACTTAACTCTAAGTTTTCTTTCAACCTCCATAGCTTTTTCTTTACTATATATTTTAAACATAGATATATTAAATCAAATAGCAACTTTCACAAATATCGGCCTCTTAGCAATTTTTATATTTATAATAACAATTTATCCTTGCATAAATTTTTCAAGACCAATTAAAAACTACGCCCCAAAATTAAAATTTAAATATAAAAAACTTTTAATCACTTTAATGTTACTAATACTCTGTCTAGGCTTTGCAAAACTTAATTTTAACGACTCTCTAGCATCTTTATATAAACCAAAGAAAGCATTATTAAAAGCGGAAATGCTATTTAATAATGTTTCAAATCAATTTAAATCAACTGGATCAATAATAGTTGTTTCAAGCCCTTCAAAAGATTTTATATTTAAAGAAGAAGAAAAAATTACAAAGATTCTAGACGAACAAAACATTAATTATATTTCAATCACCAAATTCTTTCCGTCAATAACAACACAAGAAGAAAATTTTAAGTTGGTAAAAAATCTCTATAAAAACAAACTAAATTCGTATAATTCTTTATTATCAAAAAAACAAATAAATAACTTAATGAATACACCTTTTATTCCTCAAATAACTGAAAACATTGATATAGTAGACGATTTATTATTAAACGATAAAACTTCATTAATAATTACAAACTCTGACAAAAATTTACCAGAAATAAATTCTCCAAATGTTGAAGTCATAGACTTTCAAAAAAACATATCAGAGCATCTTAAAGAATACCGGCTAAAACTATTAAAATTATTACCTTTAATATATTTGTCATTATACCTCTTACTTATGCTTGCTTACGGAGTAAAAAAGTCAACAAAAATGATTTTACCAATTGTTATTTCATCATTCCTTGTGATTTCTTGTACAAGCTTAATTGGTATTCAACTTAATCTTTTCAACATATTAGGTTTATTACTAGCACTTGGCTTTACAATTGATTACGCAATATTCAATAAAAATAAAACAGACGAAGTCGAAGCTGCGATTTTCTTAGCTTGTACAACTACCGCATTTTCTTTCCTTCTACTTACATTTACTGCTTTTAAACTTATTAGCACGTTAGCGTTAACTCTTTCACTTGGCATAATTTTTAATTACATTTTAATAAAGATTTTTACAGAAAAAAAAGAGGTATGATATAATTCAGTTATGACAAAAAGATTTAAAAGAAAAGAAAAAAGAATTAATTCTTTATCAGAAGCTCAAACTTTAGCTTTTGCACCATTAACCTTTCAAGCTTTATCTACAATGCTTGACTTAGGTATTATAAAATTTTTAGACAATAATGTAGCTACATTAGAAGAAGTTATTTCTGAGCTTAAACTTAATGAATATACCGCTAAAACACTTTTACAAATTGGAGAAACAGCAGACCTTATCGTAAAAGATAATAACACTTATTCTTTATCAAAAAAAGGCGAAGCATTTCTCTATGATGAAATGACAATTGCAAACTTTAACTTTGTAAAAGACATTTGTTATTTAGGTGCAAGCGAATTAACACAATCTTTCTTACAAGAAAAGCCTATTGGATTACATAAATTCATCAAAAAAGAAGAAACAATATACCCTCTTTTACCAGAACTAAAAGAGCCTCTAAAATCAAGCTGGTACAATTTTGATAATCTTTATTCAGACAACTGTTTTGATAAAATCTTTGAAATAATTTCAAAAGATTATAACAAAATATTTGATATAGGTGGAAACACTGGTAAATTCGAAAAAATATGTCTAAAAAATCAAAATATAGATATTACAATGTTAGATTTACCTGAGAACATTACTGCAAGAATAACGGAACCAGAGCTTCGGGGTTGTAATTTTATGCCAATTAATGTACTGGATACAATGGCTAAATATCCTAATATGTCAAATTCTGCAATATTAATGAGTCAATTTCTAGATTGTTTTTCAAAAGAACAAATATTAAAAATTCTTACAGATATAAAAAATAATATCAATGAAAATTCTAGTATTTTTATACTTGAACCTTTTACAGATAACCAAAAATACGAAGCAGCAAAATATTCCCTAGTCCATATTTCGCTTTATTTCACTTGTATGGCCAATGGAGTTAGTAAAATGTACGAACAAGCAGAAATGACAGATTTAATCAATAAAGCTGGACTAAAACTTGTCAATGTTTATAACAACATTGGACCTTTTGATTATACTTTATTGGAATGTAAAAAAGATGGATTGGTATAAAGTTAAAGAGAAATCTGCAGGTAAGAAAAGGTTATTATTAACCTGGTTTTTATACAAAATTTTAGGGATTAAGATTGCTATAATTATAGCTTTTACTGTTGCATTTATAACTTTTATTACAAACAAAGACCTTAGAAAATATTCTTTAAAATATTTTGAGATATTATACAAATATACTCAAGATAAAGCGCTAAAGCCAACTTTATTGAACGCATTTAAACATACTTTCTCTTATGCCGAATCTTTGGCATATAAAATGGAAGCTTTCGCGGGTAAGTATGACAATAATAATATTCATTTTATTGATAACAATACTAAACAAATACTATTTAAACAGATTAAATGCAAAGAAGGTATTCTTTTCATATCTAGCCATATAGGAAATATTGATATCTTAAAATCATTTCTAACAGATAATAACTCCGTAAAACCAACTAGTATTTCAATTTTTTTACAAAAGGAACATTGCACAACATTCAACAACTTCATCAATTCAATTGGCAAAAACTTTGATAGCTTAAAAATCTATCCTATTGAAGATATTGATTTATCAACAGTATCAGAACTCGATGAAAATCTAAAAAATGGTGGTATTGCTTTTATCGCAGGTGATAGAATTGCAGCAAATAACCCTGATAAGAATATAGAAGTAGATTTTTTAAACAACAAAATTTTATTACCTCAAGGAACTTTTAAATTAGCCAAAATTTTAAACTATAATACTTATTTTATAAGCGCTCTTAACGCTAAAAAGGGGTATGATATATACTTAAAATCGATTAACTCACAAGATAAAAATATTGTAGAAGAATATACTAATTTTTTAGAAAAAATGATAAAAATTGCACCCTATCAGTTTTATCATTTTTATGATATTTTTGTAGAGTAAATTAATGACAAACTATTTGGTTATTAAAGATTGGAGTTACAAGTATGAAAAAGTTTTTTGCATCATTATTATGTTTTAGTTTCTTCGCAATGAATTTACCAACATTTGCTTTAAGCGAAGAAGATTCTGAGCACTTAAGAGATATGAGAGTTCAGCCAAGCGAACCTACCAATGCTCCATTATGGACAGATTATGTACCTGAGAAATATGAAAATCCAAGAACAGATTTTAGAAAAGGATCTGCAATTGCAGAACTAACTGTTGGTATAATTCTTACAGATTTATTATTAACAGCCCCTATTGGTATACCAATGATTTGTCATAGCACAACCAAGCTTAAAAATATTGGCTATACAAAGAAAAAAGCTAAATATTTTGAAGGTTTAGAAGAAGCTAAAAATATACCAGCATCAGAACAAGATGAATACTATACTAATCTTCTAAAAAAATGTAAAATGAAGAAAAAACATATAGACTAAAAATTATGTCATATCTAAAAAAAAGAAGTCCTTAAGTTATAATAAGGATTTCTTTTTTACTTTTTAATAAATTGCGAGCTGTTTTAATAAAAATAGCTCGCAATAAAGTATTATATTAAATTAAACTAGGGTCTTGCCAGTTTGCATTTTGATACATTGCAAGAAGAGTATCCGCATTTGTATCTTTATCCAAAAAGGCTTCTAAAGAACTACTATAATCATTAGCAACTAACCAAGCTGCAACATTCTGTCTAATAGCCTCAATAGAAGCTGTATTAAGTGTAGCACCATACTTATCCGTAATAGTTTCTATCTTTGAAGCATTAGAGCCAAAGTAATTTTCTACTACTATACCAGTATATGAGCCCTCTGGAGAATATAAGAAATTATTAATTTCAGAATTATCTAAAATAACCAATTCTTTATTAACAGGAGTTATAGCTCTACCATACCTATCGACTTTTACATCGAAAAGTAATGTAACATCATCTTTAGAATCATGGGTAAGAACTATATTATCATTACCATTTTTATCAGTAATCTCTACAAATACATTCGCCAAATCAGAAACTTCATATGTATCACTGCCTTTTGCTTCATTAATTTCAATATCAACATAATCTCCTGGATTAATGCGATATATATCGTCCCCATTTTTATCAGTAATTTCTATTTCTGCTGCTTCAAGGTCTAATTCATTAGCACCTAAAATTTTATATTCATCATTTCCACTATTATCTACAATTTCAACATCAAATGACTTGTCTATATTGTACTTGTCGCTACCAGCAGAATCTACGATATCAGCTTCGTAAGCTTTGATATTGTATGTGTCATCACCAGCTTCACCATATGCATCTACTTCGTAGCTTTCTAGATAGATTGTATCGCTACCAGCACCAGCTTTAACTAATTCTGAGCCTGCATCTGCATAATAATAGATACCGTCGAAGGACTCATAGTCGCCCTCGTTAGTGTAAATTATATCATTACCGTTTCCACCATAAAGCTTGTCAATACCAATTCCACCATAGATTGTATCTGAATCATTCCCCCCGTCAATGGTATCTGCCCCATCACTGCCCTCTATGATATCATTGCCATTGCCGCCATAAATTTTATCATTACCGTCACCACCGTTGATATAGTCTTTGTCGTTATCACCATAAACAGTATCAGCTTCTGCACCAGCTTCTATTACGTCTACGCCACTACCGCCTCTAATTGTATCTTTAAACTCTGTACCTATGATTTCATCGTCACCGCCATTGCCGTTTATTGTAACGCCAGTATTATTTCTTGGATTTTTAGGGTTTTGCAAACCACTCGCATTAACAACATCTGATAGAGCAGAGCCATTGAAAATTGCAGTGTTTTCAAAATGTTCACTATCTACTCCAAATTTGCTATAATCAATTTTTGCAAGATCCATGCCATTAATTATAACTGTAGCTCCTGTTTCTCTGCCATAATAATTTTTAAGAATGATTTTCGAATCAGGATCACCAGCTATTGTTACTTCAAGGTCTAATTTGTTTTTCGCAGGTGCAAACTCTAAATCGCTTTGTGCAATTTCAACCCCCATGCTATCTGCAATATATAGGTTTAAAGTTTCTCCTTTAGTCAAGTTGATAGTGTCTTGTCCCCTGCTTATTGTATAATAAACAGTATTTTCACCAGCTCCACCTGTAATTGTGTCGTAATATCGAGAACCAGTAATTGTATCATCACCACCCGCACCATTAATTACAAGGCCCTTTGTATTATTTAAAATAGGAGTTCCATATCTATCAAAAGCTTCATAATCTTCAGCGTTGATATTTTCGTCCAACCAAGTGCCAGTATAATTTTTCTTAACATCTAAGTTGAATAAATATTCTCTTAATTCAAAAGCAGGGTTTGCTCCAAGTTGTAATTTAACAGAGCTTGAATCTTCTATGTTCAATCTAGCGTTTGAATTATTTGTAATATCTCTGCTTGCAAAGTTTTTGAGAGTTATGTACTCATCAGTATTAGTTGTGTATTCACTATCTGTATAAATTCTCAAATCTCTTCCGTTTACAAATTCGAATTTTAAATCGTTGATATTGTCAATATCTTCCAATATGAGCGTAAAGTTTTCCCCCTTTGTAAGATTGATAACATCATTACCGTCACCGACTCTATAGTATACTTCGTTTTTACCAGCTCCACCTGTGATAATATCATTACCATAATATCCATCAATTGAGTCATCACCGGTACCACCTAAAATAGTATCTGAATAGTTTGAACCATCAATATAATCATTACCAGCTTGTCCGTTTATTGTTAGCCCTTTATTTTTATAATTATCATCAACTATAGTTTTAGCTCTATCAACATATCTCTCATAGCTTTGAGCATCAATATATTCAGTCAACCAAGTACCATTATAGTTTTTATTAATTTCTGTTAAATAAAGCGGATTATTATATTCATCGACAAAATTTCTTAAATCATATGTTTCATCACAAATTTTTAATTCAACAGAGCTTGAATCTTCTATGTTCAATCTAGCGTTTGAATTATTTGTAATATCTCTGCTTGCAAAGTTTTTGAGAGTAACAAAGTTTGCTAAATCATCTTTATCTGCATAAATTCTTAAGTCTCTGCCATTTATGATTTCAAATTTTACATCCTCAAAGCTATTAACGTCCGTTATTTCAAGCGTAAAGTTTTCACCCTTGGTTAAGTTAATAGTATCTTGTCCCATTCCAGCTGAATATTTGACAGTATTAACACCAGCTCCACCTGAAATGGTATCGTTATATTTTGAACCAGTAATTGTATCATCACCGCCTGCACCGTTAATTATAAGGCCTCTTGTATTGTTTACAATCTCATTACCATATCTATCTTTAGCGATATAATCTTTTGCATTAATATCTTCACTTAGCCAAGTACCATTATAATTTTTCATTACTTTATTTTCAGATAACAATGTGCTGCGAATATCAAATCCTTCTAAATCGTGTTCAGTTCTAATTTTTACCCAACTGCTATTGACATCTTTTTTAGTTGCATTATTAGTGATATCTCGTGTAGCTAAATTTAATAATTTTAATGTTTCACTTTGGCCGTATTGAGTTACTGTTACGTCAACATCTCTTCCGTTAACCTTGTATTCAATTATTGCATCTTGTAGTGTTGAAAAATCTAAAGTTAAATTTTCGCCTTTGGTTAAAGTGATTCTATCACCTCTTATATGCGAAAGCTCATTATATTCAATAGTATTTTCCCCAATGTCACCAGTTACATTATCGGCACCTTCACCTGTAGTGATTTCATCGTCGCCTAAGCCTCCGATAATTGTATCTTTAAAAACAGTACCATCAAGTTCGTCATCACCTTGACCACCATCAATAGTTAATCCAACTTCATGTTCACTAAAATCCATTTTATCATTGTAAACAGTACCAACAGCTTTATTTCTTACTGGTGCAGTATTATTTTCTATTTGAGATTGATTAGCAAGTATTTCGTGAACACTTGTACTTGCGTTTGCTACTTTTTCGGTAATTACATCTGCATATTCATCCTCGTAATCAACAGAGATGCCAGAATCTGTATCTAAAAGACCTTTAACAGAAGATTTAGCTCCGTATTTAAAGTAATCATCTAAAACGACTCTTGTGCCTTCTTGGCTATCGATTACTAGATCTGTTCCTTCTTTAGAAAATGTCATTTCATCAAAGCTATTATCGGTAAAATGAATGTAATTTTTTCCGCTAGAATGGACGATTGTTGCATCAACATCCTCACCAACTTTTATAACATTTGAGCCAACACCGCCATCAACTAGCACTCCTTTTCCAGCTTCAAGGACATCATTACCAGCTTCGCCGTATAGTTTATAATCAATTGCAGCTTTAGGAGGAGTTTTTTGGTAATCAGTATTTCCCCAAATAATATTACCATTTTCATCCCTAACAGCTTCTTGGTAGTTTCCTCTATATAATTTATCATTACCCGCACAACCTTTTACTGTTGAATCTTTTGTAGCATACATTATATCATTGCCGTTGCTGCCGTAAAACTCACCTCTTTGAACACCCCAATAATCAATTTCATCATTCATTCCAGGATAAAGCTCTTCTTGATAAATTAATCTTATTGGGCAAGTCTCTTGAGTATAGCACGCTATTAATTCATTTCTTAATGTTGGACTAAGGTTGCGATCCATTAAAGCATCTTTAGCTGTTCCATATTTTCCACTTGGATCATTCTCACGGAACCAATCTGCAACTCTTTCTTTTACTTTTAGAATATGCTCGTCAATATCTTCGCTAATAGTAGCATCAATACCATCTGCAATAGTAATTTGTTCTATAGCACCGTAACTTCTATCTCCATTAGAATCAAACCAGTTGTTTATTGAAATACTTCCAGGAGTTTTTTCGACTTGAAACCATTCTAGAATTTTATTGTCTTTCAAAATTACTAAACCTTTAAATTCAAGAGGTGTGATTTCATTTGTTGTTTCTGTGTTTATTACGTCAAAAAATAAATTCCAGCCTTGGCCATGGTATCTATTTTCCCCTATATAAAGTCGGTCGTCATCTCCTCCTTTATCAAAGATTTCAACGTCAGAAGTTGCATACCATACGTCAAAAAAATCATTTCCATCGCCAGAAATTACAACTGCTGAGCCTCTTTCTCCAGTACTATAAATTGCAGGCCTATGAGGACTACCTGTTATTGTGTCATTCAAATTGCCGCCAACATATCTAATATTATCAAATTCAAGATTTGTACCATCAATAACATTGTTTTTACCTAAAGCGCCTTCTACAAGAATTTCTTTTGATTGCAAATTTGAAATAGTAATTTCTTCTACATATGAATAATAAAAATCAGCAGTAATATTGCTTTGAAGATAATTAACTTCAGTATTTCCATAACTCTTAAAATAATCTTTAATGATAAGATTTTGAGCAATATTTCTATCACCTACAGATACATTATTGCGAATAATTAAGTTTTCTCCGCTAATTATGTACTGTTGCCAAGAACCCTGTGCATTTGCTACTGGTGTAAAATAAACTTCTACTTTGAAATTGGGATTGTTTTCACTAAAGCTAATTGTCGTACTTCCCTGGCTTACATTTATATTTGTTGTACCTTCTTCTGAAATTACATAATTTGCCATACTTCCCCCTATTATCTAACTTTTATGCTTTCATCTAAATATTTTATTAGTGGATAAATAAAGAATTCTATTATTCTTCGTTTTCCAATATTGATTTCACACGTTGCAGACATCCCTGTCTTAATTGTCTGTTCTTTTCCTTCAACCATTAAAGCAGTATTTTGAGGTTCTATAAATACTTCATATATAGGACCTAGTTTTTCATCTTCAACACTATTAGCTCCAACCACTAGAACTTCGCCTGTTATTATACCATATTTTTGAAAATTGAAGGTATCAATTTTTACTGAAACATCCATACCTTTTTCAACAAAACCAATATCTTGATTCAGAACTTTTGCTTTAATTTTAAGCTTGCAATCTTTAGGAATTACTGTCATTAATTTTTGAGCTGGAGTAACAACACCACCTACTGTATGAATTTCTAGTTCATTGATATAGCCTTCAATTGGGGATTTTATTGTTTGAATTTGTTTTTCTAATTGCTCTCGTTTAGCTTTATTTTGGATCAATGTCGCATTAAGACTTGTTTTTTCATGTCTTAATGCGGTTACCTCAGTTAAAGCTTCTTCATATCTAGCTTGTGGAATAATATCCCTTACAGATTCTAAACGATTTAATTTATCATAAGCAATATTATAGCGACTTTTTGCATTAGCAAGCTGTTCTTGTATTTTGATTTCTTCCTCTTTAACTTGAGCTAGCTCTAATCCTGGCTCGTGTTCAGCGGGCGTAATTATGGTTAAAATTTGTCCCTCTTTTACATAATCGCCTTCTTTTACTAGAATTTGCGATACAACACCTTTTTCTAGCGGTTGAATAACTTTTTCCTCTCCATCAGGAATAATTATCCCTCTTGAGGTTATAACAACATCAACTTTGCCAAAATACATCCATAAAGACGCAAACAAAATAAATAAAATTACTATCCAAAAAACAGTATTTCCCAACGGATTAGCAGGACTTTGTTCAATTTCAGTTAAAAGAGGCTCAAACTCGTGAGCGTCATTTTCTTTTTCTAATAACATCTTCTTTAATCTATCAAAAATCTTCATTAATATCTCCTAACCATTTTGAGCAAGATAAAGTTTTTTATAATATCCATCGTGTTGTAAAAGTTGTTCATGTGTTCCGACTTCTACTATTCGGCCTTCATCAAAACATACAATCACATCACAATTTTGAATTGTAGAAAGTCTATGAGCAATAAACAATGTGGTTCTACCTTTTGTAATAATATCCAAATTGTCTTTAATAATCTTTTCTGATTCATAATCAAGAGCAGATGTTGCTTCATCAAAAATTAAAATTCTTGGATCAGTGATCAAAGCTCTTGCAATTGCTATTCTTTGTTTTTGTCCGCCAGAAAGACTTGAACCTCGTTCACCAACTTGAGTATCATATCCTTTTGGAAGTTTTGATATAAATTCATGCGCGCCAGAGATCTTTGCCACTTGCACAACAGCTTCCATTGGCATATTTGGACGAGGAAGTACAATATTATCTCTAATTGTTCCTGAAAATAAGAAATTTTCTTGAAGCACGATACCAATGTTAGTTCTTAGCCAAACCGGATTGATATTTCTAATATCAATCCCATCAATATAAATTGTACCTTCGCTGGGGTAATAAAGCCTTTGGATAAGCTTTGTTAAAGTAGATTTTCCGCTACCGCTACGACCTACAATGCCGACTTTCATGCCAGGAAGAATCTCAAAATTAACTTGATTTAATACATTCGGTAAATCAATATTGTATTTGAAAGAAAGGTTTTCAAACTTGATATGACCTTTTACATTATTTAAAGTAATTGCTTTTGAATCCTGAACTTCAAGCGGGCTATTTAAAATGTCCCCAATTCTGTCAACTGCTAGAAGTGTTTGTTGAAACTCATTCCAAAGATTAACCAATCTTAAAACTGGTGCACTAAATTGGCCAGAAAACATTTGGAATGCAATTAATTGACCTATTGTAAGTTTGTTTTCGATAACTAAACATACACCAACATATAAAATCGCAATTGTCATAAGTTTTTGTAAAAATTTAGTAACTGAGCCCGTAAAATTTCCCATAATGGAGAGGTTAAAACTAGATTTTATATATTTACCTAGTTTATCTTCCCATTTTCTAAACATTGAGCCTTCAACCCCAAGAGATTTAACAGTTTGAACCCCAGTTATAGATTCTACTAAATATGAATTTGATTGAGCACCCATTTGGAACTTGTCTTCTAAACGTACCCTTAATTCTGGAGTTATAAGAACAAAAATTGCACCAATAATTGCAATAAAAGTAATCGAAATCAATGTTAGTTTAACACTATACATTAGCATAATTACAACGAATACCAGTGAGAAAAATAAGTCTAAAATTACAGAAACTGACTTGTCTGTAATAAATTCTCTAATTCTATCAAGCTCACGAACCCTCGCCGCAATATTACCAACCTGACGATTTTCAAAGTATACATAATATAATCTAAATAAATGCTTAATTAGTTTTGCGCCTAATTTGGCATCGATTTTACTTGTCGTATGAATAAAAATATAATTTCTAGCAAGATTTAAAAGAAGTTCAAATACTGATACAAATACAAACGCAAAAGCAAGAACATTAAGAGTAGAGATTGTTCTGTGCACAAGAACTTTATCTAAAATAACTTGTGTAAATAATGGAGTTACAAGTCCAAAAAGTTGTATTACAAAAGAGCCTAATAACACTTGTCCAACTATTTTTTTATATTTTAAAATTTCAGTAAAGAACCATTTAAAACCAAATTTGACTTCTTCTGTCATTTTCTTATGTTTCAAGACTAAAATATAATCTTCAAGTTCATTTTGTAACTCATCTATATCAACTGATTTAGGCTGTTTTTCTAGAGGGATAAGAATCATTGCACGATTTTCTTCTTTTTTTATTGCAAGAATAACTAGATAATCTCCGTCTTTTTTGCGAATTATGGCAGGCACTGGGTACTTTGAATCTGCAAGTTCTTTTACTGATAAGTTTTTCTTTTTAACCTTGAACCCAGAATCTTGCGCAATTCTAATAATTTCTTCTGGAGAAATATCAGCAGTTTCAATTCCGTAATTTCTTACAATTGAACGCATATCAATATCAACTTGGTTTAATCTTGCAACTATCTCTAATGAAATTAATCCAGTATTTATATTTTTCTTATTATTTCCTACCATTTTACCCCTTTATCCCTAGTAAGTTGTAAGTGCTTGTATTGCTCTTTGAATAGCAATAGTAGTTGTAGTATTTTTTTCTAGCTCTATTTGTTGTTCAAGAAGCTTTATTTTAACTTCATTAAGCTCAATAGGCGTCGAAATCTTTTTATCAACCAGTTTCTTTATCAATTTTTCTTTATTTTCTAATTCCATAGCTAACGTTGTATCCGTCTCTACTTGTTTATCTAAATAAACTAGATTTGTTCTCATCGTTGCAAGTCTTGTCATAAATTGAGCAATAGCCTTATCTCGTTTTATCAATTGTTGCTGCAATTCTAAATGCGCAGTTTGTATTTCTGCACTATTTTTGAATCCATCAAATAAAGGCATAAATACAGTTGCACCTATTGTATAATTTGAAGGTCCTAAATCATCCATTGTCCTTCTGTAACTCGAATGATCTGAACCATACAAATAATATCGAGAATATGCATTTACTTTTGGCATATTATTTTTCTTTGCAATATTTAAAGCTAATTCTTTTTTCTTAACTTCTTTTTCTTGAATTAACCAAGTCAAACTTTTTGTGTAATCATTAAACTCCATTGGATTTATATTAGATTTTTTCAACTCTTTTACAACAAGATTATCTAGTTGATATTCTTGTTTTGTATAAAAAGTTAACCAGTTCAAAGACTCTTGAGCTAGAGATTTTAATTCAAGAAGTTTTCGTTCATATTTTTGAACTTCTACATTCTGATCATTCAATTCTGTTTTAACAATTTCTTTTGCTTCATATAATCTAGTTTTGTATTCAAGGTTCTTTTTTGCTAACTCCAATATTTCTTCATTAATTTCGATTTGTTTTTTTAACATGTACAGTTTTGAATAAGTGTCTATAATTGTCAGCTCTAACTCTTGATATTGCTCTTTTTCAAGAAGTTCTCTTAATTGAACATCTTCTTTAGCCATATCCATTTTATTTTTACGCACCCCAAAATCAAAAACATTATATGATAAAGTTATTCCCATTAAAGATTGAAATCTTGTATAGGGATTAACAAAAGCATCGCCAACAACTGATACTGTTGAATTAGCTAAATCTTTAAAATTTTTAGTATACTCAGTACCCACACTCGCATTTAATTTAGGAAAATATTCTGAACGAGCGGTTCTAATACCTTGTTTAGCTATAAACACATCAAAATCAGCAATTTGAACATCATACGATTGGGTCTTAGCTTGTCTTAAAACGGCATCAAAATCTATTGCCAAAGAATTATTCTCTATCGCAAATGCACTACAAAGTAATCGAGAAAACACTATTGAAGAAATTAGAATTTTTTTTATAAAACTCGTTTTCATACCCTATTTAAAACTCAGATTCTTACCATATAATATTAACATAAAAGCTCACAAATAAAAAAGGTATTTAATTTATCATATAGATTGATTATACAACTTTTGAATGCTACAATTTTTAAGTAATGCTGGATAAGTTAAAAGAAGTAAAAGAAAAATGCTTACTGTGTCAAAAATGTTCTTTGGCGAAAACCAGAACAAATATTGTTTTTGACGATGGGCTTGCCAACCCCAAATTAATGTTAATAGGCGAAGCTCCTGGTTTTTATGAAGATCAACAGGGAAAGCCTTTTGTCGGAAGAGCAGGTCAACTTCTGGATAAAATTTTTGCATCAGTTGGTCTAACAAGAGAAAAGCATATTTACATTTGCAATACGCTTAAATGTCGACCACCAGAAAACCGCAATCCTTTACCAGAAGAAAAAGAAGCTTGCTGGGAATATTTAAAATCCCAAATTGATATAATAAAACCTAAAATTATTTTGTTATGTGGTAATGTTGCTGTTCAATCAATTCTACCAAATATTGGTGGAATAACAAAAGTTCGTGGGAAATGGTACCAAGGGGGAGATATAGTCCATGGAGCAAAACTAATGCCAATTTTCCATCCGTCATACCTTTTAAGAAATGACTCTCGAGAAAAAGGTAGTCCAAAATGGCTCATGTGGCAAGATATACAAGAAATAAAAAAAGAGTATGATAAAATATCATAAAGGGTAATTAAGTGAAAAATTTATTAAAAAAAATTTTTGATATTTTATTAGGCTTTGCAATTCTTACATTGTTTTATTTCATAAGTACTATAGTAATAAAGTTTCTTAACATTACTTTACCACCTGCAATTTTAGGTTTAATTCTTTTTGCAACGTGCTTGATTCAAGGATTTATTAAAGAGGAATGGATAAAAGCTAGTTGCGATTTTTTAATAAACAATATGGCAATGTTTCTTGTACCTTTTATTGCCGGCTTAATTGTCTTCAAATCACTATTAATAAAAAATTGGATTGTTATTCTTGTTGTAATTTTTACAACAACTACTCTTGTAATTGTTATAACAGGATTATTCGTTGAATGGGGCATAAAATTTTTAAGATTACATAAAATAAAAACAACTAAAAGGAGTTCCTATGATTAATCCTCTTGGTTTCATAACAACTATTTTATATTTCAAACTTGCCGAGAAAATAAAATCTAAACAAGTTTATATTTTAAGTAAACTACCACCGATTGTTATTGCCGGCTTGTTTTTAATACTAACTTTAGAATTTTTTCATATAGATTTTGAAACTTATAATGCAAGCGCATCATATCTAACACTTATGCTTATTCCTGCGACTATAGCCCTAGGTTATCCTATATACAAGCATATTTCTCTGTTAAAAAAATATAAAAGAATTATTTATAGTGCTTTTTTTATTGCAACAGTTGTTGCGATTTTAGGAACATATCTTTTCGCAAAACTTTGTCATAGCGAATTAAATATTATAGAATCAATGCTTCCAAAATCTGTAACCGCCCCCATTGCTATTGAAATTTCAAAAGGACTAGGTGGCATCCCCGAGCTTACTGTTTGTGTTGTTGTATTAACCGGCGTTTTTGGAGGATTATTTGGACATAAAATTCTAGAATTAATAAATGTTAAAAACGATCTCGCAATAGGACTTTCTATAGGTGCAGCAAGTCACGTTGTTGGAACTTCAAAATGTATTGAAATGCAAAAAGAAAAACAAGTAGTTATGGCTTCAGTTGCACTTGTTATAGTTGGTATACTAACTGCGACAATTGCACCTTTACTTTTATTTTTACTAACACATTAAAATACTACTAGTTTTATATTATAATTACTTTAGAGGTCTTTATGGGAAATCAAAAACGTCAAAAAACAGCTTTTGTCCTTGAAGGTGGCGCAATGAGAGGCTTATACACTGCGGGCGTTTTGGATGTTTTTATGCAAAACGAAATCTCTACGGATGCAATTTATGGAGTATCCGCTGGCGCATTATTCGGCATAAACTTCAAATCAAAACAAATTGGCAGAGCTATAAGATATAACCTTAAATATGCTCACGAAAAGAATTATATGGGCCTTTATTCTCTTATTACAACTGGCAATATAATGAACAAAGATTTTTGCTTTAACAAATTAGTAAACAAAATAGATAAATTTGATTTTGAAGCTTTTGATAAATCTCCTATTGATTTTTTTGCAGTTGTAACAAATGTAGAAACAGGGAAAGCTGAATATATAAAAATAACCAATTCAAGATATGGCTTAGAAGCTCTACGTGCATCAGGCTCTATGCCTTTTGTCTCAAAGTGCGTTGATTTTGAAGGGTCAAAATATTTAGATGGAGCTATAAGCGATCCAATTCCACTTCAAAAAGCTATTGAAGATGGTTATGAAAAGATTATCGTTGTTTTAACTAGACCTGATGGATATAAAAAACATAAAGAATCAATGCCTTATAGTTTTTTCTATAAAAAATATCCAAACTTTATCAACACTGCAAAAAACCAACCAGAAATTTACAATAAAACTCTTGATTTAATTAAAAAATATGAAAAAGAAGGTAAAATATTTGTACTTCGTCCTTCAGTAGATTTAAAAATTGCAAGAGTTGAAAAAAATCTAAGTAAATTAACAGCTATCCACCAATTAGGAGTCGCTGACTGTATTTCAAATTTAGATAAAATTAAGAGCTATCTTAATACACAAGCAATATCAAATAAAATATGAACAAAAAAAAAGCCTGATTCTTTTGACTGAATTAGGCGCTAAAATAATTAAGATTGGGGATTTATAATAGATTATTTTTAATATTTTGCTCTAGAAATAAAAGTTACTCTTGATTTCATATCCATTGCGAATAATCGCATTTCATCAACTAAAACATGAGATTTATCAACAGCTTGTTCCTCATCAATGTAAAATTCTCTAGATATTTGTGTAGCCATTGCATTGATATTGTATGCTTGTAATAAAGCCATTAATTTTACCTCTCTTATATTTTATCTTGTTTTGTCTTACACATATATAAAGTATATATAAAATTCAGAATTTCAAATTCTACAAAACTCGTAACATTTCTTAATAATACTAATATAACCCCGTATAACTACGCCATATTTTTTTCTTAATATACTTGCTTTACAGAGATTTTTGTAAACTTTTGTAAATATTTTTCTAAAATCATTAAAGTTTTTAGAAAATATGCCGATATATATTATGTATATATAAGAGGTGTGTCATGTCAAACTTTACTGTTAACGGAGTATATTCTTACACAACAGCTAATATTTACTCTTATTTAGGTAGGGTACCTAGTAATGAGAGACAATTAAAAGAGGCTTTTGATGAATTTGGAATCAATCCTACTGGACAAGTTGATGATTTAAGAAAACTTGATAAAGCTATGTATGCAGAATACTCTGAACAAGTTCAAAATCAGATTGAGAATCAAAAACAAGAAAAAGTTGTTCCTTGGGCTAGTTTATGCGCACAAATAGGAGTACGTGCTACAGGCGATTATGAAAAAGATTATGCAGCTTTCAATAATGCTATTGCTTTATTAAGTCAAAGCGCAATTGACGGTCAAGCAATGACATATTTTGCAGGGCTAAGAACTGAAGCTGCTAGAGCTTTTGGGCTTTCAAATAAACCTACAGAAACAGCTCCTATTACTTTTGAAGTATTCCAAGCACAATTCTTAAGTTAAAATTATAACTATAATTAATACTCCTTTGTGTTAAAATAAACAAAGGAGTATTTTTCATGAATATATTAATTACTGGCGCTACACGAGGAATAGGAAAGGCAATTGCAGAAACTTTAGATGGCAATATTTTTGCGACTGGCAGAAATAAAGAATTATTAAAAAATTATAAAAACTATTTCGTTTGCGACTTAGCGTCTACTGAAGGAATTACTGATTTAGGAAACTTTATTGAACAAAACAATATTGATATACTAATAAACAACGCTGGTGAATATTTATATACACCGATAACAAAAGGTTTTATTTTAAATGATATCGAACATATAACAAGAGTAAATTTAGAAGCACCGTTATTTTTAGCTTCAAAAGCTGTTCAACACATGAAAAAACAAAATTTTGGCCGTATTATTAATATTGGCTCAATTAGCGGAGTAATGGGCGAAGCAAATGCGTCACTGTATTCAGCAACAAAAGCAGGATTAATAGGAGCTACAAAAGCATTAGCTCTTGAGTTAGCTGAGTTTGGAATAACAGTCAATACAATTAATCCGGGTTGGGTTGATACAGATTTAGGTAATTCATCTTGCGATGATTGCAATTTTACAAGAGATGAAATCATTGACTGCATCCCTCAAAAAAGATTTGTTGCACCTATTGAAATTGCCAATTTAGTTAAATACTTAATTTCAAAAGAAGCAAAAGGAATTACTGGACAATCTATTAATTTATGTGCAGGATTAAGTGTAGGTTATTAAGAAGGAATTAATATGTATACAAAGTCGGAATTATTAAATTTATATAATATGAATCTTGAGGATTTATTAAAAGAATCTCAAAAACATTTAAAAGATTCGGTAGAATTTTGTTCAATCATAAGCGCAAGAACCGGAAAGTGTTCTCAAAATTGTAGATATTGCGCTCAGAGTTCACATTACAATACCGAAATAGAGACACATCCCCTTTTAAGCATTGAGACCGTTGTTAACGCGGCTCAAGATAGTATCAAAAACGGGGCAAATAGAGTTGCTATCGTGACCTCCGGAAAAACTCCTGATGAAAGTGACTTTGAGACTATGCTTGATATGATTAAAGCATTAAATAAAGAAGGTATTAAAAGCTGTGCTAGTATAGGTATTCTAAATGAAGAACAAGCGAAAAAGCTTTCTGAAGCCGGTCTAGTTAGATTTCACCACAATATAAACACTTGCAGATCTTATCACCCAGAAATTTGTACAACTCACACCTACGAAGATAGAATTAACACTGTTAATCTTGTAAAAAAATATGGAATAGAGCTTTGTTGTGGCGTAATTATAGGAATGGGTGAATCAATAGAACAACGTATTGAAATGGCGCTTGAATTGGCAGAAATTAACCCAGATAGTATTCCAGTAAATATTTTAACACCAATACCAAATACTCCTTTCGAAAGTTATATTGATAAGATTGACGAAGAAAATGTGCTTAGAACTCTTGCGATATTCAAAATTGCTTGTCCAAACGCATCAATAAGATTAGCCGGCGGTAAAAAAGCCCGATTAAGTCAAGACTCAATAGAAAAAGCGTTTAAGTATAGTGTTGATTCTACTATTGTTGGCAATTATCTTACAACAACAGGGTTTAGCCCAAAAGATGACGAAGAATTAATAAAAAAACTTGGTAGGAAATTCGTTAAAGCCTAAAATGAAACAAATCTCTTTATTAAATTTATATTTAATATTCGTTAAAATCGGTGCTATTTTACTTGGTGGCGGATATGTAATATTGCCAATCCTCACTAATGAATTTATTAATAAGCGTAACTTAATATCTAAAGATGAACTACAAGACTATTTTGCCTTGTCTCAATCTTTACCAGGAATAATTGCAGCAAACATTTCTATGTTTATTGGCTATAATTTACGCGGTAAATATGGAGCAATTTTAGGGATGGTTGGAATTATCACTGCTCCGTTTTTTATTATTGTAGTTTTAGCCTCTTTATTAGATTTAATTTTTCAAAACCAATATCTCCAAGCTGCTTTATGGGGAATCGAAATCGCAGTTATTGCATTAATTATACTCACCATAAGAGAATTTTTACAAAATAGTAAAAAAGGGGGGGTCTTTTTTATAATTTTCACCATATCCATTATCCTCTTATTGCTATTTAATTTTTCACCAATACAAACAATTTTGACAATGACTCCTTTCGGAATAATTTATAATTCAATATTTAAAAGAGAGGAGATAAAATGATTTATTTCAAACTTATCTCTGAATTTTTAAAAATAGGTTTATTTTCTTTTGGGGGAGGTTACGCAACAATACCTTTTTTATACCACATATCAACACAATATAATTGGTACAGCCTAGAAGAACTTACTCAAATGACTGCCATTGCTTCAATAACTCCTGGGCCTATTGGAATAAATATTGCAACATATGCTGGTCTAAAAACTGCAGGAATATTCGGTTCTATTTTAGCAACATTATCCGAAATGCTTCCTTCACTTTTATTAGTTATAATTGTCTCCAAACTACTAAAAAAATTTAGTAATAATTTTTATGTAAAAACCATAATAAAAACACTTAAGCCGATTAGTTGTGCATTACTAGTTTCAGTAGCATTAGGGCTTTTTGAATCAGAAATAAAAACACTCCCTTCTGTAATACTTTTATCTATTCTAATATTAATCAGCTGGAATGGGAAAAAAGATCCAATATTTTATATATTAATCTCAGGAATTGTTGGTATTATTTTAGCCTTTTTACAAACTAGCTTTTCTTTTTCATACTAAGCTTTAATTCAACTCTTCGACTTTTGTCAAAATTTTCTTTACCATCTTCAATAACTGGTTCAGAGAAGCTTACTCCTTCAACAAGAAACATTTTTCTTAATTTTTCACTATTAGCTTTATTATATTTTGTTTGAAGCATATAATTAGCCACTGAATAAGCCCTATTCAAAGATAATTCCATATTCTTCATATATTGCTCATTTTCAGAATACAAACCTACAAAAGTTTGTGAATCCGTGTGACCTTGAATAATTATTTTATCTAAATTTTTTTGCATATATTCATTTGAGAATAAAGAGTCAATATAAGCTGGAGCAAATTTATCTAGATAAGCTTTTCCTTTATTTGAGAGTTTATAACTATTTAATTCAAAAAGTTCTAAATTAGAGATTTTAACAACTCCCGAAATCGGATCAACATTAGCTTCCAAATCCTGTTCCTTTAAAGTTTCCTGCAAAACTTTTGTAGCATTTTCTTTTGCTAAATTTGCATTCAAATTATTAATATTATTTTGTAAAAATGCATAGAAAAACATAACAATAAAAACTAAAACCAAAGCTGTCATCAAATCGGTCATAGTTACCCAAAAAATATTATTCTCTTTTGCTTCTTCTGCTTTAAATTTAATTCTCATATACTCATTCCCAGCTATAAAATATATTAAAATAGTTTATCTACAACATCTCCTCCAGAATTTTTACTTATAGACTCGTTTAGTTTATTCAAACTATAAAGAATATTTTCTAAATAAGGAGTAGTAACTTCTCCAATAGATTTAGAAAGCACATTGGATAAATCTTCTGGCAAAGATTTTAGTATTTTTTCTTGAGCTAAACCTTGCGTTTGAGAAAGATTTAATAGTTCTAATAAAAACTGTTCGCTGGTAGAAACATCAAATAACCTGACCAATTCTTTTTGTATCAAAAGAGAATATTTTTTGCATTTTTTATTATATAAAATCTTTTCCAAAAACATGAAAATTAAAGAATAACCAACTGCAAACACGGAACATAATGCAGCTATTTGTATATTACTTATTAATAAACTTAAAGATTCAGCTGCCATTTCTGAAGCCAAATTAACAGACGCAAATGCTATAGCCATTTTCAAAAATGTAAAAAATGGCCCCAAACCTGTTAAAATAGTAGGCATTGTTTGAATAAATTTATAATTTATTTTAGATTGGACTAAAGACTCTTCATTAAAGAAAAAAGAGGAATCAACTGTTAAATATATACCAGTTGTTGAATCAACTGCGATTTTAGAATTCTGTTTAGCCAAAAACAACTTGTCAGGGAAAATTAAGGCTTTTCTCAAATCTTCCCAAGGTAAAGAAGTATATGGATTTGAAAACATAAAATCATTTAACTGTTCATACCTATATGACAATTCTCTTTTTTGCATTATTGAAAGAAATTCATATACAGGTTTCAGATATTTTTCAAGTCTTACATAATTAACAACAACAGTATAGATAAAAAATACAAAAATAAGACTTATTATAATTATAGCTGGTTCACTTAATAATGACAAAAATCCCATATACAAATTCTCTCCCATAAAATATATAAAACATTATAGCATAAACCGTTTAGATTATTTAAATATTACAAAATTTGAACTATAATAAATAAATAATACTTTTGAAAGGTGATTTTAAGAATGGAATGTCCTAAGTGTGGAAGTAATATAAAAGACTCTTTGACAGTTTGCCCAATCTGCAACAAAGTCATCGCTTTAAAATGCCCTAATTGTAATTCTTTAGGAGAAAATCCAATTTGCCAAAAATGCGGATTTACCATTTTAGTAAAATGTGCCAAATGCTCAAAAATAAGCCCTGTAAAAAACAATATTTGTTCAAAATGTGCTTTTCCCCTTACAACATCACTCGCATATCAAGAATGTGAATCTGATGAATTTGCATCCATTAACATTAGTTTTGGTGCACTAAAACACATAAAAAAGATTTTAAAATCACAAGAGCTTTATTCAAAATTTTTATTTAAATTAAAAAATCTCTTATTTGCACAAATTAAAAATTTTGATTGCAAAACAATAATTTACGGAGATATTTTTACAGTAAATTTAAATAAAGAATTATCGTTATCTACATCTGCAAGTAAAGCTATTCGCTTAGCTTTAAAAATAATTAATGCATATATAGATTTAAACTCTAAAATAATGGAAGAGCTAGGCATAAACCTTAATCTTACATTGACAATAACTCAAAAAAATGCAGAAAATTTGCAAAAAATGATTGATTATAAAAACAATGTTAAGATTTTAAGTACCCCAGCTAAAAATAAAAAATATCTTAAAGGTTTGCAAATAATACTAGATCAATATATCTGGGAAGAAGTACAAAAAGATTACAAAACAGATTCTTTATTCTCAATAGAACATAATGGACAGAGCATAATGTTCTATGAAATATTATTAGATTCCTATGTTTTACCTCCAAACATAGAAAACATTGAAGAAAACACAATAACAGTCACCCCTGTACAAATAACACAAAATAACTCTCAAGAAGATTTTTCTAGCGAAAATAGCTTTGAAATTAATACTAAATGTTCATTCTACAAGGCAGATGCAACTAATCTATTTGATACTCTTGACTTAATCAATTTTAACTCTGGCGGGAAAATAATATCAATCAAACCAGAAAAATTCTCAAATTTACAGGAATCTTCCATTTTAGAATATTTCACAAATAAAAATTTAAACATTTTACGGGTTAATTGTTCAGAGAGACTTAACTACAAACCTTGGGGTTTTTTCATAGAATTATTTAAAGAATACTTCAACTTACCTTTCCACAATAATTTTATAGACATACAAAAAATTAGTGAAAAAGATATTCAAAAATATAAACCAATATTTAATCTTATATTAGAAAAACCATTAAAAGCTCTTACACCAGAAGATACTAGGTATGCGTATTTTGAAATTTGGAACAAGTTTTTATCAGCTCTAAAAAACACAATAATAATCATCAATGATTTTGACTACATCGACGATACATCTATGCAAGTATTAGAGTTCTATTTCGATAAATTTAAAAACATCACACCAAATTTCATTTTTACAAATACAAAACAAGAATCACTACATTCTAAAATAAAGAAATTATTACATACAGAATGCTATTCTGAAATTTTATTAAAAAATACAAGTATTGACTCTTGCTTGTCCACACTTAAATCTGATGCAACAGATTTTATACAATCATTCTATTATGAAAAAATAAAAGAAAACTTCAAAGGTTCTTATTTATACTTTATTAACGCTCTTGAATTCCTTAAAGAAACAGGAGTTCTCATTGATTTCGGTAACAAATTATTAATAAAAAATAACAAATCCGTAATTTTACCGACAACCTTAAATAGCCTACTAAAAGCAAGATTAAAAAACATAAGTAAGAATCAAGACATCTCTTTAATCCTTGCTATTACAGCCATTTTAAGAGGAAGAGTTGATTTAAACACACTTAAAAAATTAGAAATAGAAAACCTTGATAAAAATATTGATTTCATACTAGAAACAGGTTTTGTAGATTTAAAGAATAAGATTCTCACCTTTAATAATTATGGGGAATTATTACCAATTATAAATTCTTCAATAAAAAAAGATGCAGAAATATTCCTTTCAAAAAAAATATTAACTTGCATTTCAAAAGGATTAGATGACACTAGTTTAGCTTTTTGCATGGAAACTTTATCTGCGTTTAAAGAAGAATACTTAACTTTATGGAAAAATTCACAATTTGCAATTAAGACTGGAGACTACGATGCCTATCTTAAAAATTGTATAAAGTTCCTTTCACTATTAGAAAATGTCGACTTACAAATACCAAAAGAAGATATCGATAGAAACAAAAAAGACGTATACAACAATATATTAATGTTTTTATACTCTTATGCTCCAGAAAAAATTTATGATATTGAAAACATTCTCTTGATTGATGCTATTGAAAAAGAAGATAATGCTAATATTGTTAAATTATCAAATTTAATGTTACAAGGCGCATTAATTTCTGGAAATTATACTGATGCATTAAGTTTATTACACAATATACTTTCAAGATTACAAGAGCCTCAGTTAATTGTAAACGGAGCCATAAATACAAAATTTCTATTACTGTCATTAATTAATGTAGAAATCCTCTATAACATAGGAGATTTCAAACAATGCTGTGAAATTATGGAAAATATTCTATCCGCACTACAACCTGAAATAATGGAAAAAATAAAACCCGCAAGTTTCTCAACAGACTCATTCATTACTCACATTTTAGAATCTGCCAGAATAGCTGCTATAGCAAAATTGCAGTTAATGGATAATAAGCTTGATGAATTTTTCAATAGCGTTAAAACGGCTACAGGCAAAGACTTACCCGAAAAAGATTGCATAATAGCTATTAAAGATTTCCTTGCAAACAAAGTTTATACAACAGGGAATATTGAGGAATATTCCGCTTACTCAAAAATAATTTTCTTGATACTACAAGAATTCAACAATTTAGAAAATGATTATAAAAAATTTGCTAAAAACGTATATCAAGCAAGACTTTTAGCATTAGAAACTCATCAACATGATATCGTTTTTCTTTGTGATTTATTTATAGCATATGCTTATATGCAAAGTAATGAAACAAAAAAAGCTGAAAAAATATTTGAAGATGTTTTAAATACAGCTTCTAAAAAAGCAATGTTTAACGTCATTCTAGTATCTAAATATCTTTTAGCAGAATTACGTTTAAAACAAGATAAAAAAGATGATGCTTTAATTATTATTAATGATTGTTTAAAATCAGTACAAGATTATGGAAACCAAGGAAAAATATTTTATACATTATTTGAAAAAGCTTATATAGATATTGTAAAAGACGGCACTAGCATTCCTTGCGACATCGACTCTGAAATGATTAAAATAGAACCTTATAAAGAATCTCTCAAACGTTTAATATAGAGGCACTTTACAAAATTTTACAAAAAAAAGATAATCATGTTTACAACGTTTCTACTTTGAGTGTAAAATCATATTAGGAGGCTTTATTTTGTCTAAAGGCTACGAAAGTTTTAATAACTCGGAAACTTCATTTAGAAAATCCACACTTATCCAAGAGCGCATAGGGCTTGTTTCAGCTCATATGTACAAACAGTTCTTGGATTATCAACATGCTACAATGAATACTACAGAAATTTTTGCAGAAATGATTGAGAATCTAAAAGCTATTGCAGATTCTATGAAACAATCATTCGCCTCTAGAGGCATCGCAACTGACAATAATATTTTCGTTGATTATGATAAAGATAAAAGTGTAGTTATTATTCATATTTTATGGCATACGATCAGCCTAACAACACGTTGTAATTACGAGCCTCAAGCCCTATTTAGAGAAAATAATGCGCCAATGTTTTCTGGTCGTATAATGGCAATTAATGGCAATTATAATGAGCTCATCGAAGGAGCTAAAACCCGCAATGAAATAATGGAAAGGCTTCTTGATAAAGAAGTTGCATCCCTATTCGTCCCTGCAGACAAATCTCAAAACTCAATTTTTAAAATTAGGCACTTGTCTAATAGAGAATTTTTCTTAAATTCAACCGATGCATCCAGAGAATTTGTACTTAAAGTCTTAGAAACCATTTGCGGTGGTGGAGTATATCACGAAGAAGGTTCTAGAAAAAGTTTTAACATCTAAAACTTTTCTAAAACTTCGTTCGAGTTGATTGCATTCAATAAAATATTGTATTTTATTGAATAGTAACAATACTTTATAAAGTGTTGATTATTATTTGTTTTTATGATTATCTATAGTTGGATAGGTCATATCCTCTTTTGGACCTATTCAAAAAAGAACCAAGCGGCTAGGTTCTTGAAAACACTAGTTATAAAAGAAGGAAATTAAAATGTTAAAAATTAGATTAAAAAGATTAGGCGCTAAAAAAGCTCCAACATACAGAATTATCGTTATTAATTCAACTACAAAACGTGAAGGTAAACCTATTCAAGAATTAGGTCACTACAATCCAAAATCAAAAGAAATGAAATTAGATATCGTTTCTGCTAATGAATGGGTTAAAAAAGGTGCTCAACCTACAGATACAGTTAAATATTTAATGGCTAACTGTAAAGAAGATGGTACTTTGAACTACAAAAAATCAGAAGTAGTTAAATTATCTAAAAAACCTCAAGCTAAGAAAGCTGAAGAAGAAGCTAGAGCTGCTGAAGAAGCAAAAGCAGCAGCAGAAGCTGCAGCAGCTGCGGCTGAAGCTCCAGCTGAAGAAGTTGCAGAAGAAACAACTGAAGCTTAATCAAAGTTATAATAAAAAAACACCTCCTGTTATCAGGAGGTGTTTTTTATTGTATTCTTATTTTAATGTTTTTATAAAATTCTTGGCCCAATTTCTTAAATCAGGATACAATTGAGTATTATGTCCGTGCTCTATCCATTCTCTTTCGTTGCCAGGTAGCGTACCAATACCTTTTAACATTTTATAAATAAAAGCATACATCCCTGTTCTATCTGCACCAGCTTTACAATGGATGTGAGCTTTACCGCTTCTATTTTCAATCTCTGCAATCAAATTCAAAAACTTATTTACATTTTCATCAGTTGGATTTTTAGTTCTGCTAGGAATATTATGATATCTCATCCCTTGTTTTAAAACTTCAACTTCTTCGTCAAAATCAATGGCTTCAACAACCATTGTTCTAAAGTTTATTACATCAGTAACACCTTGTTCTTTGAGCCAAGCAAAGTCTTCTTTGTTTGGCTGAGCTGAGCGGGAAACATAATTATCAATTTTAGCATAGTTTTTCGGCATACCTTTGAACGAAAATAATGATATCGGCTGGATTTTCATACACACATCTCCTTAATTTACGTTTATAATATCAGATTTTTTTTACAAATTCAATAGCATCTTCTTTTGTACTAATATCACCATTTAGTTGAGCTTCTTTTAGCGCTTTTATTATTATGCCAAGTTCAGGAGATTGCTTAATACCTTTTATTTCCATAATTTCAACACCATCAAGGAGTTTCGGTAATGGCTTAAGTGTCTCACGCTTTTCAAAGTAGAAATTAAGTAGTCTGTTTAATCCGTTTAAGTTATCATTAACAATTTCTTCAGTAATTGCTTCTCCTCGTGCAGAAAGTCGATCCGCTTTTGCTAAGTATATATTATCTATAACATTTTCTTCCATTTTGCGAATGTATCGCATCATGACTTTTTCATTTAAATCAGGTGCATCAATTACATTTGAGGGATAAATGTGGCTTTTAATCATATTCGAAATATAATCTACTTGTTTCTTTGAAAACTTCAAATCCCTTAAAAAAGGACTGCTCATTTTTGCCCCAACGTCATCGTGTTTAATAAATCTATGACGCCCAGTATCTTCAATTGTCCAAGTTGAATATTTTCCAATATCGTGAAGAAAGCCCGCAATTTTTAAATGATTTATACGTGGAAACCCTCCAAAATCTACAGAGTCTAAATGTTCTTTTTCTTTTGGAGAAGCTTTTTTATAGAGTTCCTCAATATTTCTAACAGTTTCTACAACGTGATGAAATAAATCCAAATGATGATGAGTATTTGGTGGAACTTTTTTCATCTCTTTAACTTGAGGAAAAATTTCTTCTAAAATTTTAAATTCATCCATCAAAAGCAATGTTTTTGCAGTACTATTACCTCCAAAGAGCTTCATTAATTCATAATTAATACGCTCTTTTGCAGGGTTAAATAATAGATGCTTATACTTATTAATACAAGTTTTAACGTCTTCTGATAATTCAAACCCAGTAGTAGAAGCAAACCTAAACGCTCTTAATATTCTAAGTGGATCTTCTTCAAAATTACTGTCTTTAATATGTCGAATAGCCTTGTTTTCTATATCACATTTACCCCCAAAAGGATCAATAATTTCACCACTTGAAAGTTCTATAGCAATAGCGTTCATCGCAAAATCTCGACGACTCAAGTCCTCTTCAATATTTTCTCCTTGAATCTCAGAAATGTCTAGATAATTAATTTTATCTTCTAAAACAAGTCTATAGATTTTGTATTCAGGGTCAAGCACAACAAGTGTTGCATTAAATTTTCCTGCAAGTTTTTGGGCGAATTCTTCTGCGCCTTTAATTGCTATATCCCTATCTACAAAAGATTTCCCCATTAAAGCATCACGAACAGAACCACCAACCAAGAAACCTTCATTTATTTGAGATAGTATGACATCATTTTTGATATTCATATACAATATCTCCTAAGGTCACTATTACAGCCGTTTCTGCTTTTAAAATTAAATTTCCTAAGCTAATTAAAGGCAAATTTTTACCCTTAAAGAATTCAAATTCAGTTTGAGAAAAACCTCCTTCTGGTCCAATGATAACTAACACTTTTTCACCTTTTTTAATAGGATTTTTGCGCAAAAAAACTTTGAATGAAATTTCTGTTGAGCGCTCTGCTAGGACCATAATTTTATCAAAATCTTGTGCTAAAAGCTTATCAAAAGTTGTAATATCAAAACAAGTAGGAACTATAGCTCGTTCACATTGTTTTGAGGCTTCATACATAATTTTTTGCCATTTTTCGCGTTTCTTTTCGAGCACAGATTTATTCAACACACAATTATCAGTGATTACGGGATAAACACCTCTCACGCCAAGCTCAGTCGCTTTTTCCATAATAGTTAGCTGAGCATCACTTCTTAAAGGACTTTGAGCAAGATATAAATCAAAATCTAAATCTCGCATTGAGGGGTAAGAAGTTTCAATATGACATATTATTTCAGTAGAATTAATTTCAACAATTTTTGTTTCATACTGAATTTGTGATTCATCGATTAATAGTAAAGATTCTCCGACTCTAGCTCTTAGGGCACGAGCAATATGACGATAGTTTTCGCTATCGTTAATTGTAATTAAATCATTTACTCTGTTTCTTGAATCAACAAAAAAATGTGGCATTAGTTAATCAACTCTCCGTTTAAGTACCAAGTTCTAGCGTTTGTAATTTTTACGTTCACAAATTCTCCTGTAATATCTTTGTCATAAGGAACATGGACAATTTTGTTATTACGAGTTCTGCCTGTAACAACAGTTCCTTTTTCGCCTCTGTCTTCAAAATTTTCGATAAGTACTTCTAATTCACGACCAAGATATTTTTGGTTAGATTTTAAACAACATTCTCTATTTTTTTCGTTTAATCTTGCTAAACGCTCCGTTTTAACATCTTCATCAATGTATAAATCTGTCCATCTAGCAGCAACGGTTCTTTCTCGAGGAGAGTAAGCCGCAGTATTTGAGTAATCAAGTTCAAGCTCATCCATTGCATCAAGCATTCTTTGGAACTGTTCTTCTGTTTCCCCTGGGAATCCTGCTATAAAGTCACTTGTAATTGTAACATCTGGGACTCTGCTACGAACGTGATCTGCAATCTTTTTATAAGTCGCATAATCATATTTACGATTCATTTTCTTAAGCGTGTAGTCATCACCATGTTGCATTGGAATGTGGAAATATTCGCAAACTTTATCAAGCTCAATTACTGTATCAATTAATTCATCAGTTATATCTGTCGGATAAGATGTTACAAAACGAATTCTAAACTTACCTTCAAGAGCGTTAATTTTTCTAAGCAACCAAGATAAATTTATTATTTTACCATCTTCATCTGTAGCCCAAACCTGCTCAGTAGTTGTTTTAAATCCATTATTAGTTTTTACTAGACCTTTTCCATAGCTATCAACGTTTTGTCCAAGAAGGGTAATCTCTTTAAATCCTTCCGATAAAGCTTTTTTGATTTCAGATAAAATAAGCTCAGGATTTCTAGAACGTTCTCTGCCACGAGTATATGGAACGATACAATATGAGCAAAAGTTGTTGCAACCTTCCATAATCGGAACCCAAGCATTAACTGATTTTACACGGTTAATCTGAATATCATATTCTTCAAATTGTTCTTCCTCAACCGATACAATTCTTTCTCCTGCTTCAATTCTTTTTACAAGATTAGGAAGTTCGTATACTCTTTGAGTACCTAAAACTAAATCTACATAAGGAGCTCTCGCAAAAATTCTTTTACCTACTTGTTGAGCAACACAGCCAGCAAAAATAATTTTTAAATCTGGATTATTTTCTTTTTTCCATTTACCCCAAACACCAATTGCACTAAAAGCTTTGTCTTCAGACAATTGCCTTACGGAACAAGTATTTATAATAAGCATATCAGCTTCTTTAGGATCAACCGTTTCTGTATAACCAAGATGCTCAAGCATGCCGTACATACGTTCAGCATCAGATTTATTCATCTGACAACCCATTACCTCTATATAAACTTTTTTCATAACAACCTCTTTTTATTACTATTTAATTTTATTACAAAAACGCTTATTTAAAAATTCTAGAAATTTTCAAGCACAAATAATTAATATTCGGTAACAAAATATTGCCAGCAAAGTTTTTTGCTGGCAATATATTAATATGTCTACTTCATATACATCAAAACAAAAGAAAAATAACCAAGAAATTTCAGAATTGATGCCTCAAAATATTGATGCAGAAGAAGCAATTCTAGGCGCTATTTTGGTTAGTCCTGTTTGTATGAACAAGGTTGTTGAGCACCTCAAGCCAGAATCTTTTTATAAACCTGCTCATAGATATGTCTATGAGGCAATGCTTCAACTATATAATAGTGAAGATAAAATAGACATTGTTTCAGTTTCTGATATTTTAAATATTAACCAAAAACTAGAGCTAGTTGGCGGTAGAGCTTTTATTAACGACCTAAGTTATAAAACAATTACTACTACCAACGTAGAATATTATGCAAAAATCGTACAAGAAAAGGCTATTAAACGTTCTTTAATCAATGCTGGGTCTGAAATAATAAGCACTGGCTATGATTTAAATCCAATTGAAGAATCTTTAGAGCTTGCGGAAAAACTTGTATACGATATTGCATCTCAAAAAGCATCTCAAGCATTATCACCAATAAAAGATCTTGTTTATGAATCTTATGCAAAAATTGAAGAAAGATATAACAATAAAGGCAAGCTAACAGGAGCTCCTACAGCATTCTACGATCTTGATACAATGATGAATGGTCTTCAAAAGTCAGACTTGATAATTCTTGCCGCTCGTCCCGCAATGGGAAAAACTTCTTTTGCGTTAAATATTGCTCAAAACGTAGCTTTAAAAGCAAATATTCCAGTTGCTATCTTTTCTTTAGAAATGTCAAAAGAGCAGCTTGTTCAAAGACTTTTATGTTCTGAAGCAGAAGTTGATACGCAACGTTTAAAAACAGGTAATATGCAAGCTAAAGACTGGGAAAAATTAGCCGTAGCGATGGATGCTTTTTCTCAAGCACCTATTTATATTGATGATACAGCCGGCTGTACTATCACAGATTTAAGAGCTAAGTGCAGACGACTTGCAATGACAGAAAAGAATCTTGGTTTAATTGTAATTGACTACTTACAGTTAATTGAAGGATCTGGTAGAGAAGATCGTATGCAACAAATTTCTAGCATTTCAAGAGGTCTAAAAATTCTTGCAAAAGAATTGAATGTTCCAATTTTGTCATTATCACAGCTTTCTCGTGCAGTAGAAGGTAGAACTGATAAACGCCCAATGCTTTCAGATCTTAGAGAATCTGGTTCAATTGAACAAGACGCAGACATCGTTATGTTTATTTATCGTGATGAATATTACAAAAATGCAGACTCTGATGAAGACGAAGCAGAAAAAGCTGCTAATAAAGGTGAAGCTGAAATCATTATTGCAAAACACAGAAACGGACCTGTTGGAACAGTTAAACTATTATTCCAAGGAAATATTACAAAATTCAAGAACCCAATTAAAACAGACGTTTTCTAAACATATTATAGGGAGAGATTTTAATGACACCAACTGAAATAGTACTTTTAGGTCTGGCACTTTCAGTCGATGCTTTTATCGTATCGTTTGCGTATGGTTTAGCTTTTAACCAAAACAGGATAAAAACTTGCTTATTGTTAGCACTCTTCACTGGTGGTTTCCAAGGGCTTTTCCCCTGTATTAGTGCATATTTAACAGCATTTATTAAACACTATATAGAACCATATACTCCTTGGATTGTTTGTACGCTATTTATTGTTTTAGGTATTAGCATAATCAAAGAATCCTTAAAAGAAAAGGATTCAACTCCAAAATGCGTAGACCTTTTGTGTTTATTTTTAATCGGTATTGCAACTAGCATTGATGCGTTCTCAGCTGGGATATCTTTAGTACTATATAACGTAAACATTTTCAAGCCAGCTTTACTGTTTACTATTATTACTTTTATAAATTCTGCAATCGGCTTCTTTTTAGGTGGAAAAATAAAAAAAATACCTCAAAAAAATCTCCAAATCACTGCTGGAATTATTTTTATTATTCTTGGACTTTTTGCAGTATTTAACTAATTATTTTTTTACCATGCCTAACCGGATTATTGATTAAATTTTTTATTTATGGTAAAATTTTCTTTACGAAAGGGGTTTATATGCTAGTTTCTGCTGTTAATGCAAACTTGTTTCAATCTAAGAAGATAGTTGAAAGTACGAATACAAAAAACAACCCTGTATCTACTGAAGAAAATGCAGATACTGTTTTTAATTCTTTGCCTAACAGCTCAAAAAAAGCAACTGGTGTTGAAAAAAAACGCCTATACGATTCTATAAATGAATGGAAATTTTTTTGCCACAAACAAATTCTTAATGGCAAATTTGACGTGATTGCATAGTTATATGGAAATTATTAATAACAGCTCAAAAACACCTAAAAATGTATCTTTAATACTAGGTTTTTTTGATGGCTTACATCTTGGGCATAGGAATGTTATAGAACAAGCTCCAGACAATTTAAACAAAGTTATCGTGACATTTTCAAAATCACCTGCAGAAATTTTCACACAAAACTTTAATTATATTTATCCACGAGAAATTTCTTATTCAATAGCAGAAAAGCTTGGTATAGATTACATTTTTGAATATGATTTTAAAAATATTATGGAATTAACTGCCGAAGGATATTTATGTGACCTTGTAAAGAATTTTGCTCCAAAACACATAATTTCAGGGTATAATCATACTTTTGGGAAAAACAAACAAGGTAATACCGATTTTTTATACAATATGCAGACAAAATATCATTACAAATATATTTGTACTCCTGAATTTAAAAATAACGACACCACAATTTCTTCTACAAAAATAAAAGAGCTACTTAATAAAGGCAAAATTAAAGAAGCAAATCAATTTTTAGGAGAAAATTTTAAGATAAAATCTAAAGTTATTAAAGGCGTTCAACTCGGAAGAAAATTAGGTTTTCCAACTGCAAACATGGATTATCCTAAAAATATTGTTCGCTTACCATACGGAGTATTCTCCGCAAAAATATTTAACAAACCTGCTATTTTAAATTGGGGTATTAAACCTACGGTTGATGGAAAAAAAGAAGTTCTTGAACTTCATATTATAAATTCGAATATTGATTTATATGGAAAAGAAATCTCTTTCGAAATTATTGATAAAATTAGGGACGAGCAAAAATTTAAAAATTTAGAAGAACTAAAGATACAAATTAACAAGGATATCAAACTATGCTTAGAGTCGTAATTATAGGCTATGGAGAAATGTTTACAAATTTGATTTCAGGAACTCTTGATTCTGGCATGGAAATCGTGGGAGTTCTGCGGAAAGATAGTACAAAATACCCGCCCTTTTTAAGGAAGCTAAAAGATATTTTTAATCCTTCAATAGAATATAATTATATTAAAAGTTACAATCTACCAGAAATTCATACAAATAGCGTTAATTCTGAAAAATTCAGAAAAGAACTTCTAAGATTGAATCCAGATATTATATTGGTAGGTTCTTGGGGAGAGAAATTTAATAAGGCAACTTACAGTATACCCAAAATTGCTACAATAAATGCTCATCCATCACTTTTACCTAAATATCGTGGCCCAAATCCATATTATTGGGTTATAAAAAACCAAGAAACTACAAGCGGAATAACTTTTCACTTAATGGATGAGAACTATGACACTGGAGCAATTCTTGCCCAAGAAGAAGTAAAAATTTACCCTTCAGATACAGGTGAAAGTTTAAAACAACGAACTGTTTTAACTGCGAGAGGGGCTATTTGCGAATTACTTAAGGATTTGTCTGAGGATATTATAATACCTCTACAACAAAGAGAAGATAAATCTAGCTATTACTCTTATCCGGAAGATTTTGAACTAGATTTCAAAAAAGACACCGAAGAAATTTATGCAAATATAAGAGCTCATTATCCTTGGAATAAAACTTATTTTTACCACAACATAACAGCTTTAACCCCAAATCCTCATAAAATTACAATAGAAGATAATAAAACTGAATACACAGAAGCTAGTACAATCGTAGATTTTGATGTAAAAACAAAAACTATATCAATTCTATGTGGTGACAATAAAATATTAAAAATGGGGGACTTAAATTTATATAAAGAAATTGACAAGCCTTTTACAAGAAACTATTTAAAATGTGAAGTCAACATTGGTGATATAATTTAAGCTTTTTTATATAAACATTGATTAGATATTTAACATTTCCATAACTTCTTCTAATGACAATGTAATTTCTTTAACTTTTTTCTTATCCGCTGGTACGATAAATGTCAGCTTATCATTTAATGCCTTCTTATCTTTTTTCATTAAGTCTACTAGTTTGTCTGGCTGATATTTAGATTTAAAATCAAACACATTGAATCCATATTTTTCTAATAATTCTTTTGAAAGGCGGTAATAAGAATATGTAATTAAATTCTTTGCATACGCATATTTAAAAATAAAAAATATACCTTGAACTACGGCTTCTCCATGAGTAAATTTTTTAAAATTCCCTATCGCCTCTAATGCGTGGCCGAATGTATGACCAAAATTCAATATTTTTCTTAAACTTTGTTCCTTTTCGTCTTGATTTACAACTGATATTTTTAGCTTTAAAGAATATTCAATTACTCGCATAAGAGTTTTTGAATCTTTTTCTAACAATTTATTACTACATAGAGTTAAGTATTCAAAAAAGAATAAAGCGTGTTTATAGTTACAATCATCTTCTATAAAAGCATATTTCAAAACTTCACCAAGCCCTGAAAAAAATTGTCTTTTATCAAGCGTATTCAAAAAATTTATATTAATAAAAACAGCTTTTGGTTGATAAAAAGAACCAACAATATTCTTCACTCCATTTAAATCAATAGCAGTTTTACCACCAACAGAAGAATCTACCATAGATAAAAGTGTCGTAGGGACTTGAATATAAGCAATTCCTCTCAGATATGTTGATGCCACAAACCCTGCAATATCACCAACAACACCTCCGCCAATGGCTATTATCGCGTCAGAACGGGTTAAACCAACCTCACTAGCTTTTTCTAATATTTTAATATAATTTTTATAATTCTTTTCTTTTTCCCCATCTGGTAGAATAAAAATATCAAAATTATCTAAATTAAATTGTTTTTTATATAAATTATAAACCTTCCTCGAAATAACAAAAAGACGCTTTTGTTCAGAAGTAAAAGCTAAAATATCTTCAATCGTTTTAGCAATTGAGTCATCAGTTAAAAATATATCATATTTTCCTATTTCAACATTGAGAATCTGTCTCATTTATACTTCCTAAAATAATACCTACAATCTCTTCTTCAGTTAAATTATCTGTATCAATCACTTGATGCGCTTTTAAAAAATTTTCTTCACGTCTTCTAAGTAAATTTTCCAAAACTGCACGTGGATTTTCGTTCTGCAATAACGGCCTTGTAACATCCTCCGATATTCTATAATATAATACATCAAGGCTAGATTTCAAATAAAAAACTTTTCCAAAATTTAGCAATTTAATTCTATTATCAGGATTTTCGAAAGCACCACCACCAATAGAAATTATTTTATTTTTGCCATTACATATTAATTTAATTGCATCATATTCAAGCTTCCTAAAATAATCTTCAGAATGTTTTTTAAAAATTTCAGCAACAGTCATTCCTTGAGTTTTTTCAATTAAACTATCGGTATCGATTAGCGTATAATTTAAAAGCTTCTCTGCTAAAATCTTTCCAATAGTAGTTTTCCCACTTGCTGGCATACCTATAAGAACAATATTAGTCTCCATAATGAGCCTTCATCTCTAGTAAATTATCACCGCCAACTTTACACAAAAGTTCGTCGACAAGAATAATAGCAACCCTAGCTTCGGCAACCACAGCACAAGCTGGCACTGCACAAGTATCAGAGCGTTCAAAATGAGCTACAGCAGGGGTTTTATCTTTTAAATCGACTGTTGCTTTAGATTTTTTCATAGTTGGAATTGCTTTCATTGTACCCTTTATAATCAAGGTTTCTCCATTTGTAATTCCACCTTCAATTCCGCCAGCATTATTTGTTTGGCGATAAATATTTTTATTCTTATCGACAAAAAGTTCGTCATGCATCTGAGAACCTGACATATGTGCTGAATCAACTCCAGCACCAACCTCTACAGCTTTAACAGCTGGAATACTCATAACTACCTGCGCCAACTTACCATCTAACATTGTATCCCATTGAGCATAAGATCCAAGCCCTATTGGTAAATTACCGAATATAACTTCAAATTTACCGCCAAGAGTATCACCTTCCTGGGAAGCTCTATCAATAGCATTCATCATTCTATCAGATACCATTTCATCACAACATCTCACAGAAGAAGCCTCAGCTTTTTGTTTAATCAATGTGTATGTCTTAGGGTAAAAGTCAAGCTTTACATCACCTATTTGAACAACATGTGAAAACCCAATAATTCCAAATTCTTTTAATATCTGCTTTGCTACTGAACCTACCGCAACTTCAATAGCTGTTTTTCTAGCACTTGAACGTTCTAAAACATCTCTTAAATCTTTTAAGTTATATTTTACCGAACCTGCATAATCAGCATGTCCTGGACGTATTTTAGTAAAACTTTTCTCTTCTATTTTTCTTAAAATATCCTCTGTAGGATATTCATAATGCAAAGGATTCATAACATCTTCCCAATTTGCAAAATCTTTATTTTTTATTTCTAAACAAATTGGAGCACCTGTTGTTTTTCCAAGACGAACTCCAGATTTAATCTCAACAGTATCTTTTTCTATCTGCATTCTAGCACCACGTCCATAGCCTGACTGACGCCTTGCTAAATCTTCATTAATAACCTCTGGTTTAATCCTAATACCAGCAGGAACTCCCTCTATGATAGCTGTTAAACATTTTCCGTGACTTTCCCCAGAAGTCAAAAATCTAAATCGTTTCATTGTCATAAATTTATTATATAAAATAAAAAAATATAATACAACAAGCAGGCGAGGTAAAAACCTCGCCCGCTTACAAAATTACATTATAAATCTGATGTTGATGGTGAAATTTTTATATCATGGTGAATTCTATCAACATTTTCAATACCAGGATCTAGATATGAATAGAATTTTTTACACGCCCTAACAAATTTATTTTGTGATTTTTCATACAATGGTTCAACAGGCTTTCCTTTTGCTCTATTTTTTTGAATAAAAACATCCTCTGCGACTACTTGAGAATATCCTGAATTTATCAGATATTCGGCATCAGTTGTTTCTTCAATTGTCACTGCAGAATTTGCAGGAATAGTAATTAACACTCCTAAAATCATAAAATATAATAAATTTCTTTTCATAGCACCTACTCTTATTTATCTAAACCGTATGTCTCAATTATAATCTTTTCTAATGAATTAATCAAGTCAGCCTCTGGTACTCTTGCAACAATTTCACCTTTTTTAAATATATAACCTTCATTTATAGCCCCAGCTATTCCAAAATCAGCATGCTTAGCTTCTCCAGGTCCATTTACCGGACATCCCATAGTTGCAATTGTTATTGGCAAATCTAAATTTTTAAAACGTTCTTCAACTTTTTTAGCAAGTCCAATCAAATCAATTTGGGTTCTTCCACAAGTCGGACAAGAAACAAAATTAATTCCTTTGGTTCTTAAATTTAAAGATTTTAAAATTCCAAAACCAGCTTCAACTTCTTCTACAGGATTTTCTGTCAAAGAAACCCTAATAGTATCACCGATTCCAGAACTTAACAGTGTTCCTAATCCAACAGAAGACTTTATTAAACCAGCCTTTAATGTACCAGCTTCCGTAACACCTAGGTGTAATGGATAATCAATCATTGTTGCAACCTTCTTATAAGCTTCAATCGTTGTGACTACGTCCGAAGATTTTAGAGAAAGTTTTATATCATAAAAATTCAAATCTTCTAAAATTTCAATATGACGCAATGCACTCTTAATCATTTTTTCATGCAAAGGTAAATCCATATCTGCAAATTCCTTTTCTAGAGAACCGGCATTTATACCAATCCTTATAGGTATATTATGATATTTTGCAGCTTCAATAACTTTAATTGTATGTTCTTTTTTGCCAATATTACCAGGGTTAATCCTTAGAGCATGGATACCATTTTCTATACACTGTAATGCCAATCTATAATCAAAATGAATGTCAGCAACTAGTGGTATTTGTGACTTTTTAACAATTTCCCTTATAGCTTCAGCTGCATCTTTATTTAAAACTGCTAACCTAACAATCTCACAACCCGCAGCTGCTAATTCATTAATTTGTTCCAGCGTCTTTTTAACATCTCTAGTGTCAGTATTACACATAGATTGAACGCTAATTGGAGCATCTCCCCCAACCAAAATGTTTCCTATTGAAATTTGTTTAGATTTTCTTCTTATCATCATGATACAATTGTATAATGAAAAGAAAAAAAGTCAGTTATGAAGGAGAAAGTTTATGAAAATTGCGGTAATCTCTGATATCCATGGAAATATCGAAGCTTTAGAAGCAGTTCTTGAAGATATTAAGCAAGAAAAGTGTGATAAAATTTTTGCTCTTGGAGATTATGCTATGGCCGGACCTGAGCCGTGGAAAACCATTGAGTTTTTTATGCAAAAAGAAAAAGATGAAAATTTTAAAATGATTCAAGGTAATACAGACTTAATGATTGGTGATTACAATGCTGACTTATACAACAATTTGCTAGAAAAAGCTCCTGTTATGGCAGAGGCTTTGAAAGATGATTTTTTTCAAATAAATATTTTACAAAGAGATTTTCTCAAAAAACTACCACCTCAACTTGAAATAGAAGAAGAAGGTGTTAAGTTTTTATTAGTTCATGGTTCCCCAAGAAGAAATAATGAAGATATTTTAGCTAACACACCAATGCACGAAGTTGAAAGAATGCTTAACGGCATTGACGCGAATGTAGTCTTGTGCGGTCACACTCACATTCCTTGCGGTTTTCAAACTTCAACTAAACAAACCGTAGTAAACGTTGGCAGTGTAGGAAGACCTTTTACGCCAGAGCCAAAATCGTGTTACTTAGTTATTACTGTTAATAATGGAAAATGTATTTTTAAACATAAATTTGTTGAATACAACATTGAAAGGGCTGTTATGAAACTAAGGGCAAGGGGTTTTGCTGGAGCAAATAAGCTTGCAAATACACTTATAGATCCTCAAGTAAGACATTTCTAGACATTCATTATAGGCAAACACAATGAAAACTAAATTTTGGACAGCTTTCTCATCAATAGATCAACTAGATTCAACTTTCATCCAAAGGCTCTATAATTACTTTGGAGATATTGAAACAGCTTGGAACGCAACCTTGAATGATTTAAAACAGATCGAAGGCTTGAGCATCCAAAAAACTAACAATTATTTAGCAAAGAGAACTAGAGTAAATCCAGACCAGACTTTGGATTTTGTTATAAATAAAGGTATTAAAATATTAACATACGATAACCCTCAATACCCTTATATGCTTCGTCAAATATCGAACCCTCCTATGACTTTGTTTTACAAAGGGGATTTATTTTCTTGTAACCTTGAAAGAACAGTTGCTTTTGTTGGTTCAAGAAGGGCTAGTTTTGCAGGTAAAGAGGGAGTAAATTCTATCATATCTGACCTACGTGGAACAGATTTAACCGTTGTCTCAGGACTAGCTGCAGGAATTGATGCGACTGCTCACAGAAGTGCTATTGAAAACGGATTAAAAACTATTGGAGTTATAGCTAGCGGTTTTGATTTCAAATATCCATCTACCAGTGCAGATTTGTACAAACAATTAGAAGATGGTGCTGGTGCTATTGTAACTGAATATTACCCAACTTTTGAACCAATAAAATTTAGATTCCCACAAAGAAATAGAATTGTGACAGGTCTAAGCTATGGAACTGTTGTTGGTGAAGCTGCAATGAAAAGTGGCGCACTAATTAGCGCAAATCTCACTCTTGAACAAGGTAGAGAGCTAATGTGCATTCCTGGAGCAATAAACAATGTTAACACCGAAGGTATTTTTAAATTGCTTAAGGATGGTGCTACTATGGTAACAAAAGGTGATGACATTCTTAACGCTCTTAATTGGCAAATTGAAAAAAAAGAATTTGTCGCAACAAAGCTTAACTTAAATGAATCAGAACAAGTTATTTTTGATATAATAGAAATTGAGCCGAAAGGATTTGATGAAATCCAAGCTTTAACAGGTCTAAATACAGAAAATTTATTAATGCGTTTGACAGAAATGGAGCTTAGCGGCTTAATAGAGCAAGTCGATGGCGATAGATACAAAAAAGTTATATAACTATCTAAGAGGGGAAAATGGCAGAAGCATTTGCGGAAGAGAAAAAAGTTAAATCTAAAAAAGAAAAGGCTTTAGTAATCGTTGAGTCTCCAGCAAAATCTAAAACTATAAAAAAGATTTTAGGAGACAGTTATCAAATTGAAGCAAGCTTTGGCCATGTTAGAAATTTACCTGATAATGTTTTAGGTTTTGATGTTCATAATGGTTTTAAACCGACATATGTTATTATTCCTGACAAAAAGAAAGTAGTTACTAAGCTAAATGAATTAGCAAAACGCTCTGATAAAATATATCTTGCTTCCGACCCCGACCGTGAAGGAGAAGCTATAGCATGGCACGTTAGAGAACTTCTGCAAGTACCCGATGAAAAAGTTTTTAGAATAGAATTTAACGAAATTACACCAAAAGCTGTTAAATACGCCGTTGAACACTATCGTCAAATCGATATGGATAGAGTAAAAGCTCAACAAACTCGTCAAATTTTGGACAAACTTGTAGGCTATAAGTTATCTCCAGTTTTGTGGAAACAAATGAATAACTACCACCTTTCAGCAGGTCGTGTACAATCAGTTGCACTTCGTATGATTTGTGAACGAGAGGAAGAAATTGAAGCTTTTGTACCAAAAGAATATTGGTCAATTCATGCTTTAATGGATAAAGATGGTAAGGCTTTTGAAGCAGAAATTACAAAGCACAAAGGTAAAAAGTTTGATATTAATAATGAAACAGAAGCAACTGCCATTAAAGAATATTTATTAAACCCTACAACAGAATTTAAAGTTGAAAAAGTTACTAAAAAAGAAACAAAACGCAAACCAACTGCACCATTTATAACATCGACTCTTCAACGTGCAGCTAGTACAAAGCTTGGTTTTGGGGTTTCTAAAACAATGCAAGTTGCGCAAAAACTTTATGAAGGTATTGAAATTGATGGAACCCCTGTCGGTTTAATTACCTATATGAGAACTGACTCTGTTCGTATTTCTGATGATGCACAAGAAATGGCAAAAGATTTCATCCTTAATAATTATGGAAAAGAGTATTATCCATCTTCACCTAATAATTATGTTAAGGGTAAACAGAATGTTCAGGATGCTCACGAAGCTATTAGACCATCATATCCAGAAAAAACTCCTGAAAGTATTAAACAATACTTAGCACCTGATCAGTATAAATTATATAAGCTTATTTGGGATAAATTTATGTCTTCTCAAATGGCTCCTGCAACAGTTGCTAATAAAACTGTTGAGATTGAAGCTGGTGACTATACCCTAAGAGCTGGTACTAGTAAAATTCTTTTTGACGGTTTCTTAAAACTTTATAATGATGCAGAAGAAGATGAAAAAGAAGCAGATGCAAAAATCCCAGACTTAAACGATGGAGATAAAGTAACTTGCAAAGAAATCACTCCAAAACAACATTTTACACAGCCACCTCCAAGATACAATGAGGCATCATTAGTTAAAGCTCTTGAAGAACATGGAATTGGCCGTCCGTCTACTTATGCAACTATTATTACTGTAATTCAAACACGTAAATATGTAGAAAAAAAAGATAAAGCTCTCGTGCCAACTATTTTAGGTAGGACTGTCTGCAAGCAACTTGTAAGCCAATTTGAAAACATTATGGATTATAAGTTTACAGCAGGAATGGAAGAAAAACTTGACTTAATTGCCGAACAAAAACTTGTTTGGAATGCTGTATTAGAAGAGTTCTACAAACCTTTTATGGAAGTTGTTAACTCTGTAATGAAAAATGGCGAAAAAGTTGTTATAGAAAGTGATAAATTATGTCCAAATTGCGGTAAAAAAATGCTTGTAAGAACAAGTAGATTTGGAAACCAGTTTCTAGGTTGCTCGGGATATCCTGAATGTAAAACAATAATTTCTATTAACCACGCAAATGAATTAGATTCTGAGAATGATAACGCAGAAAATACACAAACAGTAGAAGAAAAATGCGAAAAATGCGGTGGCTCAATGTCTCTTAAGACTGGGCCATATGGTAAGTATATTGAATGTAATGAATGCAAAAATCGTAGAAAATACGTTCGTTCAACAGGAGTTAAATGCCCTAAATGTGGCGAAGGTGAAATTATAGAAAAGAAATCAAAAGCTGGTAAGATTTTCTTCGGATGTAATAAATACCCAGATTGTTCTTATGCGCTTTGGGATGAGCCAACAGGCAATACTTGTCCAGAATGTGGCGAGTTATTGCTTAAAAAGACTACTAAAAATGGTGAATTTGAAGTTTGTTCAAATAGAACTTGTAGTTTTAGAAAAGAAATTGAATCGCTTGTAGAAAAAAATACAAGCGAAACGTAATTTGGCTATTTATTAAGGTTTCTTAGCTCTTCCAAAATTCTTCAGAAGTCATTGATGCTTGTGTCATTGAGTTAAGTTTGTGGTTGAGTTTGTTGAGTTTTGCGCTAATTTTCTAATATTCATGATTCTTTCTTTTATTTTAAGTTGTAAAGTTTGTTTTTTATATCAAATCGTCATCTTCGTCCTTACTATTTATGACTATTCCGGCAAGACCTAATAATTGAAGTGTTAATGCAACTTCAATTGGTCTTATATTATTACCTATTTTTTCTGCACTATTTTTAATATATTCACTTGTTTTTTGAAATATATTTTTATCGGTATCTGATTCGTTTGTTTTGGCTTCAGGTTCAAAATGATCCATTTGATATTGAATTTCTGAATTTTTCCTATTTCTCTCTATTTGACTATTTTGGCATTTTGCACAACCGAGTAGGCTTATTGTAGCTATGCTTGAAGCAATTAAAGCTTTTTTTATATATTTTGCCGAGCTGGGTAATGGATTTTTAAGGGGTTGTATCATA
>JAZRSL010000015.1:0-6979 GCA_045651505.1 Candidatus Gastranaerophilaceae bacterium | reverse complement strand
AGTTATGCAAGAATCTTTCTTCGCTGGTGCTAATAGATTCGGTAATAATTTCATCGCTTAATAAGTTTATTTCCCCTTATATAACTATCTTACATCTTACACTAATTTTTAGCCTCTTTTTTTGCAAGAGGTTTTTTTTTGAGAGTTTTTATTTTTACATCAATCAATAAAGAATTTAGAACTTCATTGATTTATCCAGCCTCACCCCCTTTGCATATTTAATTAAGGTCTTATATGCCCTATCTGCTTGTTTTAGATAAGCTGAATAATTTTCATCACCTTCTGAAGCAATTGTATTAAGCATTGTTCTTGTAATAATAGCCTCTTTCATAAGTTCTTCTAAATGAATTGGTACAGATAAGATATCAGTGTCTTTTTTGAGAGAATAAATTTCTTCACCATTCTCAGATTCACCTATTACTAGAGTCATATAATCAATTGTTAATAACCCTTTTTCTATCGGAATAGGATAGAGAATAATTTTATCATTCTGAATATAGAACCCTTCTGGTAAACCTGTTTTCAGATCAAGCGTTGAAGGATTTTCAATAAATTCAAGCACTTTAGAATTATATTTAACCAAATGTTGACCTTTATTATTTCGTTTTATTAATCCACTAGGTAAATCATAAGCATCCATTTTAGGAAAAGTAAGGATTAGGTGAGTCCTTTCTCTAAATGGAAAATCATAAGATGCATAAATATCTAAAATAGCTTTGTTTAAAGCTAAAACAAGCGAATCTTCAAATTCAGCATCAGATAAAGCATCATTATCATACATTGCCCACTCTTGCGAAGCAGTTGCATTGTACAAATCTAAAAGTGTTATAGTCATTTTTTTCCTTTCTGGGATTTCTCCCCAAATAATAAAAATAATAAACAAATTTTTACTACCTTTTTATTTATCCCTCTGTTATTTCACTGACATCATATCCAGCAAACTGTCTTATATAACTTTCTATTGAAGTCCCAAAGGCATCTTTGCCAATATTTTTTCCACGGGATTTTAGGTATTCAATAACAGCGCCAGCCCCTTTTAAATGTGCTCCTGCAAGCAATCCAGATGATGTAATTACAATATCATTTATTATTAAGCCTAAATAATTATGAGCCCCTACTGCTTTCAAATAACCCCATTGTTTTTTCTTAAAAATTATTTGAGCATTTTCTTGTGATTTTGGGGTATTCAGAAAATCCTGTAAAGATTTTACCCCGTCCTTTCCAAGAAATTCTCCAGACCAATCATTATTATATCTGCGAGAAAATTTTCGGTAATATCCCGCATCTACTAGTGCAGCTTCCCCCATTTGATATTTACCTGCATATCCGTATTTATTGAGAGCTTTATAGTTTCCACCAGATTCTCTTGCACCTAAATCATTTAAAAATTGTTGTAACGTTTTCATTTTTCACCATTAATTTTTATCAATAACTTTTTCATAAATTGAATCACTATTTACTAATACTTTTTTCTTAACTTTGTCCCGATATTTTTTACCGTTTTTTTCTAAAATTTTATAGTCCTCAGGAAATTTTTCTTTAAGCTCTTCTGCTGTTATATCAGGTAGCTCAAAAGTATGTCCTGTAGGAATAAACTCTATTTTGTACATATCTACCCTCATCCGGCTTTCAGCCAGCTTCTCCCATCAAGGGAGAAGGGACAAAAGCCATTTAACTAAGCTTCTTCAGCAGGTCTTACACCAGCCCATTTAGCAACAGCATAAATAGTGCCGTCAAAACCCTCTGCAAAATCTAAATCAATTGAACCGTCAGCTTTTTCAAAACGAGATAAGTCTTGAAGCTGAATAGCAGAAGTACCAGCTGGAAGCTCAATTACGATATTACCTAACATAGAGTTAGGATAAGCATCACCAGCTTTTACAGTAAGTAATGATTCAGAAGCGGAATTCTCGATTACAATAAACAAAGAGTTGTTTTTGTTAGAAAAAGCTTCTGCAATAGTCACACCATTAGCTGGGGTAACTTCTGTTTTTTCAATGCAAATATTTGCAACAGATTCTGTATGATCCAAAGTCGGATATTGAACATTAATAATATCTCTTGTCATATTTTTTCCTTTCTTATTTTTAAATAGTTACTACGCATTAACAGCTAAAGGTGCAGAAATTTTTACTGTACCTAACATATCAGCACGAGGAGCACCAACACCGTATAAGCCATAGCCTTTGTAGCAAGTATTGAAGTTCTTTTCAGGTGTATAGAAAGTTGTGTTCAAATCAGATGAAATACCACCAGCAAGAGTTTTATCTTTCACACCGAATAGAGGGTAGAACACGCCCTCTTCAGGTTGAGCAATATTATTTGAAACAAGAATTTCCCAGCCACATAAGTTGCCGATATAACCTTTAGCAATTTCACTTTTACCAGATTCAGTGTATTTTAATTCATCTAATTTGCCTAAATAAAATTGGTATTCAGGAGGAATTACACAAACCATTGAACCATCAACCCAATTAGTATGGCCTTTGCCGTCACCTCTTTGGAATTTAGCTTGCATATAAGCAAAAATATCTTTAGCAACTTGAGGTGTTAAAGCGATTGCGCTGCCGTTATCATCAAGATAATGACCTGCACGAGTGTATAAGTTTGCGTAAGCTGAATCTACAGAAGCTGCAAATTGTTTAATAGCGTCAGAAGTGTAATCTTTTGCTAAATCAACCATACCTTCTGGGTTAGCTTTGCTAGCTTCTAGCATTTTTTCTTCCATTTCAGAAAGCTCAAAGTGGAAAGCTTTTCCTCTGTCAATTTTAACTTTACAAGTTGATAATGTAGCTGTCTCAGCTGTAGGTAAATCGCCACCGTCGTAATCAAAAAGTCTTACCATGCCAGGCATTGTGATATCAACTTCATCGCCTTTGTTGATTGATTGTTTCATTTCAGAATGAGCAAGTTTACCAACAACTAATTCGTTGTAAAAATACTTGTTGAATGCTTTTGAAAACGCATTAGCAATCATTTGTTTTGTAGATGTCATAATTTTTCCTTTCTTTTTTACTCAAACCTTCTCCCTGGATGGGAGAAGGTGGGCAAAGCCCGGATGAGGGTGGATATTATATTTCATCCACCCTAAATAAACTTCTCTAAAAGTTCATCAATTTCCTGGGAAGTCATTTCATCAAAATGTTTCTTAGGTGGAGTAAATGATGTTTTTGAATTCTTTTCATAAGTCATAGAATCAATAACCTGCTCTGTTTCTTCTTTTGCAAGCTTAGATCTGTCATAAGCAGAAATTCTTGATTTTACATAAGTTTCTAAAAGATTAACAAACTTATCTGTATCTAGATTTTTACCTAATGCAGAAATAGCTTCTTTATAAAGCTCTCTAAAAGTAGGCTCTTGAAAATATTCAGCTTGATTATATTTTTCTTTATCCTCGCTGATTATTTTGCTTAAATCGTTACTTAAAGCAACAGCTTCCTCTAATGTGCTTTTAAGTGAATTCATTGAAGAGCTTTCTTTTCTTAACTCACCAAGCTCTTTTGAACTTTCACCTTGAAACTTTTGAAGCTCTGAATAAGCTTTTGCAAGCTCATCTACTGATTTAAACTTCCCTAAAATAAGCTCATCCGATGGGTCTTTTTGAATAGATTGTCCGTCTTTTTGAACTTCTTTAGCTTCTGGAATTTGTTCTAGAAACTCTTGAGAGTTATCGATTTGAATCGGCTCTTGAGTAGGGTTTTCTAGACCATTAGTTAATGTTTCTTCCATAAAAATTCCTTTCTATTATATGTAGCTTAAAAAGCCGACATAAATTTATGTCGGCAAACAATGAGGCGGTGCGCTAGCGCACCGCCTCATAATTATCATTCTTTAGTAAAAACTTCTACTTAATTTCAAATTTTTTAAAATCGTCAATAATTTCTTGTTTTTCTTGTTTTCTAGCTAATTGTTTTTTAGCTTTTTCCTCTAAATCAACTTTAGCTTCAAAAAGTAACTTTGGAAAATCAATACTAACAAGATCAAATTCTGGAGCGAGCTTTTTAAGCTTTTTAGCATTAAGCTTTAATCTTAAGTCACTCCAAAAACTATTAGGTTTAATTTTATCACGCATTTCTAGAAACATCTGCTTAAATAACACGTTATCAATATCTTTAGGAGAATTTCCTTCTCTTGAAGTCAAAGATACTAAATCTTCTGAAAAAGTATCTATTGTATTAATATTGTCGCGTATAAATATATAGCTAAATTTACCAATATCAAGATTTAAACTACCAGCATAAAAAGTCTCTTTAGCTGGTCTATGATTAGTAGCTGGTGATACAAAGATTGATGTATCTGTTTTTTTATTATAAAAATAAGGAACTACCTCATTACATTCTTTAAGCTTGAATTCTAAAGTTGTATCAGGATGTAATTTATCCATAAAACTTTTTAATCTTTCTATAGTTTTTGGCACGATATTTTTAAACACATCTATATCTTGCCTTTGTAAGTATTTAAAATTAATAATTTGCTCTTTTTGAGCTTCATAGTATTTATAAACACTTTTGCCAACTTTTCCTTTAAAAGTATACTGTTGAGCATCAACAGGATTTGTGATTGGAGTTACTTTCATAATACACCTCATTGATTAAAATACGATACAAGACAAGTATACAAGAAAAAAAAAATTAAATAAATAAAATAAAATTACAATAAATTCACCCCTACCTCAAAAGACGGTGTAAAATCTTTAGATTTAGTGATGGTGTTTATATAAGAGAAAAACTTTCTTTTAATCATTATTAATATCATCAAGATTTTTTTGAGCCAAGAATGCAGTTGGTAAAATATTATTTACCGCTATACCTTGATTTACAGCCTCCCCCTTATTTACCCCTAGAAATCTTTCAGGATTATCCACACCTTTTTGTTCAAAATACCAAACAAATATTTCTTCAAGGTTAAGATTAATTTTTTGAGCAAATTTTTCAACAGCTTGAATAAGCATATCAGCTTGTTCTGATTTAAGAGCTGCATTCGAACGATCTGAGTAAGTGTATTTATATTCAGCCTGACGTACGGTATCATCGATTTCAATTAGCTCAGGCTGATTTTCTTTATTTAAGAATACAGTTTCCACGCCTGACTTAAAATCAGCACAAAGCTTTGCAACTTTTTCTACGTTTGGCAGAATAAAATCTTGATTAATTGTATCAACAAGCATTGAAAGACGAGTCATTTGACCTTGAGCTTTTGTGTTAATTTCTGTCGCAGTCTTAGGAGAAGTTGTCTCTACTGAGCCAATCATATTAGGGAAAATACCAGAAACTTCTGCCATTAAATCATTCAAGAATGAGATATCATTCAAAAATACTGTTGGATTGAAGTTTAATTGTTGAAACGCAGCAGTTGGGGTGAGATTATCACCATATTCAATAATTTTCCCTGGGTAAAGCTCAATTTCGTCCTCATCAAAGAAACCTTCAGGTGCAAGAAGAGGTGGATTTTCATTAAGTGCTTGTAAGTTACAAGTTCTATTTACCAAATCTTCCTGGAAATGCGCTAGAGAAAGTACGCAATAAAGCGGACTTATCCCTCTTTTTGTTTCAGGATCAGTTATAAACGCACCGTAGGAAAACGGATTTATTAAACGCTCGTTTTTACCAAATTCTACAAGGTATTTTCTTCCGATAATAACTGCATGCCAGTTTTTAAGTACTTCTCCTGATGGCAACTTCAAATCACCCCAATGTTCAAGCACTTCAATAGTAGAACCATTGACTGCATCAGGAGAAAAAGTATTTTTATTTTTTTCAATGTTTACTCCATTTGTTCCCACCATTGTTAATAAATCTTCTTTTTCTTCGTCTGTAAGAGTGTAGTATTGGTTATTTATAATATCAGTTGGGGTTTTATAAGTTCTATAAATCTTCGGACAAGAATCCCAATTATCAACTTGAGTCGTGTCAAAAACTAAATCAGCAGGATTTACTGGGTAAATGTATGGATTATCGTATATTTTTTTAGTATCAACCCAAAAGTTTTTGCCTTGCTTAATCGCATCAAGGATTTTTGGAAGCTTTACGAAATCACTTGAAAAAATATTTTGAAAGAACTCAACAGGTCTTCTATATTCTTGATAGTTCTTTTTCCAAGCCGTAAATGAAATTAACTCGCCAAAAAGCAAAGCGTTATCGATAACTTTGTCACAGGTTTTTTGAAAATCCATTTTTTCAAAGATGTCCACAAGCATTGCTTTTTGTTTGTTTGACATATTGTTTGAGTCGTGGTTTTCTCCTGATACATCGAACATAGAACTAACATTTGCATAAGTATTTCTCCATATAAAAGCTTTTAGTGTTTGATAAAACATAAATGTTTTACACATTTTGATTTTAGCTTTCCATTTTTTGTTTTTATCTCTTAAATATTTAAAATCATTTTTAAAAAATATTTCATTAGCCAGATTTGAAGCCATTTCTAAATTAGAACTCCTTTGTGAATTGAGATTCGCAAAGGTTGTTGAAATGTTTTTTACTAACGTATTTTTTTCTTCTTCGTTTAATTGTTTTTTAGAATCATCTTTTGCAATAATGTACTCAAATGACATATTTTTCCTTTCTGCGCAGAACTAGCGCTTTTTTAATATAAATAAATTATCTTTAACTCTTTTAAACCCGCATTTTAGTAAGCAAAATGCGGAAGCTCGATTTTGAGCTTCCGCATAAATATCTTCTTTAAACCAGGTCGTAGACAAAAGAAGACAAAAAAGTTTTTGTTTTATAGATTTTCGCCTAGCAAAAGCGTTAAGAAAGAGTTTTTTATTATGTATAAAATAATAGATAGCACCAAGGACATTACCATCCAAGAGGAAAAGGTAAAAAAAAGTATTATCTCTAATAAAATCAAAAGTATTGGTATCAGTTATTTTATCTTGATTTTCTTCATATAAAGCTTTTATTTGATTTTCATATTTTTGAAAATCAGAATTTTGTGGGATCAAAACTTGAATCATATTTTCTCCTCAAAAAAATTA
>JAZRSL010000014.1:0-1828 GCA_045651505.1 Candidatus Gastranaerophilaceae bacterium | reverse complement strand
TTATAATATTCGAATTTATGTGTGTTGATGATTTTGTCTAAATCGACATTAGTATAATCACATTCTATTATTTCAACACCAGGTTGTAAGTTGTTGATAATAGCTTTGATGCGATTCAAATCCTCGCGACTTACTTCTGATACCTTATTAAGAAGTACGATGTTGCAGAATTCTATCTGTTGTATGACGAGGTTTGCGATGTCTTCTTCTTCGATTACGTTCTTGTCTAATTTGTTTCCACATTCGAATTCGCTTTTCATTCTCAAAGCATCGACTACAGTCGCGATACAATCTAATTTTGGAAGTCCGTGAATGCTGTATTTTTCGTCCATATTAGGAATAGAAGCGATGGTACGAGCTATTGGTTCTGGTTCGCAGATGCCGCTGGCTTCAATTACAATATAATCGAATTTTCCTGATTTCACGATATCGCTGAGCTGTTCTACCAAATCGAATTGGAGAGAGCAGCAGATACAGCCGTTTTGCAGAGCGACTAGGCTGTCATCTTTCTGGTCAACGACACCGCCTTTTTGAATGAGTTCGGCATCGATGTTTATTTCGCCAATATCATTGACAATGACAGCGAATTTGATACCTTTTTTATTTGTAAGTATGTTGTTTACTAATGTTGTTTTTCCGCTTCCGAGATATCCGGTAAGGAGTAAAATTGGTGTTTCGTTCATAAAATGATCATTATTTATTTTGAAGTTGCAAAGTAAACATTTTTTTAGGAATAATAGATTAGTCATTATTAAATTTATCTTTCTTTTTTATTGAAATATTCTTTTGCTTATTTTTGCAAGTCTTATAAAAAACTAAAGATGTCGCACTATATACAAAAGTTGATAGAAGAAGGGGAGCATCAGATGCTTGATTTTAAATTCGAGATTTCTGATAGCAAAAAGATAGCAAGATCATTGGTGGCTTTTGCGAACACCGATGGTGGTCGTTTATTAATAGGTGTTAAGGATAATGGTGCTATTTCTGGAATCCGTAGTGAAGAAGAGAAGCACATGATACAAGCTGCTTCGGAGATGTATTGTAATCCAATTGTCAAATATCAGGCAAAAGAGTGGGTGGTAAATGGCAGGACTGTCTTGGAGATAATAGTGCCACGAAGTAAAAATAAACACAAGGCCCCAGATCATAATAATTTGTATAAAGTGTATATTAGAGTAAAAGATCAGAACATAGTGGCAGATAGCATTTTGTTAAAAATCTGGAAGAACCAAAATAATAAGCAAAGCGTTAAAGTGACTTTCACAGAATCAGAGATGTTTCTTTTGAAATATTTGAGTGAAAATAAAGACATCACATTGAAGGATTTTATCAGTGAAGCAAAAATCAACAAAAAAGAAGCAGAACGAATCTTGGTAAATTTCACTATTATCAATTTGATAAAAGTAGAAATTACTGACAAAGAAGTGCTTTTTAGTCTATATGAAGACGATAACGAGTAGGGAGCAAAGATTTGCTCCCTATATTAATTAATAAGGTGTAGATATTTGTTTTTGGCTATTGTCTATTGAACCTAAAAAAATATTCGTGCCGATTAGTGTCGATTAGTGGACAAAAATAGTGTGTTTGAAGTAAAAATACCGTTTCATTCCGTATCGGTTTTTCTAGTTTTTCATGTTATTTGTGATATTTTCATTAAAAAATCCGCATAAGAAAGAGCTTTAGAGAGCATATTTTGGTGTAAAAGGTATAAAAACGAGGATAAGTTTTCAGGGGAGTGCCTTTGTAATTTATTGTTTTACAGCGGCTAAAGAAAAAAGAAGAAATAAATTAAAAAAAAGTTCAAAAAGAGTTGGAGTGAAAGTAAAAA